>NZ_CP155073.1:1255856-1569820 GCF_039621805.1 Paraburkholderia sp. PREW-6R | reverse complement strand
ACGCTCGCGCCTGCACAGGGCTTCGAATGTCGGCAGGTCAGCCGGTGCGATGGCCAGAACATAGCGCTCCTGCGCTTCGTTCGACCAGATTTCGCGTGGCGACAAACCGCTCTCTTCCAGCTGGATCTTGCGCAGATCGAACAGCGCGCCCTTGCCTGCGCCGTCCACCACTTCCGGGAACGCGTTCGACAGACCGCCCGCGCCGACGTCGTGAATGCTTAGAATCGGATTGTTTTCGCCGAGTTGCCAGCACGCGTTGATCACTTCCTGCGCGCGGCGCTCGATTTCAGGATTGCCGCGCTGCACGGAATCGAAATCCAGTTCAGCGGTGTTGGTGCCGGTGGCCATGGAACTCGCCGCGCCGCCGCCCATGCCGATGCGCATGCCGGGACCGCCGATCTGGATCAGCAGCGAGCCTTCGGGCAGATCGAGCTTGTGCGTGTGCTGGTCGGAGATATTGCCGATGCCGCCCGCGATCATGATCGGTTTGTGATAGCCGCGCACCCGGCCCGCGACGTTCTGCTCATACACGCGGAAATAGCCGCCCAGATTGGGCCGGCCGAATTCGTTGTTGAACGCGGCGCCGCCGAGCGGGCCGTCGATCATGATCTGCAGCGGCGACGCAATGCGGTCGGGACGGCCATACGCCTCGTGTCGGTCGTCTGGATTGCGATAGGCGAGCGGCTGAGCGGCGTCGCGCGCGTTTTCCCACGTCTGCACGCCGTCCGGCAATTCCAGGTTCGACACCGTAAAGCCCGTGAGGCCGGCCTTCGGACGCGCACCGCGGCCCGTTGCGCCTTCGTCGCGAATTTCGCCGCCCGCACCCGTTGCCGCACCCGGAAACGGCGAAATTGCCGTGGGGTGGTTGTGCGTCTCCACCTTCATCAACGTGTGCGTGAGCTCGTTGCTGCGCAGGTAATGCTCGGGCAGTTCGCTTGCGCCAAGCTGAGCCGGCGTGCGCGGGAACCAGCGTTCCGCCATGCCGCCCGCCATGATCGCCGAGTTATCCGAATACGCGACGATCGTGCCTTGCGGATTCAGCTTTTCCGTATTGCGGATCATGTTGAACAGCGACATGTCCTGCTTTTCCCCGTCGATCGTCCATTCCGCGTTGAAAATCTTGTGCCGGCAGTGTTCGCTGTTGGCTTGCGCGAACATCATCAGTTCGACGTCGGTCGGGTTGCGGCCGAGCTTCGTGAAAGCGTCCACGAGGTAGTCGATTTCGTCGTCGGCGAGCGCGAGGCCCAGCTCGGTATTCGCCACTTCCAGCGCGCCACGGCCGTTGCTCAAGACGTCGACGGTTTGCAGCGGCTTGGCCGGCAGTTCGTCGAACAGATGCATGGCCTGATCGCGCGAAGCCGCCACGCTTTCCGTCATGCGGTCGTGCAACGCGGCGACCACGGCGGCGCGCGCTTCGTCGGACAACGCCTTCTTGCCGCCCAGCAGACCGCTTTTCAGCGTAACCGTGTATTCGACGCCGCGCTCGATGCGCCGCACCTGCGCGAGCCCGCACAGATGAGCGATATCCGTTGCCTTGCTGGCCCACGGCGACACCGTGCCAAAACGCGGCACGACGAGAAACGTTTCGGCCGCGCCGCGCTCTTTCGTTGCTTCGAGCGGATCGCCGTAGTGCATCAGCGCTTCGATTTTCGCGGTGTCTTCGGCGGACAGCGGGCTCTGCGCGTTAACGAAGTGCAGATATTGCGCACGCACGCCGGTGATATTTGGATCGATGCGCGTCAGCGTTTCGAGCAGGCGGGTTTGACGGAAATCGGAAAGGGCCGAAGCGCCGGGGAAACACGAGAAGTGGGCCATGGACTTGACGTTGCGTCGCTAATGATGCCGATGAGTGATGCCGATGAGCCGCGCGTAAAAGGCGACGTGAGGCGGAAAGGAAGTCCGAGATTATACCCCGGGAACGGGCTTCCAGCCGGGGCCGCGCAACGGTCCGAACGACGTGGCGCCCATGGCGCGCGTGGCCCCGCGGCAGGTTTGACTGCTATCATTCGGCCTTTCATCAGATCGGTGCGATGGGCCTGAAGCAGGCTCGCCATCGCGCCGCATGTCACGCCTGACGGCAGGCGCGGTGTCTCGCGTCCCGGCGGCAACTCGAATCAGAACATGGATGTCATCGTCATCGGCGGCGGGATTGCGGGCGTCGCCACCGCTTATCACCTGCGCGCGGCCGGCCACCGGGTCTGTGTCGTGGAGCGCCACGCAACAGTCGCGCAAGGCGCCACTTACGGGCACGGCGGCACCCTGCTGCCCACGCCGCTCGACGTGTGGTTCGGCCCGACTTTCATGGCGAGCCGCCAGAACGCGAAGAACGGCGTTGTCAACAGGAGCGGTTTTTCGGGACCGGCGCGCCAGTTCGTCAGGCAACTCGCCGAACTGCAGGAACCCAATGCGTTCGGTCATCAATACGGACTGCTGCGGCCGCTGGTCGAATTGTCCCGGGACACGATAGCCGGCATGGAGGCCCGCTCCGGGCTCGAATTCGAGCAGACGAGCGGGCTGCTGTATCTCGTGCGCTCGCACGAAGAGTGGGAACAGCTCCGGCCGGCGCTCGGTCTGCTGCGTCATTACGAAGTGCCGCACCACGAGTTGACGCCCGAACAGTGCGCGTCGTTCGAACACTCGGTGCGCACCGAACCCGAATTCGCGGGCGGCGTGCTGTTCGATCAGGAACGCACGGGCAACAGCCCGCTTTTCACCAAGCTCATCAAGCAGACGCTGGATATGGAAGGCGGCGTGCAGTTCATGCTCGGCCGCGAAGTGTCGGGTATTCGCCTCGAAGGTCAGCGGGCGTCGGTGGAACTGACGTCGCGGCCGGACGCGGGCTCGCGTTCGCGCGAAGTGGACGTGATTCACGCCGACTGTGTGGTCGTCGCGGCCGGATACGGCAGTTTGACGCTGCTCGAACGGCTCGGTCTGCGCTTGCCGCTTTATCCGCTGCGCCTGCATACGCTGGTTGCGCCGATTGCGCATGAGGAATGTGCGCCGCACGTGGCGATCGTGGATGCAGTGAAGCGCATTGCGATCAGCCGGATGAACCACCGTCTGCGGATCGCGGGCGGCGCAGTGCTGCAAAACGCAAAAGATATCGACAAGCCGCTTGGCGAGGCGGTCACGGAAGAGGCGCTCGCGCTCCTCGGCCAGGCGACGCACGACTGGATTCCGGGCGCCGCGCGGATTTCGGCGGCGTTGCCGTGGGAAGGGGTCAGACTGTTGTCGCCGGACGGCTTGCCGGTGATCGGCAACGCGCTGCATCCGCGCCTGTTCGTCAACGCCGGTCATGGTCCCGCGGGATGGGGTCTCGCCTGCGGCTCGGGCAAGCTGATTGCTGATCTGATCTCGGGCACGACGCCCGAGGTTCCCGACGACACGCTCGCTGCGCTGCGGGCCGAGCGCTTCCGGTAAGCTGTCATCGGGGCGACTTCCGGACGACCTTGAGAGCCGCGCGAAACTCGCGTGGGCCCCAGGATAAGCGTTTCCCAGTACCCGCCGCCTCGGGCCAACTCCACACCCGCCACACCCGCCAGACCCGCCAGACCTGCGCCGACCCCGACATGACAAACGCCGACACCACACTGCCCACGCTGATCAACCCGCACGACCGTGCGCTGCCGCTTCTGACGCTCACCGAATTGCGGATCGCCGAAACCCAGGCGTCGGCCGCCTTGCCGCCCTATACGCTGATGGCGCGCGCCGGCAAATCGGCCGCGAGTTTCCTCCTCGAACAGATCACGCGCGACACGTCGATCGAGAAATCGAAGCAGAAGGTGTGGCTGATCGCGGGCCCCGGCAACAACGGCGGCGATGCGCTCATCCTCGCGGCTGAGTTGCACGAGGCCGGCATCGCCGTCGAACTGTGCATGCCGGTCGAAGTGAAAGCGGACGACGCCCGCTGGGCGCTCGCCACGGCCCGCGCCGCCGGCGTGCCGATCACCGCCGACATGCCGGCCTCGCTGGCCGGCTACACATGGCTCGTGGACGGCATGTTCGGGATCGGTCTCACGCGCGAATTGGACGGCGTTTTTGCCAGCGTGGCCCGTCAACTGACGCAGCGGGCGAAAGCGCGCCCGCGCAAGGGCGGCGTGCTGGCGCTCGACGTGCCGAGCGGCCTTGACAGCGACACCGGCACGGTCGTCGGCGGCAAAGACAGCGCCGCCGTCCACGCCACGCATACCGTGACGTTCATCGCGGCCAAACCGGGGCTTTTCACCGCGCAGGGACGCGATCTCGCCGGCTCGGTCACGGTCGCGCCGATCGGGCTCGACTGCAGCCAGCGCACAGCCGTGCAACTGAACGCGCCGGAGTTGTTCGCGGCGAGCCTGCCGCCGCGCGATTTCGCGACGAACAAAGGCACGTTCGGCAGTCTTGCGGTAGTGGGCGGCGACACCGGCATGTGCGGCGCGCCGATCCTCGCGTCGCGCGCCGCGCTGTACACCGGTGCGGGCAAGGTGCATGTCGCGCTGCTCGGCGAAGGCGCGCCGCCCTACGATCCGCCGCATCCCGAACTGATGTTGCACGCCATCGACGATCTGCCGCTCGACACCATGGACGCGCTGGCCGTCGGCTGCGGGATGGGTCATGGGGAGCGCGCCACGCGCGTGCTGCACGATGTGCTGCGACTCGACGTGCCCAAGCTGTTCGACGCCGACGCGCTCAACCTGATTTCGAAAGATGCGTCGCTCGCGGCCGAAGTGACCGCGCGCGGCACGCAGGGCGACCCTTGCGTGCTGACGCCGCATCCACTCGAAGCGGCTCGTCTGCTCGGCACCGACGCGCCCACCGTGCAGGCCGACCGGCTTGCCGCCGCGCGCGCGCTCGCCGCGCGCTTTGCGAGCGTCATCGTGCTGAAAGGAACCGGCACCGTGATTGCCACGCCGGACGGCCGCATCGCGATCAACCCGACAGGCAACGCCGCGCTCGCCACGTGCGGCACTGGCGACGTGCTCGGCGGCATAATCGGCGCACTGCTCGCGCAGCATTTGCCGCGCTTCGAGGCGGCTTTGGCGGGCGTGTACCTGCACGGGCTCGCCGCCGATACGCTCAGCGCTCAAGGGCACGGCCCGGCCGGGCTGACCGCCGGCGAACTCGCGCCGATGGTGCGCACGTTGCTCAACCGGCTTTTCTATCCGTCGCATGGTTGATGCGGCAACCCTGTGCACGGGCGTTCGCGTTCCCCGACTTTGCGCGCGATGTTCACTCCACCTTCCTCTGTCACGCGGGGCCGCTATACTGATTCACTGACTGCGCTGCTGTCCTGCTGCTGACCCGCGGCCAGCCTGCTTGCCGCGCGGCGAATACGGCAGCGGTTAGCGCAAGGTTTAACGTGAGGTGTCGGCACGGGCGGCGGCGACATTGCCGCGCTGGCGAGCGACTTTTCCAACTCGTCGAATCTTGCGGCAATATGAGCCGAACCCGGCCGTGCGGCATCACGTTGACAGCAACGTTGCAACATCCCCGGCAGCGCCTCTGGCGCGCTGGCCTTCCCTCGTTCCCCTGGTTAAACGGACGCTATGACCCAGAACTCGCTCCCTTCCTGGTCCTCGCTGCAAACGCATTACGAGAAGATTCGCGATGCCCACATGCGCGACTGGTTTGCACCCGAGAACGACCCCGCGCCTACCCGTGCCGAGCGCTTCGCGTTCTCGGGCGGCGGCCTCGCAATCGATTTCTCGAAGAACCGCATCACCGATGAAACGCTGAAGCTGCTCGTGCAGCTCGCGCGCGAAGCGGGCGTCGAGAAGCGGCGCGACGCCATGTTTGCGGGCGATATCGTCAATCCGACCGAACACCGCGCGGCACTGCATACCGCATTGCGCTCGAACGATCCGAACGCGCCGTTCCATGCCGAGGTACAGGCCGAGCGCGCCAGGATGGCGGCGTTTGCCGACAAGGTGCGCAGCGGTGAGTGGAAAGGCTACACGGGCAAGCGTATCCGCTATGTGGTGAACATCGGCATCGGCGGCTCCGATCTCGGGCCGAAGATGGTCGTGAGCGCGTTGCATCATCTGGCCACGCGAGAAATCACGTCGCACTTCGTGTCGAATGTTGACGGCGCGGATATCTACAACGTGATGCAACAGATCGATCCCGAGGAAACGCTCGTGATCGTCGTCTCGAAGACGTTCACTACGCTTGAGACCATGACCAATGCGCACTCCATGCGCGACTGGTTCATCAGCAAGGGCTGCCCGGAAAGCGAACTGGCGAAGCATTTCGTCGGCGTGTCGGCCAATCCCGCCGAGGTCGTGAAGTTCGGCATCGCGAAAGAGAACGTGTTCCAGATGTGGGACTGGGTGGGTGGCCGCTACTCGCTGTGGTCAGCGGTGGGCCTGTCCATCATGATCGCGATCGGGCCCGACCAGTTCAACGAACTGCTCGCCGGCGCGAACGACATGGACCAGCATTTCCGTACCGCGCCGCTCGACAAGAACCTGCCGGTACTGCTCGGCATGATCGGCATCTGGTATCGCAACTTTTTCGGCTCGCAAAGCTATCTGGTCGCGCCGTATTCGGAAGCGATGCATTTCCTGCCCTCGTATCTGCAACAGCTCGAGATGGAGAGCAATGGCAAGTCGGCGCGGCTCGATGGCGCGATGGTCGACTATCCGACCGCCGCCGTCACATGGGGCGAGCCGGGCACGAACGGTCAGCATGCATTCTTTCAGATGCTGCATCAAGGTTCGACCATCGTGCCGATCGACTTCATCGCCGTACTGACGCCGGAGCATCCGCTTGTCAGCCATCATCCGAAGCTGCTCGCCAATTGCTTTGCGCAGAGTGAAGCGCTGATGCTCGGCCGCACGCTCGAAGAAGCGAAGAAAGTCGCCGGCGCGGACAAGCCCGATCTTGCGCCGCACCTGGTGTTCCCTGGCAACCGCCCCACTACGACGATTATCGTCGACGCGCTGACCGCGCGTTCACTCGGTGCGTTGATCGCCCTGTACGAACACAAGGTGCTCGTGCAGGCGTCGGTGTGGGACATCAATCCGTTCGATCAATGGGGCGTGGAGTTGGGCAAGATCCTCGGCAAGGTCGTCGAGGCCGATCTCACGTCGCCGGGTGCGGACGTCAAGAAGCATGACTCGTCGACGTCGGCGTTGATCGAACGTGCGCGCGCCGCGTTGAAGAAGTGACATTCAATGGCGCCGGCCGAATGAAGCAAAGCTGAGACGGCAACGACAAAGCGGGCCCAGATGGCCCGCTTTGCATTGGCGCCCGCGTTAGCCGAACCTCAAGCCAACCGTCCTGCCTCGATCGTCACCGTGGTGTCGCAACGTCTTGCGAGTTCAATGTCGTGTGTGACGAGAATCAGTGTGGCGCCGTTCGCGCGATTCATCTGGAACATCAGGTCGATCACCGCATGGCCCGTGGCCGCATCCAGACTGCCGGTGGGTTCGTCCGCGAACAGAATGGCGGGGTGCGTCACGAACGCGCGTGCCAACGCAACACGCTGCTGCTCACCGCCCGACAGGAGCTTCGGGTAGTGACCGGTGCGCTTGCCGAGCCCCACCTGCTCCAGCAGACCGCGAGCGCGCGCCGCGGCTTCGCGCGTGCCGATTCCACCTTGCAGTTCGAGCGGCAACGTGACGTTTTCGAGCGCGGTCAGATGCGGCATCAATTGGAACGACTGGAATACGAATCCGACGGAGCCGCTGCGTAATGCAGCGCGCTCGTCTTCGTTCAGTTCGGCGAGTTCGCGGCCGAGCAGGCGAACCGAGCCCGAGCTTGCGCTGTCCAACCCTGCGAGCAAGCCTAGCAGCGTAGACTTGCCGGACCCGGATGCACCGACGATCGCCACACTGCTGCCGGCCTCGATGGCAAGATCAATGTTCTCGAGAATCGTCAGTTCGCCCGTTGCATCCTTAACCCTTTTGCACAAACCCCGCACTTCAATGACTGGATCAGTTTTGTTTAGCATGGTGAAGCGTAGGTTGAAAGTGCGCGCCGTGGCGCCTCGCGCGGCTGCGCTGACTACGGCATTCGGCTCGGCCGTGCTGGCCGCTACTCTTTTTTCAATGCCCGTCGCGGCAAGCGCGGCGAACGCGCCGGAACAGGCCAGACC
Organism: Paraburkholderia sp. PREW-6R; assembly: GCF_039621805.1. NCBI lineage: Bacteria > Pseudomonadati > Pseudomonadota > Betaproteobacteria > Burkholderiales > Burkholderiaceae > Paraburkholderia > Paraburkholderia sp. PREW-6R. Next base: position 1,561,743 of record NZ_CP155073.1, on the reverse strand, counting down.
GGTCATCGTGGTGCTCGGCGACAGCATCTCCGCCGAGTACGGCCTGCCTCGCGACACGGGTTGGGTGGCCCTGATGCGCCAGCGCCTTGCCGATCAGCGGATCGATTATAGCGTTGCTAATGCAAGCATCAGCGGCGACACCACGAGCGGCGGACGGGCACGCTTGCCCGCGCTCATGGAGCGCCTGAAGCCGACTATCGTGATCGTCGAGCTGGGTGGCAACGATGCATTGCGAGGTGTGCCGCTTTCCACCACCGAAGACAATCTGCGCACGATCATCGAAGAGGCCCAGCAGGGACATGCGAAGGTCGTGCTGGTAGGCATGTATGTTCCACCTAATTACGGCCCGGACTATTCGCAAAAGTTCCATGGACTCTCTGGGGATCTGTCGAAGCAATTCCGCGTGCCGCTTGTGCCATTTTTGCTCGCGGGCATCGCGGACAAGCCGGAGATGTTCCAGGCAGATCAGATTCATCCGACTCAGCAGGCACAGCCAGTGCTACTGAACAACGTGTGGCCTGCAGTCCAGCCACTCCTTCATACAAGTTCGCCGCACTGAAAAGCCTGCTAACGACTTGTTTCCAGAACTTGGGGAACGCGGATCGCTAAGGTCTTCTCCGACACTTACGGAATCCCGTGTAACCTGGCTCGATTTTGAGCGACTTTTGAGGAGATAACGTGAAATATTTACCGTTAATCGCTTTGACCGTGGCAATCTCTGCGTGCGCCGCTCAACCGCCTGCAGGCGTTCAATCTGTCGGCCAAAGCCAGCAACCGCCGAAAGCCGTTGCTACCTGCATCGCGCAAAAGTGGGCAGATAGCTCGCAGCAACAAGTCGTGTCGCAAGACACGCTCGCGAACGACCAGGCCGTGGACGTTTTCGTTCCGGGCCAGCAGCCGCCGAATGGCGCCGCCGCCGTCGTGCGTCCTTCGTATTCGGGCAAGGGTTCGTGGGTCGGTTTCCGCGCGAATGGCGCAGCGGGCAGCGACGCCACGAGCGGCATCAGCGCCTGCCTGTAACGTTTCAGACGTAGTCGAAGCAGATCATCAATTAACGGTCAGGCGACGCCTGGCAGCCTCGGCATCGTTAAACAGAAAAGCCCCGCAAATGCGGGGCTTTCTGTTTGTGCGGGCTAACTGCGGATTGAATCCCTAGTCGCCGTTTGCCTGCGCGTTGCTGCTATCGAGCGACCCATACAACTTCACCTTCGAGCGGGCACGCAGCGCCTGCAGATAGGCCTCTGCTTCGGACTGCGCATCGACCTGGGCAATTTGCTGCTGTGCCGCGGCGAGACGCTGCGGATCGCTCGGCCCTGCTGCGATCACGGCGTTCACGCGATAGATGGCATAGCCGTCGTCACCGAGATCCACGCCGACATACGCGGGCAACTTTTGCGCATCGGCCTTGTAGATTGCACTCAATGCTGCCGGTGGCATGCCCTGCGCATCGTTGCGCGACACCTTCAACGGTGACGAGAAACCTGCGGTGGACTTCGACTTGTCGAGCTCGGCCAGCTTCGCGATGCCATCCTTATGCGCAGCTTCATCCGACTGCACTGCAATCACTTTCTGGCGCACCGCGTCCTTTACGGCGTCGAGCGCCGGCACCGTGGCAGCCTTGTAGTCGGTGACGTGCGCAGCGATCAGCGTGTTGCCACCGACATCGATGGCCTGCGTGTTGTTGCGCGCGTTCACCGAGTCGGTCGCGAACACCGCGGCAAGGAACTTAGGATTGTTCAACGGGCTGTCGGGCGGCAGCTTCGGATCAGCCTGAGGCGTGACCGTGGCGGTCTGCAGTTGCAGCTTGTATTTATCAGCGGCCGGTTGCAGGCTCTTCGCCTTTTCATAGACGAGCGATGTGAAGCCTTCCGAATCATCGCTGAAAGCCTTGCTGGCCTGCTGCGTCTTCACTTCCTTTGCGATCTGGTCTTTGACTTCGTCGAACGGTTTGGTGACCGCCGGCTTCACGTCCGTCACCTTGATGATGTGATAACCGAAGTCCGTCTGCACGATGCCGCTGACCTCGTCTTTCTTCAACGCGAAGGCCGCGTCGTCGAACGACTGGCCGCCCGCAATCATGCCGCGACTGAAGTAACCGAGATCACCGCCTTTCGACGCCGATCCCGGGTCCTGGGAATTTTGTTGCGCGATCTGGGCAAACTGCTCAGGATGCGCCTTGATCTGGGCAAGCAGGTCTTCAGCTTTCTGCTTCGCCTTGGCTTTGTCCGCCGCGCTGGCATCTTTCGATGCGGCGATCAGGATGTGGCTTGCGCGCACTTCACCTTCGGTGCGGTAGTGCGCGATGTTGTCGTCGTAGTATTTTTTCAGATCAGCGTCGCTCGGCTGGATCGATGCACCGAGCGTGGCCGGCGACAATACCAGATATTGAATCGTGGCCGTAGCCGGCGTAGCGAATTCGTTGCGATGCGCGTCGTAGTACGCCTGAAGTTGCGCGTCCGTCGGCTGTATTTTCGCGGCATAGTCGCGCGGATGGAACGCCAGTCCCTGAACCTCACGCTGCTGTTCGGCAAGCTCGGTCAAATGCTGTGCGAGCGTTTTCGACGTGAAGGCGCTGCTCTGGATCGCGGCCGGCAACTGCTGCGTGGCGAGCGTGTAACGGACGCGTTCATCGTATTGATCGGGCGTCATGCCCTGCATGGCGAGCAGCTGCTTGTAACGATCGACATCGATCGAACCGTCGGGGTTTTTCAGCGATGAGATCACCGGGTCGTTCAACAGCACGCGACGCACGGCGTCGTCCGATGCGGTGAGATGCAGGCGTTGAGTCTCATCGGCAAGCACGCGTTGTTCGATCAGACCGTCGAGCATCTGGTTGCGGCGCTCGGGTGTGTCGAACGACTTCATATCGAACTGGGCGCCAAGCATTTGACGCGCACGGTCGAGTTGTTGCCGCATCGCGTCGTCGAACTCTGCACGAGTGATTTTGTGACCGTTGACGCTTGCGACATTTGCACTTTCGTCAAAGAAGCCGCGAAAGCCCTGAATACCCACAAAACCCAACCCCGGCACAATGACGAGGATGAGCATGAACATCATCAGGCGTTTGTGATTACGGAAAAAATCGAGCATGCGTAAGGAGTGCCAAAAACGGAAGGCCCGATCTTACAACAGCGGGCAATAAAAAAGGCGAACCGGAGTTCGCCTTTCGAGGATACTGGCGGAGTGGACGGGACTCGAACCCGCGACCCCCGGCGTGACAGGCCGGTATTCTAACCGACTGAACTACCACTCCTGATACTGCGCTTGAACTGCGCCGGACACTCACAACTGCGCCCAGCTACTTGCGCCCGAAACACCTGGCTTGAATCTGAAACTGGTGGGTGCTGAGAGGCTCGAACTCCCGACCTACGCCTTGTAAGGGCGCCGCTCTACCAACTGAGCTAAGCACCCGTTTCGATTCAGCGTGCTCCGTGTTCGCTGCCTGAATAATCGGCCGTTGACCCGACCGTTTCCTCAAGCAGCAAGCCCATTAGTTTAGCGCATCCTTCAGAGCTTTGCCAGGCCTAAATTTGGGCACCTTGGCCGCCTTGATCTTGATCGCGGCACCTGTGCGCGGATTACGTCCGGTGCGCGCGGTGCGCTTACCCACCGCAAATGTTCCGAAACCGACCAGCGTCACTGAACCGCCTTTTTTCAACGTACCTTTGACACCACCGATCACGGCATCCAGCGCACGGCCTGCCGCTGCCTTCGAAATGTCGGCTTGCTGAGCAATGTGATCGATCAATTCCGTTTTGTTCATTCCTACCCCCGAGAACGAAATGGCTTTCGTGACGGCGCCCATCGGCACCTGACATCACGCAGCCGCCGGGCAATGCCGGGCCGAGTCATTAGAATTGTCCGAAACCCTTGTGTCAAGCGGGGTTGAGCCTGATTCGGGCGTTTTTGGAAGCGCTTTCCTATCACTGATTCTTGCAACGAAACCATAGGGGAATGGGCGCGCTCGCAACGGTGCTACGCGTCGCTCAATAGATGGGAAACGCGTCGGTACAGAGGTGACACTGAACAGGCGCGGACAATAAAAAACCCGCGGCGAGCGCCGCGGGTTTTCTTGTCCTACCGACTGGCAATGATCGGCTTTCACCGCACACTGCCAGATTCACAATTACCGCTTAATGTTTGACGACTTCAGTTGCATTGGAATCCTTGCCGGGTTCCGCCGCGACGGGCGCGGCAGCCGGCTTCGGTTCCTCCTCGGGCAACGCCTCCGGCACACGTTCGAGCGCGAGTTCGAGCACCTTGTCGATCCAGCGGACCGGCACGATTTCGATTGCGTTCTTCACGTTATCCGGAATCTCCGTCAGATCCTTGACGTTTTCCTCCGGGATCAGCACCAGTTTGATGCCGCCGCGATGCGCCGCCAGCAGTTTTTCCTTCAGGCCGCCGATCGGCAGAACTTCACCACGCAACGTGATTTCACCCGTCATGGCGACGTCTGCGCGAACCGGAATACCGGTCAGCACCGACACCAACGCCGTGGTCATCGCGATACCGGCCGACGGACCGTCTTTCGGCGTCGCGCCTTCCGGCACGTGGATGTGAATGTCCTGCTTCTCGAACGCTTCGTCCTTGACGCCGAGACGACGCGAACGCGAACGAACCACCGAGCGTGCTGCCTCGACCGACTCCTTCATCACGTCGCCAAGCGAACCCGTGCGGATCACGTTGCCCTTACCAGGCATCACCGCGGCTTCGATGGTCAGCAGATCGCCGCCCACTTCCGTCCATGCGAGACCGGTAACCTGGCCAACCTGGTTCTCCTTGGCAGCCAGACCGAAGTCGTACTTGCGCACGCCAAGGAACGTGTCGAGGTTGCTGCCGTCGACCTTCACCGCGCCTTCCGCCTTCTTCAGCAGAAGCATCTTCACGACCTTGCGGCAGATCTTCGACATTTCACGCTCGAGCGAACGAACGCCCGCTTCACGCGTGTAGTAACGAATGATGTCGCGGATGGCAGTTTCCGTGACATCGACCTCGCCTTCCTTCAGGCCGTTGTTCTTCTTCTGCTTCGGCAACAGATAACGCTGCGCGATGCTGACTTTCTCGTCTTCCGTGTAACCCGACAGACGGATCACTTCCATCCGGTCGAGCAGCGGCGGCGGTATGTTCAGCGAGTTCGACGTTGCCACGAACATCACGTCCGACAGATCGAAGTCGACTTCGACATAGTGATCGGCGAACGTATGGTTCTGTTCCGGATCGAGCACTTCCAGCAACGCAGACGACGGATCGCCGCGGAAATCCTGGCCCATCTTGTCGACTTCGTCGAGCAGGAAGAGCGGATTGCGCACGCCGACCTTGGTCAGGCTTTGCAGGATCTTGCCAGGCATCGAACCGATGTACGTACGACGGTGGCCGCGAATCTCGGCTTCGTCACGCACACCGCCGAGCGCCATGCGCACGAACTTGCGGTTCGTGGCGCGAGCGATCGACTGACCCAGCGACGTCTTACCGACGCCCGGAGGCCCAACGAGGCAAAGGATCGGCGCTTTCACCTTGTCGACACGTTGCTGGACCGCGAGGTATTCGAGAATGCGTTCTTTCACTTTCTCGAGACCAAAGTGGTCCTCGTCGAGCACGCGTTCCGCATTCGAGAGGTCGTTATTGACCTTGCTCTTTTTGCGCCATGGCAGACCGATCAGCGTGTCGATGTAATTGCGCACGACGGTGGCTTCAGCCGACATGGGCGACATCAGCTTGAGCTTCTTCAGCTCGGCGTCGGCCTTTTTCTTGGCTTCCTTCGGCATGCGGGCAGCCGTGATGCGCTTCTCGAGTTCTTCGAGGTCCGCACCTTCTTCGCCTTCGCCGAGTTCTTTCTGGATCGCCTTGACCTGCTCGTTCAGGTAGTACTCGCGCTGACTCTTTTCCATCTGGCGTTTCACACGCCCACGGATGCGCTTTTCGACCTGCAGGATGTCAATCTCGGCTTCGAGCTGCGCGAGCAGATGCTCAAGACGCTCGATCACCGGGAACATCTCGAGGATGTGCTGCTTCTGGTCGAGCTTGAGCGGCAGATGTGCCGCAATCGTGTCGGCCAGACGACCCGCCTCGTCGATACCCGACAGCGACGTCAGGATCTCCGGCGGAATCTTCTTGTTCAGCTTCACGTACTGATCGAACTGCGACACGATCGCGCGGCGCAGCGCTTCGGTTTCAGCGCTGTCGGCGTGGTCGGGCTCGAGCGGCATGACTTCGCACGAGAACTGCGTTTCCTGTTCTTCGATGGAAATCGTCTTTGCGCGCTGCAATCCTTCGACGAGCACCTTCACGGTACCGTCGGGCAGCTTCAGCATCTGGAGGATGTTGGCGATACACCCTACTTCGTACATGTCCTTTTCGGTCGGCTCATCTTTCGCAGCCGTTTTCTGGGCGACGAGCATGATGTGCTTGCCGCCTTCCATCGCTGCTTCGAGAGCCTTGATCGACTTCGGGCGGCCTACGAAGAGCGGAATCACCATGTGCGGGAAGACGACTACGTCTCGCAGCGGGAGCAGCGGGAGCGTAATGCGTTCCGGCGGAAGGAGTTGGGTTCCTGACATTTCATTTCCCCATGAGTGGAATCAGTTCGTTCGATAGGTGAGGCCAGCAGGAAATTATGCAAGCCTCCGCGTGTGGGAAAAGTTCAGTGACTCCGAAGGTTCAGTGACTCCATTGTGAAAACAAGCCTCATTGACCACACGATAAACGAAAAAGCCGTTCACGTCGCCATGAACGGCTTTTTTACAGAACTCGCAGCCGATCAGTTTGAACCCGCGACTTTCGGCGCGTCTTCGTAGATCAGGAGCGGTTTACCGTCGCCGTCGATCACGTTGTCGTCGATGATGACCTTGCTAACGCCTTTCATTTGCGGCAGGTCATACATCACATCAAGCAACGCCTGTTCCAGGATGGAGCGCAGACCACGCGCGCCCGTCTTGCGGCGGATCGCTTTACGCGCCACTGCCTGCAAAGCGGCCGGGCGAATTTCAAGCTCGACGCGCTCCATGTTGAAGAGCTTGTGATATTGCTTGACGAGCGCATTCTTCGGCTCGACGAGAATTTTCATCAGTGCCGTTTCGTCCAGCTTGCCGAGCGTTGCGACCACGGGCAAACGGCCGATCAGTTCCGGAATCAGACCGAACTTGATCAGATCTTCCGGTTCCACCTCGCGCAGCACTTCGCCGGCGTCACGGTCCTGCTTGCTCTTCACGCTGGCGCCAAAGCCAATCCCGGTCTTTTCCGTACGATCGACAATGACCTTTTCCAGACCGTCGAACGCGCCGCCACAAATAAACAGGATATTCGTGGTGTCGACCTGGATGAAGTCCTGATTCGGATGCTTGCGACCGCCCTGCGGCGGCACTGACGCCATCGTGCCTTCAACCAGCTTCAGGAGCGCCTGCTGCACGCCTTCGCCCGACACGTCGCGCGTGATCGACGGGTTATCCGACTTGCGGCTGATCTTGTCGATTTCGTCGATGTAGACAATACCGCGCTGGGCCTTGTCGACTTCGTAATTGCAGTTCTGCAGTAGCTTCTGGATGATGTTCTCGACGTCTTCACCGACGTAGCCAGCCTCCGTAAGCGTGGTTGCATCGGCAATCACGAACGGGACGTTCAGAAGACGGGCGAGCGTCTGTGCAAGCAAAGTCTTGCCGGATCCGGTCGGACCGATCAGCAGGATGTTGCTCTTCGACAGTTCGATTTCGTCCTTCTTGTCGAGATGCTTGAGGCGCTTGTAGTGGTTGTACACCGCGACCGCGAGAATCTTCTTCGCGCGTTCCTGACCGATCACGTACTGGTCGAGGATTTCACGAATTTCCTGCGGGCTCGGCAGATCGGACCTGGACAAGCCCGCCTCGATGCCCGCTCCTGCTGCCTCGTCACGAATGATTTCGTTGCACAGGTCGATACATTCATCGCAGATGAACACCGACGGGCCAGCAATCAGTTTCTTCACTTCATGCTGGCTTTTGCCGCAAAACGAGCAATACAACAGCTTTTCGCTGTTAGAACCTTTCTTGTCCGCCATAGATGTACGAGCCTCCGGACACTCGATTACATGATACGCCGTTTGCCTCAGCCACACAGTTCGAGCGGCCAGGCGATGAGCAGGAACACGGCGGTTGCCGCAGGCGCTCGGACGAGTCTCAATTATTTCACAACCGACTTGATGGCGTTAATGCCCCAATTCGGGGCAAACATGCACCAGTCAGGCACGATTTGAAGTGGACCGAGGACGAATCAAGGACGCTTGTGCGCCACCTGGTCAACGAGACCGTAAGCTTGCGCATCGTCGGCTGACATGAAGTTGTCGCGGTCGGTGTCACGCGCAATGCGCTCGACTGGCTGGCCGGTGTGGTGTGCCAGCAGTCCGTTCAGACGCTCCTTCAGGTACAGAATTTCACGTGCCTGAATTTCGATGTCCGACGCCTGACCTCGCGCGCCGCCGAGCGGCTGATGGATCATGACCCGCGAGTTGGGCAAAGCAAAGCGCTTGCCTTTCGCGCCGGCTGCCAGCAGGAATGCGCCCATGCTGGCCGCAAGGCCCATGCACAAGGTGGAAACGTCCGGCTTGATGAATTGCATGGTGTCGTAAATCGCCATGCCGGCCGATACCGAACCGCCCGGGCTGTTGATATAGAAGCTGATGTCCTTGTCCGGATTTTCGCTTTCGAGAAACAGCATTTGCGCCACGACGAGGTTGGCCGTCTGGTCATTCACTTCTCCGACCAGAAACACGATCCGCTCCTTCAGAAGGCGCGAATAGATGTCGTACGAGCGCTCGCCCCGACCGCTTGTTTCCACGACGATCGGCACCAGTCCGAGCGCCTGCGCTTCGAGATCCCGGGACGACTGGGAGGTCAACGTGTCCAGCATTTGAGCGCGAAAGGTCATGCAATGGATCCTTGTCTGGAAATATTCTGAATTTCAGGTGCTGGACAGGTGTGGTCGGCAAGCGAATGTTCAAGTGCCCGACAACCGGCGAGCGTCCAGCAGCCTTTGATGCACCACGCAAAACACTCAGCTCCAAGCACATTCACCGCACGCACGGAAAAACGGCGTGCCGGCCGTCGCTCCGACAGCCGGCACGCCGTTGCAGCGAAACTTACGCTTGCGCCGTTGCGCTTGCCAGTTCTTCGAAGCTCACTTCCTTGTCCGTCACCTTTGCCTTGCTGAGCACGAAGTCGACGACGTTGGCTTCAACGACGTACGCTTCCATTTCAGCAAGACGTTGCTGGTTCGAATAATACCAGCGGACGACTTCCTTCGGGTCTTCGTAGCTTTTCGCGAATTCGTCCACTTCGGCGCGAATCTGCTCCGGCTTGGCTTGCAGTTCGTTGGCCTTGACCAGTTCGGCCAGCACGAGGCCAAGCTTGACGCGGCGCTCGGCCTGTTCCTTGAACATGGCAGCCGGGATCGGCGCGTCTTTCGCATTCGGCACGCCGCGTTGCTCCAGATCCTGACGAGCCATTGCGACGAGGCGTTCCTGATCCTGCTCGATCAGTGCGTTGGGCACGTCGAGCTCCGAAATCTTGAGGAGCGCGTCCATGACCTGGTTCTTTACGATGGCTTGCGTGCGGCGCTTCGCTTCACGCTCCAGGTTGTCCTTGATCTCGGCGCGCATCTTGGTCAGGTCGCCATCTTCAATACCGAGCGACTTCGCGAATTCCGCGTCGATTTCCGGCAGATGCGGCCACTCGATCTTCTTCATCGTGATCGTGAACTGCGCAGTCTTGCCGGCGACTTCCTTGCCGTGATAGTCCTCGGGGAAAGCCAGGTCGAATTCCTTCGACTCGCCGACCTTCAGGCCCGTAGCCGCCTGCTCGAACTCCGGCAGCATGCGGCCTTCGCCCAGCACGAACGCGAAGTCTTCCGCGCTGCCGCCTTCGAACACTTCACCGCCAATCTTGCCGACGAAGTCCACCGACACGCGGTCGCCTTCTTTCGCCGCGGTATCGGCGCCACCGTCGCCATGCTCGCCGGCTTCGCCGCGAGCGTGGAAGTGCACGCGCTGCTTGCGCAGGATGTCGAGCGTGCGGTCGATTTCCGCTTCGGTGATGGTGGTCGTGGTGCGCTCGATTTCAGCCGTCGCGACGTCACCCAGCTTTACTTCCGGATACACCTCGAACGTCGCGTCGAATGCGTAATCGCCTTCCGTTGCGTCGGCCTTCGGCGCGAAGCTCGGCTGGCCGGCCACGCGCAGGTTTTCCGCGCGGCTGATGTCGAAGAATTCCTTGCCGACCTTGTCGCTCAGCACTTCTGCTTCCACCTGGCCCGAGTACTGTTGCGTCACCATCTTGAGCGGCACCTTGCCCGGGCGGAAGCCCGGCATGCGCACGTTCTTCGCGAGTTGACGGATACGCGAGTCCACTTCCTTCTGCACGGCATCCTTCGGCAGGGAAATCGTGATGCGGCGTTCGAGCTTGCCGAGGTTCTCAACAACGTTAGCCATGGCTTCAATCGTCCTAAAATTATTCGAGCGAATCAGTTATCTTCTCCGTGCCGCTTTTCGATGTCGCCGCTTTCGAGGTGGCTCGACGTGGCTAGAGCGTGATTGCATCGCGCGGTTTGCATCGCGCGGTTTGCATCGCGCGGTTTGCATCGCGTGGTTTGCATCGCGCGGTTTGCATCGATTACGCGCCTGCGCCGCGCGCTTACAGGCGGCCGGCAGCACGGTTGGGTCCAAAGAGCCGAATATTTTAGCAAACTATTTGAGCGCCTAGCCGGGATTCGATGATCGCCCGCGCTTTGAGGGGCGATTTTCTGGGTTTCTGGCCGCTTTCCGGGCCATTTCCGTACGCTTTGCGCGCGTTTGCGGCATGACTGCCGACGATCCCGGCTATGCCGTTCGACATATTCAGCCGATGCGTCCATGCTGCTAAGCTTACGGTCGCGCACGGGCTGCGCGACCCGCGAGTCCGTCTTTCGGCCGCTTCGCCCGCGCCATGCCGCCCGCTTTCGCAACGATTCCAACCAGTCAGAGACACCATGCCGAATTCGCCGTCCTCGCCCGTCGTCGTCATTGCTCCCGATTCTTTTAAAGGCTCGCTTAGCGCAGAGGAAGTCGCGCGGGCAATCGCCAACGGCATCCTGCGCGCACGCGCCGACGCCACGGTGCGTATCTGCCCGATGGCCGACGGCGGCGAAGGCACGCTCGACGCGATGCTGACGAGCGGCGGCGAGCGCCGCAGGCTGACCGTGCGAGGCGCAGCGGGCGCCGTGCGCGAGGCCATCACGGGCATCCTTGCCGACGGCAGCGCAATCATCGAAACCGCGGAGATTGTCGGCATTACAGACCCGGTGGGCATGGGCGTGCCGGTCGAAACGCGCAGCACGCGCGGCATGGGCGAAGCGATCCGCGCACTGCTCGACGCGGGTGTGCGGCGCTTTTACGTCGCGCTAGGCGGCAGCAGCACGAACGACGGCGGCGCCGGCATGCTGGTCGGTCTCGGCGCGAAACTGTTCGACTCGCAGGACAACGAACTCGAGCCCACGCCCGAACACCTCGCCCGCGTTGCGCGCGTGGACGTGTCGCAACTCGACGCCCGGCTGGCGGATACGCAATTCGTGGGCATGTCGGACGTGGACAATCCGCTGAATGGCGAGCATGGCGCCACCGCCATCTTCGGCCCGCAAAAAGGCGTGAAGCCGGAACAGGTTGCGTCGCTCGACGCGGCCCTCGCCCGCTTTGCCGACGTGCTCGAACCGGCGCTCGCCCGCACGATGCGCAACCAGCCCGGCGCGGGCGCAGCGGGCGGCCTCGGTTTTGCGCTGCATATGCTCGGCGCCCGGTTCGAACCGGGCGCGGAAACCGTTGCGCGGCAGATCGGCCTCGATGCGGCACTCGACGGCGCAGACTGGCTCATCACCGGCGAAGGCCGTTCGGACGTGCAGACACTGCATGGCAAGGCACCCTTCATCGCGTGCCGTCACGCCCAGGCGGCGGGCGTGCCGGCCACGCTGTTGTCCGGTGGCGTCGACCCGGCGGCGCTGCCTCGACTGAGCGAATATTTCAGCGGCTGTTTCTCGCCGGCGCCTGGGCCTATCACGCTCGAGATCGCCATTCGCGAAGCCGCGCGCCTGCTTGCCGACGAGGCCGAGCAACTCACCCGGCTGAAATACGGCGCGCGTTGACCCGCAGAGCGGTTGCGGCAACAATCACAGCGCCTCGACCGCTCACTCACCTCGGGAACACCATGAAGGATTCAGCCAAAGCCGGGCTAGAACAGTTCCTCACGTATCGTCTGCATGTGCTGAACAAGCTGGCAGAGCGCGGCATCAGCGAGCGCTATCAGGACAAGCTCGGCGTCACGCTGCCGGAGGCGCGGGTCATTGCGTCGGTGGGTTCGTTCGGGCCGTTCTCCATCATGGAACTCGCGCGTCATGCCAATCTGGACAAAAGCCAGGCGAGCCGCGCTGCCGAGGCATTGATCAGGCAGGGTCTGGTCAAGCGTGAAGCAAGTGCTGACGACGGCCGGCTCGTGCTCGTCTCGCTGACGCCGCAGGGGCGCGCGCTTTATCGCAAGGTGATGCCGATCGCCCGCAAGTGGAACGGCGACCTTTTCGAATGTCTGGACGAGCAGGAAAAGATCGCGCTGGGCCAGGCGCTCGACAAGATCATCGAGACGATGACCGCGTCCGGCGAATGAGCCCGGCGTCAAGCGCAGCGCGAGCTGCGACGAGTCACGCACATTGCGTCTGATCCAACGCGAGTCCGCAGTGCGCTCAGCCTGGGCCGTCGCTGGGTCCTTTAGCGTCGGTGCCGCCTGAATAAGCGGTGCTTGCGGTCGGCGCGCCGCCAGGTGCGTCGGCCGCGCCGCCTCTGCCAGCTACGCCGCTTGCGCCAGCTACGCCAGCCTCACCGCTCCCCGTGCTTGCCGCCTCACCCGCAGCGGATTGAGCGTATGTTTGAACGGCTGCCGGCTCATGCCCCCGCGTCCGGCGCACGAGCCGCCATGCAACTGCGGCGAGCGAACCCACAGCAAGTACCAGCGCTCCCCACAGCCAATACCGGCGCGAAGCTTCCGAATCCAGCGCGCCCAGCGGAGCGCCTGCGCCTGGCGCAACCGGCAGCACGTCGCCGACACGCGCGGTCACGGGCACCGCCGACGCCGCCCTCATCAGCTCGTCCAGGCCTACCGCCGACGACACGGTGGCAGCATTGCCCACCGCCAGCGAGAACGGACCGCCGCCGCGAGCGATGAAGGTCAGTGTTGCCGGCCGCCATCCCGCCGAGATGGTCAACGCGCCGCTGCCCAGTCCGCCGTTACGCGTGTCGATCACCACCCGCCATTGCCGATCCGTGTCCGGCTTCAGTTCGAGCGAAGGGTTGCTCTGCTCCACGTCGCCGTTATGCAACCGGAAGAGCGTGGCACTCGACACTTCGCGCCACGCATCGGCAAGCCCCGCTCGCGAATAGACGACGGCCGGCGCCACCGTGTTGGGTTGAGGCAGGTTCAGACGCAAACGGTCGACGGGGTACGGGCCGCCCGACTCGAAAAAATATTCCCCCTCTCTCGGTCCCGCACGTGCAACGATGCCCTCGCGCCACACGCGCTGCGCATCCGAGCGCTGCGCGTGGTCGGCGCCCGCGGCCTGCACTTCCAGCTCGATCGAGTCGACGTACGGCACGCCGTCGAGCCAGTGCAAGCGCACATAGCGAGCATGCGCGACATCCAGTTCGACACGGTCCTGACTGAGCGTGCTGCCGTTGTAGCTGACCTTGAGCAGTTGCGCGTCGCCGGCGGGTTGCCATGTGCGCAGATCGTCGCTCGCCTCGGCGCTGACGCGCCCCTGATAGTTGTCGTCCCGCAGGTGCACGATCAGCGCGCTGACCCGGCCCGCGCGCGCGGCGTTGCCTGCATCGACGAGATCCGTGTCGTGCTGCGCACGCGCCGGTGGCGCCGACGTGGCGCGCAACGAGCCGTCGACAGCGATCATCACACCTGGTGGCAAGCGGTGACTGGCAGGCGCGGTGGGCAGCAGCGGCAACCAGCGTGCGGTGCGCAGCGTGGGCGGTGTGCGCGTGGGTTCGGGCGGAGCATCGAGCGAGTACGGCACCGCCTCGCCTGCGTCGTTGAAGACCCGCAGGTCGCCCAGGTCGCTGCGCTGGCTCGCCACGTAGACGGAAGCCGGCAGCGTCACGCTGTAAATGGCCGCGCCCGGCGCGCCCTCGAGCGCGAAGCGGCGCGCAAAGCCGTCGTCGGCAAACGCCTGGGCAGGCGCGCACATCGACACAGCCGCCGATACAAATACAAAGCATGCGCCACTGAGGGTCCACACCCGCTTCATTGCTTAGTTTCCAGAAACACGGTGGTGGGCGGCAACGGCGAGGCGTCGCCGGACGGCAACAACATCAGCAACATCAACAACATTGGCCGCACGCCGATGAACGACACGATCGGCGTAAAAGCGTCACACGGGACAGGTTGAACAGAAACCGGTTTGATGATGATCGCCCTCAGCAGCGCGCCGCCGACGATGCGCTTGCGCCATTCGCTCGCTCAACCGGCCTGTCGATGCAGCGCCCGCAGCGACTGCGCATTGAACCACACGATAAGCCCGGGATGAGCACAGCATGAGTATAGCCAGCGCAACGCGATTCTCCACGCCTCGATGCCATTGCGGGCAGTTGCCGGCCATGGCACGAGCGCAACCCGTGCGACCAGCGTTGCGGGTGTTATCGGTGTATGACAGGCTCGCCAGTGCAGTCTCTGACATTGTCCAAACGGCGAGTCGGACTGACGCCCGAGGACAGCCCGAGGCCAATGGAAATGCTCGGCGCGAGCGGGATGAAGCGGCGGTTTCGCGGCGAACGCCAACCGTGTCAAAATTCGCCGATGGGCCACCGGCCTTTTATCGCCCGGTGTCGCCGCAATCTTCAGCACATGGTGCCACCGGCGATAGTTTTGCGACCCCGGCAACGCCGGCACCCCCTCATTCAGGATAGCTTCAGTGGACATCAACAAGCAGGTAGCGGCCCTCACCGCTTCGGAACTTCAGACCGCCGGCGCAAGCCAGGCCACAGCGATCGCCGTCAGTGTGCTCTTGCGTCATCTGCGCTCGCCGGAACTCGTCAAGTTGCTGTCATCGGCATTCGAAAATCATCAGGCCGTGATGTTGCAAACGCCGTGGCCCGATCCGATGCTGCAGGCGTTCGAATCGACGCGGCGTTTTCTCGAAGGCGCGGCCCAGGCCGACTTGCCGGGCAACGAACCCTCGGCGCCGCACGCGTGAAGAGAACGCGGCGCGTCGGCTAGTTGCCACGCGCCGCAAAGCATATCGCTCAACGCGTGCTATCGATGATGCAACGCCCGCGCGCCGCGTCGGCCTATCTGGCCCGCCATGCAATCCATAGCTTGCGGATCGGTGTCAGCGCGATGCGCTGGTGCAGGACCTGATACCCGTCGCGCTCGATTTCATCGAGCAGCGCAAGCGCCAGCGCGGCCTGCGCGAGCAGCGTGCGCTGTGCACGACGCTCGCCAGCCGGCACAGCGGCGACGGAGGACTGCAGCGCGTCGCGGGCGCGCTTCGTCTCAAAGCGCATCAGTTCGGTGAACGCGTCGCTGTAGTGACGGTTGATCAGATTGGCTGCGGTGACATTGAAGCGCTGCATCTCGTCGATAGGAACATAGATGCGCCCGTGCCGCGCATCATTACCCGTTTCGACGACGCATTGCGCCAGCAGCAATGCCTCTCCTAACGGCGCGGCCCAACTCTCGACCTGCGCGGGTTCCTTGGCGCTCGCGCGCGCGACGAGCGTAGCGAACGTTCCGCCCACGGCCTGCACGTAACGGCGCAGATTGGGATAGTCGAGATAGCGCGCCTGGTCGAGATCCATCTCGAAACCGGCGAGCAATGCCTGCAGCGCCGGATACTCGGACTGGACGTCTGGCAGATAGGCCGCGAGTGCCTTCGCGACCGGATGCGACGCGTTGCCCGACGCAAGCGCAGCCAGTTCTTTCTGCCACCATGCGAGCTTCGTGCGGCCAATCGCCGGATCGCTGGTTTCCTTGACCGTCTCCTCGAACTCGCGGCGCAACGCGAACAGTGCGGTCAGCAGCGGCTGACGTGCCGCGGGCGCCTGCCGAACGGCGTAGTAGGTGCTCGAGCCGGGCGGCGCCGCTTTCTGCTGGCAATATTCGTCGAAATTCACTGGATGGACTGTGCGGGAAAGGCCGGAAAGGAAGGGCACGTCAGGCGTGCAACGGGGCCGAAAATTGTAGCATTGGCGCCAGCCCTCAGGATGCTCGGGCAGGTGCAGACAAGCGCGGTTCAATCGGTTAGAATCTCGCGCTTACGCTTCAGGGCGTGCGGTTCAGGCGGCTCCTCGCGGGCCGTTGCTGAGTGAATGCACGGGTGCAATCCGTGCCCGCGGCCCGGTTCGCAGCGTACAGAAATCCGCGTGAGTGGCGAAATTGGTAGACGCACCAGGTTTAGGTCCTGACGCCCGCAAGGGTGTGCCGGTTCGAGTCCGGCCTCACGCACCAGCATCTTCATTCGAAGCACAGCCGAGGCACAGCCGAGGCACGCCGCACGGCAAATCGGAATAGCGGTTATGCAAACATTCTCGCGGCCCTGTGCCACCTCTCTTCAAGCCTGAGCGATAGCGCACAAGGCTACTGCCGTTGGGCCCTGATACGGCGTCCGATAGGCCACTTACCTCCCGGTTCGATTGCCAAACCCAAATCCAAACCCCGCGCACGCGTCACTTACACGCGCAAGATCGGCAACGGCTCGAATCGCTGCTGCAGGATCGTCGCCGCATCGAGTCCCCACCACGGTCCGAGCACCGTCGCATACATCTGCCTGAAATCCACGCCCACTGGCAGATTGCCGTTGCCGTCCAGATGCGCGAGTACGGGCGGCACGCCAAACAGACCGCCGCGCACCCGGCCGCCGGTGACGAAATGCGGCGCGACAGTCCCGTGATCCGTCCCATTGCTTTGATTCTCACGCGGACGCCGGCCGAATTCGGCGTACGTCATGATCAGGGTGTCGTCCCAACGGCCGAGTTCGATCAGCGCCGACTTCATGGCCGCCAGTCCTTGCGCGAGTTGCGTGAGCAACGCCGCCTGCTGACCCGGCTGGTTCTGATGCGTATCGAAGCCGTTCAGCGTGAGCCGTATCACCGCGACGCCCTGCCCGCTCTTCGGCAGCCATTGCGGCTTGTCAGATTGGGCGGGCGAGCGGGCCGCGCCCGGGGCGTCGCTTGCGGCCAACACCTGCATCGCCGTCCTGATCGAACTGCCGAATGCGCCGCCCGGAAACACGGTCTTCAATTGCGCCTGCGCCTGGGTGGGACGCAGCCGGTCCGCGGCCTTCACGATGTCGTTCTCGACATCGAGGATATGCGCCAGTTCAGGATTGCGCTCATGCAACGACACGGGTGTCACAAGCCGCGAAGCCTTCACGAACTGCGCAGGATTGACTAGCGCAATGGCGCGAGCGCCATTGGCGAGCGGCCCCATCTCGGCGCTGCCGATCACCACACCGTCCGCGGCGAAGCCCGGCGGCACGGGCGTCTGCGCGAACGCCCGTGTGAGCCAGCCTTCGCGCAAATATTGGTCGGAGCGCGACGCGGTATCCCATATCTCGATCGAGCGGAAATGCGACAGGTTCGGCTGCGCATAGCTCACGCCCTGAACGATCGCCAGTTGCCGGCTGTTCCAGAGCGGCATGAGCGGCTCGAGCGCCGGGTGCAGCGCAGTACGCTCGTCGAGCGGAATCGCCTGCTCGCGTTTGATGCCGATATTCCGGCGTAACGTGTAGTACAGCGGATCGGCAAACGGAATCACGGTGTTCAGTCCGTCGTTGCCGCCCTTCAGCTCGATCAGGACGAGCAGGTTGTCATAACCGCGAGTCGGCAACGCGCCGGTGTCGAGGCTGCCGCTCTGCCCGCCGAACGCGCGCGGCAACCAGAGCGTTGCGCCCGCGGCCGCGCCCATCGAAAGAAAGCTGCGTCGTTTCATCCTGCACCTCGTTCTTCTGTCATGCCCGTGAGCCCGCTCGTGCCGCACGCCCATGCGATTTGCCATTCACCGATTGCGCCATGCAAGCGCATGCGCTCATTTGAGCTGATACGCCGGGTCCATCAACAATGCCTGAAGATACGCGCTGGCGGTCGAATCCGTTTCGATCGCATCGACGGGCGCAAGCGGCAACACCGCGTGCTGCATCTGCAACTCGACAGAGAGTCCCGGTCGTGACGTCGGCGTAGTGTTGTAGCGCGCGAGCCATGTATCAATATCGAAGCGTACGCCGCCCTCGCCTGCCCGTCCGACCCGCGCCGCACTGCGCTGCATCGGCTGGCCGGATTCGACGCCGCCGGACGCGGCGTTCACCGCGAGCCTCGCGTCGCTCGCATGGTTCATCCGCTTCAGATTCGCGGCCTCGGTCGCGCGGAAAAGCTGCTCGACGAACTGCTTGCGCGCAAGCAGCGTGGAACTGTTGATCCAGCTGGTGCCGCCTGGCCACCCTTTGACGTTCGGTGGATAGAACAGGTTTTCACCGAGCGTGCGGATCTGGGCGACGAACGGCGCGGTGTTGTCATAGCCGATATCGAACTCGCGCAACGTGCCGACGACGAATTCGGCCGGCGATTTCACCAGCACGCCGCGCTCGTCGTCGCTCCAGAACGCGTCGGTCAGAAAAAGGCCGCGCAATGCCACCTTGATGTCGTAATGGCTCGCGCGAAATTGCGCGGCGATCGGCGCGATGCGCGCCGGGTCGGGCGTATCGGAGACGAACTCGCGCCAGAGCTTCGTCGTGACGAAGGTCGCGGTTTCCGGCTGCGCGAGCAGGATATCGAGCACCTGGTCGCCATCGAACGGACCGGTTTGACCCAGCACGGTCTTCTCGCCGTCGTCGTGCTGATTCGCTCGCCACACATAGGACTGCGCATCGGGATCGAGGCTCCAGCCGGTATAGGCGCGCGCGGCCTCGGTCACGTCGCGCTGTGAGTAGTGCCCCTCGCCGAGCGTGAACAGCTCCATCACTTCGCGCGCAAAATTCTCGTTCGGCTTGCCCTTGCGATTACTCGCGCCGTCCAGGTATTGCAGCATGGCCGGATCTTTCGCGACGTCGTGCAAAAGCTCGCCAAAGTTGCCGAGCGCATCACGCCGCAACAGCATGTTCTGCTGCGCCATCAACTGGGGGTAACTCACTTTGTCCTCGCCGGACGTGAAATGGTTGTGCCAGAAAAGTGTCATGCGTTCGGTCAGCGGCGTCGTGGTGCTCAACATTTCGCGCACCCACCACGCGCGCAACTCGTCATAACGCTGACCACGGCGACGCTGCTCGGCGCGCCGCTGATCGTCTGTCCAGCTCTTGCGGACGTCGCGCGACGGGATCGGTTCGAGCACCCACTCGGGCAACGGCGAGAGCGCCTCGGTGCGCGTGCCGGCGAGCACCTTGTCGACGGCCTGTTCACGCGTGAGTCCGACGTACTGCGCAAGCTCGGCGTCATCGGGCGCGAAACCGACGCGCGTGAGGAAAAAGCGGGCGTCGTTTGCGTCGAGCAGATCGGCTTCGGTTGACAGGCTCGCGTCCGGCCTCGACCCATGCTGCCTCGCGCGGGGCTGATGGGCCGTGCGCTGAAGGCGGGCTTGAGACTGGCCAGATTGGGTGGATGCGGATGCGAATGCGAATGCGGATGCCGGTGCGGCGGTGGCCGGCGCCGCGCAGATCGATGTGACCCACACGGTCAGCGCGGCCGCGGTCGTAGCACACTTTGCAACCTGTCGACCTACGTTACCTGCTGCCTGCCATGTCATCTTCGAATCCCGGGTTGGCCCGACGTCGTGAGTCAGCGTCGCCGTGCGGTTGCACGCGGCGCTCATGGCAGATCAACGGCATGGATGGACAGAAAGTTGACCCCGGAAGTGCAACGAAAATTTTCAGGCAAGGCGGTGGGTGTTAGCCGGGAGCCTGAGGGTCTCGCTTGAAAGCGGGTTGCGCCGTTGCAAGGCGCAAGCTCACGCTCAAGGTTTCGGTCGCGCGAGGTCAGGCTGCGAACCGCCTGGTGAACGGCCTGCGTCAGGCACGCAACTGGCTAACGCTTATACAGTTCACGGACAGCGTCTTCGATATGCTGACGCAGCAGACGCCGCTCTTCAGGCGTCATGTGGCCGTCGCGGCGGCGCTGATCGAGGTCGGGAGGGACTGCCGTGCGCAGCATTACGTCAGAGGCGGGATGGTCGGGAACGGCGTTACGGCGACTGCTTCTGAGGTTGCCTGACCGGGGCGCGCGCTCACTCGCAGCTCTGTCGGCGGAAGGCTGGGCATAGGCGGGCGTGGGGTTCAGTGAGCCTGCGAGCGTGCCGGCTATCGCCAGTGCGATCACGCTCAGGCGCACATTCGGCCAAACCCCTCCCTTCATGTTGTTCCCTTCGTGGCGCGGCAACCGGCTACCTCAAATGCGTATACAAACCCCGGTAACAAGCCGGGTGCGAGAGTTTTAGTCGAATGAAGTATCCACCGAACAGCCGCATTCAGTAAAGGAGTCTAACTGGCCGTGCTTTACGCCGTGCCACAGTGGGGGTAAATTTTGTAACTGACTGTAACCCGCGAAATGATGCAAACGCGCACCCCTTTCTAATCGCGCTAAGATGCCGACCATGGAAACTAAAAACCCTTCAAAAATCCTCGTCGTCGACGACGATCCACGCCTGCGCGATCTGCTGCGCCGCTACCTCGGTGAACAGGGCTTCAATGTCTACGTTGCCGAGAACGCGCCGTCCATGAACAAGCTCTGGGTGCGTGAGCGATTCGACCTGCTCGTGCTGGATCTGATGCTGCCCGGCGAGGACGGCCTGTCGATCTGCCGCCGTCTGCGCGGCAGTAACGACCGCACGCCGATCATCATGCTCACCGCGAAGGGTGAAGACGTCGACCGTATCGTCGGCCTGGAAATGGGCGCCGACGACTACCTGCCCAAGCCGTTCAATCCGCGCGAACTGGTCGCTCGCATTCATGCGGTGCTGCGCCGTCAGTCGCCGTCCGAACTGCCGGGCGCGCCGTCCGAGACCACCGAGGTGTTCGAGTTCGGTGAGTTTGCACTGAACCTCGCCACGCGCACGCTCACCAAGGCCGGCCAGGAAATTCCGCTTACCACCGGCGAGTTCTCCGTGCTGAAGGTGTTTGCGCGTCATCCGCGCCAGCCGCTGTCGCGTGAAAAGTTGATGGAACTGGCACGCGGCCGTGAATACGAAGTGTTCGACCGCAGCCTCGACGTGCAGATTTCGCGTCTGCGCAAGCTGATCGAACCGGACCCGGGCAGCCCGCGTTTCATTCAGACAGTGTGGGGTCTGGGCTACGTATTCATCCCCGACGGTGCAGCCTGAGTTTGCTCTCCCGTCCCGCCTTTGATTTCTGATAAGAAGGGCCCATGCGGATCGACCGGCGCCTCCTGACGCTCGCGTTCGGCGGCCTTTTCTGGCGGACCTTTCTGCTGATCGCACTGCTGATCGCAGTCAGTCTCGCCGCGTGGTTCCAGAGCTTCCGGGTGATCGAACGCGAGCCGCGCGCGCAGCGCGTGGCGCTGCAGCTGGTCGCTATCGTCAAGCTCACACGCACCGCACTCCTTTATTCCGATCCCGACTTGCGGCGCGCGTTGCTGCAGGATCTGGAAAGCAATGAAGGGGTGCGCGTGTACCCGCGCGAAACCACCGACAAGTACAAGCTCCAACCCGACGAATCGCTCAATCGGCTGATCGAGCATGACATTCGCGGCCGCCTTGGCGACGACACCGTGATCGCGCAGAGTGTCAACGACATCCCCGGCGTATGGATCAGCTTCAAGATCGACGACGACGATTACTGGGTTGCGCTCGACCGCGACCAGCTCGACAACGCGACCGGATTGCAGTGGGCCGGCTGGGGCGTCTTCGCGCTCGCGCTCTCGCTATTCGGCGCGGCGTTCATCACGAGCCTCGTGAACCGGCCATTCGCCCGGCTCGCGATGGCCGCGCGCAAGGTCGGTTCCGGTCAGTCGCCGGAGCCATTGCCGGAGCGCGGCATGGGTGTGGCCGCCGAGACCAACCGCAGTTTCAACCAGATGGTGCAGGATCTCGAACAGCTGGAGGCCGATCGCGCGCTGATGCTGGCCGGCATCTCGCACGACCTGCGCACGCCGCTCGCGCGCCTGCGGCTCGAAACCGAAATGAGCCCGTCCGACCAGAGCACCAAAGATGCGATGGTGGACGACATCGAACAGATGGACATGATCATCGGGCGCTTTCTCGACTACGCGCGGCCCGTGCAACGCGTGCCGGAACCTGTCGACCTTTCGGTGATCGCAGGAGAACTGGCGGCGCGAATGCAAAGCGAAGACAGCATGCGGCTCATCACGCGGCTTGCGCCGTCGGCGGTGATCGAAGCGGACGAAACCGACATGCGGCGCGTGGTCGGCAATCTGCTGGAGAATGCGCGCAAATATGGCTTGAGCGACGGCGACGGCATTCCGCATGTGATCCTGGAGACGCGCGTGTCGCATTCGCGTGTGGAGCTGTCGGTAGTCGACGAAGGACCCGGTATTCCGGAGGATCAGCTGGCGCTCGTCACGCGGCCGTTCTATCGTGTTAACTCGGCGCGCACGCAAGCGAATGGCACGGGCTTGGGCATGGCCATTGTCCAGCGCCTCGTCGGTCGTTACCGCGGCGCGCTGCGCCTGCGCAATCGCACGCCCGGTCCGGGGCTCGAGGTGACGATCGAGTTTCCGCTCGCCAAAGGCGTGTAAGCAGCGGCCGCTGCAGCGCTTTTCAAGGCGCGCTTCCCCGTTAAACAATAACTATCTGCCTCTTTATCAAATAACTATCGGGCTCACAATTTAATAGAGTTATAGTCAAAACGTGTAACGCGCTCGTTATGACGAGCTGATAGCCTCAACATGCTTTTTTTCCAACACACGAAGGAGCACTCGCATGAAAACTGTTGGCGATAAACTCGAAGCGTTCACCGTCACGGCTGCGAAGCCGGGCTTTAACCATCACGAAGAGAACGGCGTGTCGGCCTTCGAAGAAATCACGGAGCAGTCGTTCCCGGGCAAGTGGAAAATCATCTACTTCTATCCGAAGGATTTCACGTTCGTATGCCCGACGGAGATCGTCGAATTCGGCAAGCTCGCGAAAGATTTCGAAGAACGCGACGCGGTGTTGATGGGCGGCAGTGTCGACAATGAGTTCGTCAAGCTCGCATGGCGCCGCGAGCATAAGGATCTGGACAAGCTCAATCACTATTCTTTCGGCGACGTGAAAGGCGAACTGATCGACCAGCTCGGCGTGCGCGACAAGGAAGCGGGCGTCGCGCTGCGCGCCACCTTTATCGTCGACCCGGACAACACGATCCAGCACGTGTCGGTCAACAACCTGAACGTCGGCCGCAACCCGGAAGAAGTGCTGCGCATTCTCGACGGTCTGCAAACGGACGAACTATGCCCGTGCAACCGCGCAGTCGGCGGCGCAACGCTTTAAGCCGTGCTGTCAGAAGCCCGCTACTCTATCGGAGCAGCGGGCTTTTTTTATCGACAAACTGAATGAGGCGCCCATGGAATTCCTGGCTTCGATCAAGGCACTCGTGCCTGACTACGCGAAAGATATCCGGCTGAATCTGGACGGCACCATTGCACGCTCGTCGCTGGAAGGCCACGACGCGGTGGGCGTTGCGCTCGCGGCGGCCTTCGCGGCGAAGAGCACCGTGATCGTCGATGCAATCCGCAACGCCGGCGTGCTCTCGCCCGAAGAAACCAATGGCGCGCTGACCGCCGCCGCATTGATGGGCATGAACAATGTCTGGTATCCGTACATCGAGATGGCGGGCAGCGCGGATCTGAAATCACAGCCGGCGCAGCTACGGATGAACGCTTACGCGTCGCATGGCGGCGTGGACAAGCGGCGCTTCGAGATGTATGCGCTGGCGGCGTCGATCATCGGCAAATGCCACTTCTGCGTGAAGTCGCACTTCGACACGCTGGTCGCCGAGGGCATGAGTTCCACGCAGTTACGCGACGTAGGCCGGATTGCGGCCGTGGTGAACGCGGCCGCGCAGTGTATCGCCGCTGAGGGCAAGTGATCCGGGCCGGCTGACGGCGCGTCGTGCGGGGCCCTCCGGCGGCTGCGCGGCGCACTCCGGAGGGCGGCCGGCTTCAGCTTTGAATCCGGTTGCTCCCAACCCGTGCCCCGAATTTACATCTCCAGTTCATCCCTTGATCAGCAGCACTGCCGCCTGCGCTTCGATCCCCTCACTGCGGCCCAGATAGCCGAGCTTCTCGTTGGTCTTGGCCTTCACGTTGACTCGATCGACCGGCAAGCCGAGGTCAGCGGCAATATGGGCGCGCATCGCTTCGATATGCGGCGCGAGCTTCGGCGCCTGCGCCACCACGCTGCTGTCCACGTTCGCAATCGAAAAACCCGCCGCCTTCACGCGGGCAACGCATTCGCGCAACAGCGCACGGCTGTCCGCGCCGGCGAATCTGGCGTCGGTATCCGAGAAATGACGGCCGATGTCGCCCAATGCGGCCGCGCCGAACAGCGCGTCGGTAATGGCATGCAGCAGCACGTCGGCGTCCGAATGGCCAAGCAGGCCGCGCTCATACGGAATCGTCACGCCGCCGATGATCAACGGGCGCCCCGGCACCAGCGCATGCACGTCGTAGCCTTGTCCAATTCTTAAATCCATACGCTTCAAGTTCGCTCTTTCAGGTTTGATGTGTTTGACGCATAGCTCACCGTGCCGGCCGGCTCACGGCGCCCGGTCACGCAACTCGGTCACTACCAGAGTCGGCTTGGCCGCCGCAACCGGCTGGTTCAGGATCGCCTCGGCCAGATCAAAGTCTTCCGGGTAGGTCACCTTGAAGTTGCGCAGGCTGCCCTGCACCAGCTTGGGCGAGTGACCGAGCCATTCGATCGCACTGGCTTCGTCGGTGAGATCGTGGCCGTCGGCCTGCGCGCGCAAAATCGCGTCGCGTAGCATGCCCACGCGAAACATTTGCGGCGTCTGGGCCTGCCAGAGGCCGTCGCGTGGCTCAGTGCGGGCAATCCGCCCGTCGGACGACGCCCCGTCGATGCGTTTGAGCGTATCGGCCACCGGCATTGCCATGATCCCGCCCACCGCGTCGTCCTTGAGTGCGGCAACCAGCGTGCGGATCAGCGCCGGCGTGATGCCGGGGCGCGCGGCGTCGTGCACCAGCACCCAGTCGTCGTCGTGCGCGCCGAATTCGGCAAGGCCGTGCAGACCGTTGAGCACCGAAGCCTGACGCGACGCCCCGCCGCAGCGGCGCACTGCGAAGCGCAGGCCGCCGAAGCGGCGCGCGTCGAAATGATGATCGTCTGGGGCGATCACGAGGAGTGTCTGCGCGAACTCGTTGCAGGCGTCGAAAGCGGCAAGCGAATAGTGCAGCATGTCGCGGCCCGCGACGCTGCGGTACTGTTTGGGCATCATGGCGCCGGAGCGGCTGCCGGTGCCAGCGCACGGAATCAGGGCGAATAGACGGGAAGTCACGAGTGCGGAAGCCGCGAAGTCAAAGTAAAAGACGGATTTTATAATAGGTGCTTCGCATCCACGCCCCGACACGCGTAAACTTGCCGATCACGTGTGAGCCCAAGGCCGCTTTTTCTCATTTATGCCAGACAACGCCGCATTATCGCAGTACGCCCCGCCTGTCGCGCTAGTCAAGCCCGGCCAGCGTTTCGCCTTCGACGGCACGCATGGCTCGTCCGATGCGCTGCTGATCGCCCGCTACCACCTCGCTTACCGGCAGAAAGTGCCGCTGCTGGCGGTCGTGTGTGAAAGCGCCGTCGACGCGCAGCGCCTGTCGCAGGAAATCGGCTTTTTTGCGCCCGAAGCGCGGGTGCGCCTGTTGCCCGACTGGGAAACGCTGCCTTACGATACCTTTTCGCCACACCAGGACCTCGTTTCCGAGCGCCTCGCCACGCTGCACGATCTCGGCGAAGGCCGCTGCGACATCCTGCTCGTGCCCGCCACCACGGCACTCTACCGGATGCCGCCCGCGTCGTTCCTCGCGGCCTATACGTTCGCGTTCTCGCAGGGCGAGCGTCTGGACGAAGCCAGACTCAAGGCGCAACTGACGCTCGCCGGCTACGAGCACGTGAGCCAGGTCGTGCGTCCGGGCGAATACTGCGTGCGCGGCTCGCTGCTCGATCTTTATCCGATGGGCTCGCCACTGCCCTACCGGATCGACTTGTTCGACGATCAGGTCGACTCGATCCGCGCGTTCGATCCCGACACGCAACGCAGCCTGTACCCGGTGAAAGACGTGCGTCTGTTGCCCGGCCGTGAATTCCCGTTCGACGAAGCGGCGCGCACCGCCTTTCGCAGCCGCTGGCGCGAAACCTTCGAGGGCGACCCGAGCCGCGCGTCGATCTATAAAGACATCGGCAACGGCGTGCCGTCCGCCGGCATCGAATACTATCTGCCGCTGTTCTTCGACGACACCGCCACGCTGTTCCACTATCTGCCCGAAGGCGCGCAACTCGCATTCGTCGGCGATCTGGACGCGGCGATCCGGCGCTTTAGCAACGACACGAAGCAGCGCTACAACTTCCTGTCGCACGATCGCGACCGGCCGATTCTCGAACCGCAGCGGCTCTTTCTGTCAGACGAGGATTTCTTCACGCTCGCCAAGCCGTTTGCGCGACTCGTGCTACCGGCCAACGCAGGCGGCGGCTGGTCCATCCCGTTGCCGAATCTTGCGATCGACCGTCACGCGGAAGATCCGGTCGCGGCGCTGCGAACCTACCTCGACACCACGCCGAACCGCGTGCTGTTTGCCGCCGAGTCGGCCGGCCGGCGCGAAACGCTGCTGCAACTGCTCGCGGACAATCAACTAAGACCCGCTTCGAGCGACAGCTTCCATGACTGGCTGCAAAGCGACGCCCGTTTTTCGCTCGGCGTCGCGCCGCTCGCCAATGGCTTTGCCGTGCCCGCCGACGGCATCGCGATCATCACCGAGACCGAGATTTACGGGCCGCTCGCACGGCGCGCGGGGCGCCGCCGTCAGGAACAGGCGAGCAACGTCGATTCGATGGTGCGCGATCTGTCCGAGCTGAAAGTGGGCGACCCCGTCGTTCATTCACAGCACGGCATTGGCCGCTATATGGGCCTCGTCACCATGGATCTCGGTGAAGGCGAGACCGAGTTCCTGCATCTCGAGTATTCGGGCGACAGCAAGCTGTACGTGCCCGTTGCGCAGCTTCACGTGATTTCGCGCTATAGCGGCGCCGATCCGGAAAGCGCGCCGTTGCATTCGCTCGGCTCGGGCCAGTGGGAAAAGGCCAAGCGCAAGGCCGCCCAGCAGATCCGCGACACGGCAGCCGAACTGCTGAACCTGTACGCACGCCGCGCAGCACGCTCGGGCCATGCGTTCGCGCTCGAACCGAAGGACTACGTGAAGTTCGCCGAAAGCTTCGGCTTCGAGGAAACACCAGACCAGGCCGCCGCGATTGCCGCCGTGATCGGCGACATGACGAGCGGCAAACCAATGGACCGCCTCGTGTGCGGCGACGTCGGCTTCGGCAAGACGGAAGTGGCGTTGCGCGCGGCGTTCATCGCGGTCATGGGCGGCAAACAGGTCGCGCTGCTCTCGCCCACCACGCTGCTCGCCGAACAGCACACGCAAACCTTCACGGACCGCTTCTCCGACTGGCCGGTACGCATTGCCGAACTGTCGCGCTTCAAGTCCACGAAGGAAGTCAACGCGGCAATCCAGCAGATCAACGAAGGCAGTGTCGATATCGTGATCGGCACGCACAAGCTGCTCTCCTCCGACGTGCAGTTCAAGCGGCTCGGCCTCGTGATCATCGACGAGGAGCACCGCTTCGGTGTGCGTCAGAAAGAAGCATTGAAGGCGCTGCGCGCGGAAGTCGACGTGCTCACGCTCACCGCCACGCCGATTCCACGCACGCTCGGCATGGCGCTCGAAGGTTTGCGCGATTTCTCGGTGATCGCCACCGCGCCGCAAAAGCGCCTCGCGATCAAGACGTTCGTGCGTCGCGAGGAAGACAGCGTAATCCGTGAAGCCATGCTGCGCGAATTGAAGCGCGGCGGCCAGGTTTACTTTCTGCACAACGAAGTGGAGACGATCGAGAATCGCCGGCAGATGCTCGAAGCGCTCGTGCCCGAAGCGCGGATCGCGGTGGCGCACGGTCAGATGCACGAACGCGAACTCGAACGCGTGATGCGTGACTTCGTCGCGCAGCGTGCGAATGTTCTGCTGTGCACGACGATTATCGAAACCGGTATCGACGTGCCCAGCGCCAACACCATCCTGATCCATCGCGCGGACAAGTTCGGCCTTGCCCAGTTGCACCAGTTGCGCGGGCGGGTGGGCCGCTCGCATCACCAGGCTTATTCGTATCTGCTCGTGCACGATCCGCAAGGGCTGACGAGGCAGGCGCAGCGTCGTCTCGAAGCCATCCAGCAGATGGAGGAACTCGGTTCGGGCTTCTATCTCGCGATGCACGACCTGGAAATTCGCGGCACGGGCGAAGTGCTCGGCGACAAACAATCGGGCGAGATTCAGGAGATCGGTTTCCAGCTTTACACCGACATGCTGAACGACGCAGTGAAGGCACTCAAGGAAGGCAAGGAGCCAGACCTGACCGCGCCGCTCGCCGCCACGACCGAGATCAATCTGCATGCGCCCGCCATTCTGCCCGCCGATTATTGCGGCGACGTGCAGGAGCGTTTGTCGCTTTACAAGCGTCTGGCTAATTGCGAGCACAACGATTCGATCGACGGCATTCAGGAGGAGTTGATCGACCGTTTCGGCAAGCTGCCGCCGCAGGCGCACGCGCTGATCGAGACCCATCGCTTGCGGCTCGCCGCAAAGCCTTTGGGCATTTCGAAGATCGACGCGGGCGAAGCCGTGATCGGCTTGCAGTTCATCCCGAATCCGCCGATCGACGCAATGCGGATCATTGAAATGGTGCAGAAACACAAGCACATCAAGCTCGCGGGACAGGACAAGCTGCGCATTGAAACGCGCAGCCCCGATCTCGCAGTGCGCGTGGCTACCGTGAAGGAAACGTTGCGCGCGCTCGGCACGCCGGGTCGTGGGACGGCAGCGGTCAGCGCGGCCGCGCGCTGACCGCCTGCTGAATTCTGCACCCGGTCATGACTTGAGGCGTCACGGCATGGCGTAAAAGCGGGGTACGTATCGCGCTTTTCCGCCAGCCCCGTCGGTCCGTGCTGCGGTGCGCAACGCGCTCTGCCGCATACGGTAGAGTTTTTTTTGGGTATGATCGAAAGACCCCAATGCCGGAGTCTTGTCATGTCTCACGTCGCTGAATCAGCGCAGTCGTCACAGCAATCTTCCCAGTCTCCTGCTTCGCTTGCGTGGGTCACCCGACTCGTGTCAATGGACACGGTCAGCCGCAATCCCAATCTTGGACTTATCGAAACCGTGCGCGACGAACTGCGCGCGGCCGGCGTCGAATCGACGCTCACCACCGACGAGAGCGGCAAATGGGCCAACCTGTTTGCCACCATTCCGGCGCACGACGGCGAAACGAACGGCGGCGTGGTGCTGTCCGGCCACACGGATGTCGTCCCCGTCGATGGCCAGCAATGGGACAGTGACCCGTTCAAACCGGAAATTCGCGGCGACAAACTTTATGGCCGCGGCACCTGTGACATGAAGGGTTTTATTGGCGCGGCGCTTTCGCTCGTGCCCGACATGCAACGCACGAAGCTCGCCAAGCCGATTCACTTTGCGCTCTCGTTCGACGAGGAAGTAGGCTGTGTGGGCGCACCGCTGCTGATCGCCGACCTGATGAAGCGCGGTGTGAAGCCGGACGGCTGCATCGTCGGTGAACCGACCAGCATGCGCCCGATCGTCGCGCACAAAGGCATTAACGCCTACCAGTGTTGCGTACGTGGGCAGGCGGCGCATTCGTCGCTGACGCCGAAGGGCCTGAACGCAATCGAATACGCCGCGCGTCTGATCTGCTACATCCGTGACATGGCCGACCAGTTCCGTGAACAGGGTCCGTTCGATGAACTGTACGACGTGCCCTTCACCACCGCGCAGACCAGCACCATCACAGGCGGCAACGCCATCAACACGGTGCCGGCCGAGTGCAAGTTCCAGTTCGAATTCCGCAATCTGCCCACGCTCGATCCGGAGCCGATCTTCGCGCGTATCCAGCAGTACGCACAGCAGACGCTGTTGCCGAAAATGCTGCGCGAGCATCCGTCGGGGGCCATCGAGCTAACCCGAATTGCGGCGGCGCCCGGACTCGATTCGTCCGAACAGGCCGCGATTACCCAACTCGTGCGCGCGCTCACTGCCGATCAGGACAAGCGCAAGGTCGCGTATGGCACCGAGGCCGGACTCTTTTCACTAGCCGGCATTCCGAGCATTGTGTGCGGGCCTGGCGATATTCAACAGGCGCACAAAGCGAATGAATTCGTTGCGCTGGACCAGCTCGCCGCGTGCGAGCGCTTCCTGCAGAAATTCATTCACAGCATGTCGGTCGAGGCCCACGCGCAGTGAAACCGACTGACGTTTAACAAGAGTCCGACTTCTATCCAGAGAACCGCGCCCACGCCATGTCAGCCGCCATCCCGCCGCACACCGCTCAAACGATCGACGGCGAGCCGATCCCGTCGCTCGACGACATCGCGTCCCAGCATTTTGCGTTGTCGCCGTGGGTCACACGCACGCCGGTTTTAGACCGGCAAGACTTCGCCTCGCTCGAAGGCACAGTGGTGAATTTCAAATTCGAACTGCTGCAGGCGGGTGGCAGCTTCAAGGCGCGCGGCGCGTTCAGCAACCTGCTCGCCCTCGAGGACGCACAACGCAGCGCGGGCGTGACCTGCGTGTCGGGCGGCAATCATGCGGTGGCCGTCGCCTATGCGGCCATGCGGCTGGGGATCAGCGCGAAGGTCGTTCTGTTCAGAGGCGCCAATCCGGCGCGTGTCGCGCTGTGCCGCCAATATCTCGCCGAGATCGTCTACGCCGAGGACCTCGCCGAAGCGTTCGAACTCGTGCGTCGCATCGAGGCGGAAGAAGGCCGCTACTTCGTGCATCCGTTCAACGGTTATCGCACGGTGCTCGGCTCGGCCACGCTCGGTTACGAGTGGACCACGCAAACGCCGGACCTCGAAGCGGTGATCGTGCCGATCGGCGGCGGCGGACTCGCGGCGGGCGTGTCGACCGCCATGCGTCTTGCGAATCCGCGTGTGCATCTTTACGGTGTCGAACCTGAAGGCGCGGACGCCATGGGCAAGAGCTTTGCCGCCAATCACACGGTAAAGATGGGCCCGATGCACAGCATTGCCGATTCGCTGATGGCGCCGCACACCGAGCAATATAGCTATGAGTTGTGCCGCCGTCATATCGATCAGCTCGTAACGGTATCGGACGATCAGTTGCGCTCCGCCATGCTCACCTTGTTCGGACAACTGAAGCTTGCAGTCGAGCCCGCATGCGCGGCGGCAACGGCCGCGTTGCTGGGACCGTTGCGTGACGAGGTGCGTGGCAAGCGCGTGGGCGTGCTGCTGTGCGGCACCAATACCGACCCGGTCAGTTTTGCCGCGCATCTGGAACGTGCGCGCCATAGCGGGTCGCAGTTTCCCGAATGACAATTCAATCCGGGTTTTTCCTGCGTGAGGGGCTAGCCTATCCCTCTCAGGTTGGTATCATTCGACTATCGATGTCCAGGAGGAACCTCTATGAGCATGATCAAGGAATTCAAGGAATTTGCTCTCAAAGGCAATGTGATGGATCTCGCAGTCGGTGTGATTATCGGCGGCGCGTTTTCCACCATCGTCAATTCGGTTGTTAAAGACCTGATCATGCCAGTGGTCGGTCTTGCTACTGGCGGCCTTGATTTCTCCAACAAGTTCATCAGGCTCGGCGAGATACCGCCCAGTTTCAAAGGCAGTCCTGAATCGT
Source organism: Paraburkholderia sp. PREW-6R (assembly GCF_039621805.1). Taxonomy (NCBI): domain Bacteria; kingdom Pseudomonadati; phylum Pseudomonadota; class Betaproteobacteria; order Burkholderiales; family Burkholderiaceae; genus Paraburkholderia; species Paraburkholderia sp. PREW-6R. The sequence continues at coordinate 1,529,825 of NZ_CP155073.1, read as the reverse complement.
ATAAAGATCTGCAAACGGCAGGCGTGGCCGTGTTCGGTTATGGCTCGTTCATTACGGTGGCGATCAACTTCATCATTCTGGCTTTCATCATTTTCCTGATGGTCAAGTTCATCAACAATCTGCGTAAGCCGGTCGAAGCACCGCCCGCGCCGCCGCCCACGCCGGAAGACGTGCTGCTGCTGCGTGAAATTCGCGACTCGCTCAAGAACGCGCCGCCGCGTTAAGCGTAGAAGCACGTCACACGTACGGCGCTCGTTGGCGAGCGCGGTAAAAGGCCTGTTGCGATTCACGCGCAACAGGCCTTTCGCATCTTTTGCATGACCGGGTGGTCGCTCAGGTAGCCGCTCATGCAGCCGCTCAAGCGGCCCCTGACTTGCCTGATGCCGCCACGCTGCATGCACCGTCCCGTGCATCACGGGCAGTAGCATCTCTCAGTGGGACGCGTCGGTCGTCCCTTTCCGCTTCACCGCACTCTCGATCATTGTCTCAAGCTGACTGAAATTAACCGGCTTCGTCAGATGCGACGTAAAGCCGGCGCTCAGACAACGCCGCACGTCTTCGTCTGTACCGAAGCCAGTCAGCGCAACAGCCGGCGCATCCGAGTGCTCGCGGAAGGCCTTGATGAAATCGAGGCCGGTGCCGTCCGGCAACCCGACGTCGCTCACGACCAGATCGAACGTCTGTAACTGCGTGGCAGCCAGTGCGTCGTCCACACGACCCACCGTCGTGACATCGTGACCCAGGCTGCGGATCAGTTGCTCCATGACCTCGGCGGTATCGAGGTGATCCTCGATCAGCAGAATAGTCAGCAGACCTGCCGGATGCACCTGGTCGGGCTCCGCCACTGGCAGCACCGGCTCGGGCGCGGCTGCGGTCGGCAGTGTAATGGTGAAGGTTGCGCCACAGTGCGCACCGGGACTCTGTGCCATGACCGTGCCGCCGTGCGCGTCGGTCAGTGCTCTCGTGATCGCAAGCCCGAGACCCAGGCCGCCGAACTGGCGTGTCATGTTCTGACTGCCCTGCTCGAATGCATTGAAGAGTTTGCCGATCTGTTCGGGCTCGATACCAATACCCGTATCTTCGACGAGGATCTGCACGTGCATGCGCTCGTCGCGCGTGCGCACGTAGATATGGCCGCCGTCCGGCGTGAACTTCGCGGCGTTGCGGATCAGATTCCAGAGCATCTGCTGCAAACGCGCGCGGTCGGCGAGCACGTAATGATGCTTCGCGTTCTTGTGCACATGCACGTCCTGCTGCTTGACCTGAATTTCGCTGCGAAACAGGTCGAGCACGCTGTCCATCATTTCGTGCACATCCACGGTTTCGAGCGACAGTCGCAGCTTGCCGTTCGCCACGCGCGTCAGATCGAGCAGGTCGTCGATCAGCCGCGCCTCCAGTTCGACGTTGCGGCGGATCATGCGCACGCTGGAACGCACCGGCTCCGGCAAGTCCGCCATGCGCTCCAGCATGCTCGCGCCGGCGAGTACCGGCGTGAGTGGCGTGCGCAACTCGTGCGACAGCATGGCCAGAAAACGGTCCTTGGCCCGGTTGGCCTCCTCGGCGGTCTGGCGCGCGGCCTGCTCGGAAGCAAGCAGCCGCTCGCGCTCCTCGATCGCCTCGCGCTGCGTGTGGACGTCCGTGCAACTGCCGAACCATTTGCTGATGTTGCCCTCTGCATCGCGCATGGCGACCATGCGTACGTCGAACCAGCGGTATTCGCCATCGTCACGGCGAATCCGCATCTCATGCCGATAGTCGCCGGTGTTGCCGCCCGCCGCATGGAGCCAGCTACGACGGATCTCTTCGCAGTCGTCCGGATGCACGGCGTCGAGCCACGCGAGCCCGTACGAACTGTTTTCCGGCAAGCCGGTGTAGTCGTACCACTGCTTCGACAAAAAATCGCAATCGCCCGCGGCGTTGCAGGTCAACACGAGATGCGGCAAAGCTTCGGACAGCGTGCGGTAATGCTGTTCACGGTCACGCAGCAGCAACGCTTCGTCGGACGCACGTTGCAGACGCACTTGTGACAGCGCGCGCTCCACCGCCTCCGGCAGATAATCCAGATAGCCGCCCGATTTAGGCACGACGTCCGAGACGCCCGCGCGCAACGCTTCGATCACACGCGACTCGTCCGTGAAACCGGTCACGAGGATGGCGGGAATCCGCACACCTTCCGAGCGCAACCGGCGAAAGAAGTCGAGCCCGGTTTCGGGCCCGCTTAGCTGGTAGTCGAGCACGAGCAGGTCGGGGCCGCCAGCGGTAAGCCGTTCACGCGCGGCGTCGGCACTGGAGCAGAGCGCGACGCGGCACCCGGCCCGTTCGAGCGATTTACGAGCGAGGCGCAGAATGCCTTCGTCGTCATCGACGACGAGTACGTACGCGGCATGCTGCGTGGACACATCTTCGGTCATGCGGAGTCTTCTATGACGAGGTCGGATGTTGATCTTGCGACGTGCATGTTTCAGGCGGCTTCACGCGACGCTTGCGTCAATGCGCAGCGAGCCGATGCCCCGGCGGAAGCTTCACCACCTGAAGAAAGAACCCGAGGCGGCGCACGGCCTCAATGAACGCATCGTATTCAACCGGCTTCGTAATGTAGACGTTGCAGCCGAGTTCATAGCAGCGCGCAATCTCGCGCGGGTCGTCGGTCGTGGTCAGGATGATGACCGGCACGGCCGCCGTTTGTGGCGATTCCTTGAGCCGCCGAAGCACTTCAAACCCGTCCACGCGCGGCATTTTCAGATCGAGCAGGACGACGAAGTTCGTCAGATCTTCGCGCGACGGAAGCGTATGAGCCGCAGCCTGCGGTGCCGGGTTGGCGGCGAGACCGGCGTCGGTGGTCAATGCGGCGGCGCTCGCTGCGACATCGGATGAGGACGCCGGGAGCGGTCCAAAAAAATAGGCCAGCGCCTCCTGCCCGTCGCGAAAGCGCACGAAACAGTTCGTGACGCCGGCGCGGCGCAAATTACGCTCTACGAGCGTGGCGTGGCCGTCGTCATCTTCGACCAGCACGATGCTGACCGTTTCCCCGTGACTCATATGCCCTCCGTGCTAACACCCTGATTATGCCTGCCCTTTTTGTTTCTCCACACCATTGTCCATGTGGCGCCGCGCATCACATGCGCGTGGGCTGCTCGGGTAACACGACAAAGAACGTCGACCCCGCCCCTTCTGCCGACTCGACCCACACGCGGCCGCCGTGCCGTTCGACGGTTCGCCGCACCACTGCAAGGCCGATTCCGTCGCCGCGCGCCACCTCGCCGTGCAGGCGCTGAAATGCGCGAAACACTTTCGACATGTAGGCGGCCGGAATGCCGAGGCCGTTGTCGCGCACGTAATAGGTGCGCATGCGCACGGCGTGCGGTTCGGTTTCGTCGACCGGTTCGGGTTCCAGTGCGCCGACCTCGATTCGCCCGTGACGCGACGAATCGAGGTAATTCAGCGCATTGCTGATCAGGTTGCTGAAAATCTGCTCGATCGCGCTCGGGTCGCCCCATACCGGCGGCAACTCGCGCACGGTGACGACGGCCGCGTGCTGGGCGATCGACGGCTGGAGCGCATCGACCACCCGGTTCACCACGCGGCCCACGCTCACCCGCTGCCACTGGTATTCGAGGCGGCCGGCGCGCGAGATGCGCAACAGCGCGTCGATGATCGCCGCTGCGCGCGTGACGGCCGTGCGCAGATACTGCAAGGACTCGCGCACGTCCCCTTCGAGGATATGCGCCATGCGTCGATGTTCGTGCTCCGGCAGTCCGGCGCCGGCGACGATCTCGTTCAACTCGTCGCACGACACCTGCAGTTCCTTAGAAAACCCTTGCAGATTCACCAGCGGCGAGCGCAGGTCATGCGACACGCTGTAAATGAACATCTCGTTGTCCTGCGTTTCCTGGCGCAACTCTTCGTTGACGCCCGCAAGTTCCTGCGCGCGCGTTTCGAGCCGCGCCTTCAGCTTCGCCTGCTCGCTCTCCGCGGCACGCAGCCGCGCGCCGGTCTGATGGAGCACGGCGTCGAGCGCGGCGATCTCATCGTTGCCGGAGAGCGGCGGCGCCAGCGGGCGATCGCCGCCAAGCCGCTCGGCATTGCCGGTCAGCACTTCGAGCCGCCGGCCGATGCTGCGCGCGAACACCGCTGCGGTGGCCGCCCAGACCAGCATGGAGCCGAGGACGGCAGCCATCAGCGCATACTGCTGACGCTCGCGACGCCGCGCGAGCGCCGCGCCGCGCGCGGCATCGAGACGCGACGCTTCTTCGCCGAACGCAGCAAGCTCGTCTCGAAAAACGGCGATCTGCCGAGGCAGCGCGCCCGTCTCCAGCGCGACGAACGACCCTGGGCTCTGGCCCGCATGCAACGCTTGCGAAATGGAAACGGTCTGAAGACGGTATGCGTCGATCGCCTGCTTCATCTTTTGCACGCGAGCGACCTGTTGCGGTGTGTCGGCCACGAGTGCGTCGAGATTGGCAAGACGGTCGCCCACATCGACCCATACCGTATGGCGGTCGATGAACGACGGATCGCCGACCGCCATGCCCGTGCGCACGCGCGCAGCCTGACGCAGGAGCGGATCGACGATAGCCGACGACTGATAAAGGATCTGCTTGCTATTGTTGACCCATTGCGCGGCCTGAGCCGTCTGTTCCTGGGTATCGAAGACGACGCCAAGAAGCGCCAGCTCGAGCACGCTCGGCACTGCAATCAGCAGCAGACCCTTGGTGGATAGTTTCATGTTCGCCCAAAGGTCGTTCAAGCCGCAGCGGCCCGCGAGACCGGTCGCCTCCGCCCTGAAGACGAATGCCTGACAACGGACTGGCGGACACGACGCAGTGCAGCCGGACGGGCCATTATCGACGCGAATTCGAGATATTTCAACGGAGCGCCGACGGGCGGCCGCTCACACAAAACTGACTTTTTTATTGATGGGAGATGTTTTTTTGCGGCCTCGTGCGTCTATGATTGAAGTGAATGGAGACACATGTGCTGGAATGTGAAAGCGCGCGGCGAGGCGGTTCGGCATGATTCGTGCGGTGAGCGGTGAGGCGGCGCAGTCGTCGAATCACCGTGAATCCGGCCTTGTCGTATGCTATAAAAGATCGACGTGCGGCGCGCGAAGCCGGGAGTTGTCGCATGAGGACGCTGCGTTTTCTGCAATTCTTTTTCAGGCGAATTTTTATGTCCTTCCCGAAAAAGCGTAGGCGCGCGAAGGTGGACGGCGATGAGTCGTTTCTCGCGGTGCTACGGCATTTCAAGCCGTTCGGCCAGCTCGATACCAAGATTGCGCGCGCTCGCGCGCAAGACGAGCCGGTACTGTACGCGCATGTGTTGCCTGGGCTCGATGTGCTCCTATGCAGCGTGCGTGGCGCGCAACCGCCCTACCCGGCGCCCGCGGAGTTGCGGCGGCGCTGTGTCGAATCCATTACGAACGCCTTGGAGCAACCGCTCGACGGTCTCGAAAACGGCGGCTACTGGTACGAGGCCGACGGTTTCGGTTTTCTTGTGTTCGCAAGCCGCGCCCGCGGCAAGATCCTGACGGAATTCGGCGCCACCCGCGTGGGTGCCCGTCGCGGTGTTCGTCGGCAGGATGCGGCCGGTGATGCCGCGCCACGCTCGCTGCGCTAGACGACGCGAGCCAGGTTATCTGATTCAACCCGCCTGTCAGTCACGCAGGCGTCTTTCCCACTGCCCCGCCTACTCGGCCAACGTCTCGCCGACGCGCTCACGCATCGGCGGCACACTGATTATCCAAAGGAAAGCGAAGGCCAACCCGCTGCCCAGCAGCCAGCCTAGCCAGTTGGCGGGCAATACGATCGGCATCTTCAGCTCCCCTTGTACTCGGCGGCGCTCGCCGGCGACATGACCGCCGGCTTGCGTGACGCAGCGCCCGGCGCCGACGAAGACCCGCTCGACGACTTGTTCACCGGCGCGCCTTCCAGCGAGATCGCCGGCTTCGGTTGCTGCTTGACGCCCGGCGGCGGTGCTGTCGGCGCCTGCCGCACCTGCTGGAGCAACTGCGTGCAGGGCAGCGGCTTGTTGTCGCTCGGCGCAAGCAACGGAATCAACGCCGCGAACGGATTGATCAGTCCCAGCCCGACTGCCGCGCCACCGCGCAGTGCCAGAGCCGCCGCGTTGACGCCCACGTGCGGGTCCTTGAACGTGCCCTTCGCATACAGCGGCGAGCGCAGCGAGAAAATCCGGAAGCCCTTCGTATGCGGATGCACGCCGAGGTCCAGCGTTTCGTCGCGCATGTTCACGTTGCCGTCGATATCGATGACCGCGTCGTCCGTGTCGAGCGCGAAGATGCGTGAATCGAGCACACCGTTGGTGACGACGAAGTCCGCCGCCGCGCAGTTGATCTTCACATCGCGATTGCCGAACAGCTTTTCATAGATGACGTTCGCCACGTTCAAGCCCGCGGCTTCCATGATGAGCCGGCTCACCGTACCGTCGGTGATCAGCGCCTTGACCTCACCGTTGGACGACGCGGCCAGTGCCGCCGGCGAATTGCCGGTCGCGGTCAACGCTGCGTCGCCGTTGATTTCACCGAGCGCGCTCTGCATCGTCTTGACGTTCGGGAACAGTTGCTTGAGCTTCAGATGTCGCGCCGAAGTCGCGAAACGGCCCTTCAGCGGCGTGCCGCTGCCGTCCAGATGAATGTTGGACGAGAGCGACCCGCCGGCCACGCCGAATTTCAGCGGTTCGAGCGAGAGCACGCCGTCCGTCATCACCACGTGCGTGTACAGATCCGTGATCGGCAGATTCTCGTCCTTCACGATGCGCCGGCCCGTGAACTTCACGTCGGCGTCGATGGCTTTCCAGCGGTCGGTTCGGAATTCTTCGACCGGCAGCGCCTTGTTGCTGGGTTGCGCGGCCGCATCGCCACGTTTGGCCTTGCTGGCATTCGAATCGGCACCCACGATCGGCGCGAGGTCGGCAAAGCGCAGCAGGTGCGACACGAGTTCGCCCTGAAGCAACGGACGCGGCTTACGCGCCGTATAGGTCAGCGAGCCATTGAGATCGCTGCCGCCCACGCGGCCTGTAAAATTTTCATATTTAAAAACGTTGCCGCTCGATTTGAACTGCCCGACGAGCCGCCCCTCAGTTGCATAAGGCGGCGTGTCCGGCAGCGTCACGCCGGTCAGCGGATAGAGCTTCGCCATGCTGTTGCCTTGCAGCCAGAGCCGTAGATCCACGGCCGCCAGGTGCGCGGGGTCGGTGATCGTTCCGACCAGCGCGACATGCAGGTCGCCCGCCTTCACGTCGGCCTGCACCGGGAACGGCCGGTCGGCGTCCTGCAAAGCGAGCACACCGCCCACCTTGCCGCTGCCCGATACCGGCGTCCTGTTATAAGTGCCTTTGACGGTCCAGCCAATCGCATACGGCGGAATCTCGCGCTTCGACGCAGCCGTCGCATTCGCGCCGCTCGCGTTCGATGCCGGTGCCGACGCCATTGCGCCGCCGCTCGCCGCGCCTGTCACCAGCGCACCCGATGCGCCGGTGGCCGGCGTGGCGCCCGACGCGGAGATGTCCGTCGCCGAAGCGCCCGAGGCGGCAGCGGCGGAAGCCGCCGCGGCCTCGGACGCTGCCTGCGCGTTGGCCTGCTGCGTCAGCTTGCTCGCGCCCGCCTTGCCGATTGCGTCGGCCGACGAACGGCGCGACGCCTCCTCCTGCTGCTTCATCGCTTCGCCGATCGGAATCGGCTGACCGAGCGTATCCACGACCATTTGCAGATCGACCTTGTTCTGCTGGTCCGACAACGCGATATTGCCCTTCGAAAAGGCGATGTCATGCAAGTCGAGCTTCCATTCGGAAGGCCCGCTCGACGACGCCATCTTGAACGTCCAGTTGTTGCGGCCGTCGAGCACGCGCTCGATATCGACCGACGGATTCACCAGGTTGATGACGGGGATCACGATGTCATGCGCGAGCAGCGGCAGGACCTTGACTTCGAAGTCGATCTCGTCGAGCGTGGCGAATTGCGGACGCCTGGCCCAATCAGGATTGCCCACCGTGATGTTGGCCGCCGAGAAACGCGGCCAGAGCACCCACGCGCGCCAGCCCGTTTCGCCGACCGGATGCCGCCAGCCCACTTTCAGATCGCCGTTGATGGCGAAGGGACGGCCGATCGCCTGCGTCACCTTGTCGTTGATATATGGGCGTGCGCGATTCCAGTCGAACGTGAGGATGAAAATGACCAGCGCCACAATGAGAACGACAATGATCGCCACCAGCCACGCGATGATTTTTCCGATCCGTCTTCCGATCGTGTTCGACACTGCCATTGAGCCGCTCCGTCTTCTTTTGAACAGTGTGGACTCGATAGCACGGATCGTGCCCGGCTTTCAGCGTTTTACCGCCACGCAGCGGTTCTCGCGTATGCCGCTTTCGCAGTGCTGAACCTCGCTTAACGTTGCGATAAGCTTTCTGCCGCATCATCCCACCAGCTTCAGGACCCCACTCACATCTTGAAACCCACTTCAGACCTGATGCGTCCTTCGCCATCGCGACCGGATACAGCCGGCGATCCCGTCGTGCTCGCCGAGGGCATCGTGCGGCGCGAAGCCTCGCGTGGCCAGATGCTTTTACAGGCGACCACCTTTGCACTGCAAGCAGGCGACCGTGTCGCGATCAGCGGACCGTCCGGTTCGGGCAAAAGCGTCTTCTTGCGAGCGCTTGCGCTGCTCGATCCACTCGATGCGGGGCGCATCCTGTGGCACGGTGCGCCGGTCGCCCGCGCCGGCATTCCGCGTTACCGGCGCAGTGTGGCTTATATCCGGCAACGTCCCGCGCTGCTCGACGGGAATGTCGAAGACAACCTGCGCTATCCGTTCGCGCTGCAGGCCTACCGCGATGTGCGCTTCGATCGTGCGCGCGCAGCGAGTCTCGCCGCGCAGGCCGGTCGTGGCGACGACTTCCTCGACAAACACGCGAGCGAGTTATCCGGCGGCGAGGCGCAGATCACCGCGCTGATCCGCGTGCTGCAACTCGCGCCCGAAGTCCTGCTGCTCGACGAGCCGACCGCGTCGCTCGACCCGGAGTCGTCGCTCGCGATCGAGGGGCTGGTGCGTGCATGGTTCGACGCCGATCGCAGCCGTCGTGCGTCGATCTGGGTCTCGCATGATCCTGCGCAAGCGGCGCGCATGAGCGAGCGGCATCTAAGCATGCGCGCCGGTGTGCTCGACGAAACAGCGGTCACGTCCGCACACGGGGAACTCCAGCCATGACCTTGCAGAATCTGAGTTTGTGGGATGTCGCGATTGCGGCGCTGCTGATCGTTGTGAACGGCGCGATCTCGGTCGCCCTCAAACTCGATCTGGAACGCAAGCTCGCATGGGCGGCAGTGCGAACCGTCGTGCAGTTGCTGGCGATCGGCTACGTGCTCGGCTGGGTGTTCCGCAACGGCCACTGGTTCGTGGTGTTGCCGCTGATGATCCTGATGACGCTGATCGCAGGATTTGCCGGGGCGAATCGCGGCAGCCGCACTTATGCCGGCCAGCGCGCGGACAGCGTGGTGTCGATCTGGGTGAGTTCGTGGCTCGTGGGCGCGGTAGGACTCTTCGCGGTGATCCGCATTCACCCGTGGTACGAGCCGCAATATGCCATTCCGATCCTCGGCATGATTCTCGGCAATACGCTGACGGGCGTCTCGCTCGGCATCGAACGGATGACCGAGGAACTGACATCGCGGCGCGATCGCGTCGACATGGCGCTTGCGCTTGGCGCGACGCGTTGGGAAGCCGCACAGGCGCCGGCGCGCCAGGCGGTGCGGGCGGGCATGATGCCGACGCTCAACCAGATGGCCGTGGTCGGCGTGGTGAGCCTGCCCGGCATGATGACCGGACAGGTGCTCGCAGGACAGTCGCCGTTGCAGGCGGTGCGATACCAGATCGTGATCATGTTCCTGATCGCGGCATCGTCCGCGCTGGGCACGGTCGGCGCGGTGCTGCTGACCTATCGGCGTCTCTTTTCAGCCGAACACCGGTTCCTTGCGGCGCGGCTCGTTGAACGCGCCGGGTCGGCGCGCTAACAGGAAGCGTCTAGCGCTTCGCGCTGACCGCCACGGCGGTGCCGTCGCTCAGCGTGAGCGTCTTCGTGCTGCCGTTGGTCGGCATCGTGAAGCGCACAATCTGGCTGACGGTGACGTCGTTCGGACACTTGAGCGTTTTGCCGGCGTTCGTGACGCTCTTCACGCCATGCGGCATCTGCGCCTGAAAGCTCATCTGCACGGTCGCGGTTCCGTCGCTGCCCACTACCGGCGCAAAGCGGATCTGCGTCTGGCGAATCATCGCGCCGTTGCTGTCGAGCGGCAGCGACGCGTAATTCGGGCACGCGTCCGTGGCGGGCACCGCGCCGCCGGGCGGCACCGTTTTCCACGTGAAGTCGTCCGACTCGCCAGAGCGGATCGTGCGTGTTTCCTGGGAATCGCCGAACTGCTTCGACGTGACGCGCACCGTGTAACGGATCGGGCCGTCGAGAGCGGACTGGGACGTGACGGTGATCGGCGTGGCCGCGTGTGCGAGAGGCGCGAGAACGCCGGACGCGAGCGCGCAGGCGAGAGGAACGGCAACTGAAACGGCGGAGAGTCTGAAGCGGGAGTTCATACTGTCACCTCCTTGTTGTGCCGCTGCGCGCCTCTTCCGGCGTGACTGCCTGTACAGCGCCCAACGCTAATGCCGCCCCGTTGGACTGCGGTGCCACCGGCCGCAAGACGCGCAACTGTTTTAGCATGATGCCCCACCAGTCTAACGCCAAGCGACATGCTGTGCGACGCGCTCGGATCGGGTGTTAACCCGCTTGCGGCGCCTCATTTTCTGCGTGCGGGATGTGGCGAGCGAGGAGTCGAGCCAGAACGCGCGCCATGAGCCCGGCAACCTCGCCGGCAATCAAAAAGAGCCGGCGCGCAACGCTGCGTCGCCGGCTCGTATGCCAGGTTGGCCGTCAATATGGAACGGCGATCAGAATCCCGTCAACACCAGCTTGCCGATCGCGCGCCCTTCTTCGAGTATCTGATGCGCGCGGCGCAGATTCGCCGCGTTGATCTTGCCGAGGTCCTGGCCGACGGTCGTGCGCAGCACACCCGCATCGAAAAGACGCGCCACTTCTGTCAGCAGTTTATGCTGCTCGATCATGTCGGGCGTGGCGAACATGGAACGCGTGAACATGAATTCCCAGTGAAACGCGGCGCTCTTCGACTTCAACAGTTCGACCGGCACCGGCTTGCTGTTTTCGACGATCGAGCAGATACCGCCCTGTGGCTTGATGACGTCAGCCGCGACGGGGAAATTCTTGTCGGTATCGTTAAATATCAGCACGTAGTCGACCTGCCCCATGCCGAGTTCCTTCAACTGCGCGGGCACGTCGCCGAAATGATCGACGATATGATCCGCGCCAAGATCCTTTGCCCATTTCGCCGATTCCGGACGCGACGCAGTGGCGATCACCTTCAGCTTGGCGAGTTGTTTGGCCAGCTGGATACCGATCGAGCCCACGCCGCCCGCACCGCCGAAAATCAGCACGGACTGACCTTCGTTCGCCCCTTGCGGCGACACGCCGAGCCGGTCGAACAGCGCTTCCCACGCGGTGATCGCCGTCAGCGGCAGGGCGGCCGCGTGCGTGAAATCGAGCGATGCCGGCTTGCGCCCGGCAATCCGCTCATCGACCAGATGAAACTCGCTGTTCGCGCCTGGCCGCGTAATACTGCCCGCGTAAAACACCGGATCGCCGACCTTGAACAGATTGACATCCGGGCCAACCGCGACGACCGTGCCGGCGGCATCCCAGCCGAGCACGCGCGGCGCTTTCTCGACGGTGTCTTTCGGCGCGCGCACTTTCGTATCGACGGGATTGACCGAGACTGCCTCGACCTTCACCAGCAGATCGTGGCCCGTGGCTTCGGGTTGCGCCATGTCGACATCGACCAGCGACTCCGCGTGATCGATTGGCAGATAGCGATAAAGACCTACGGCTTTCATACGAGCTCCTGTTGTTCAAATCAAGTGGCGGACCGGTCAGACGGCGCAAGGGACGCGGCGCTGCCGATCCAGTGGCGCCATGCTAAGGGGATTTTTAATTTCGGAAAACCATCATAATGGCTGAAACATTCTTTTGAATATCCTGAAAATGAACGACACAACGGGCTCGTCAAAGACCGCGTCGAATGACCGCGAACGGCTCGATCTGCTCGATGTCGCGCTGTTTGTGCGGGCCGCGCTGCTCGCCAACGTGTCGGCGGCGGGACGCGATTTCGGACTGTCGGCAGCCGTCGCGAGCGCACGCCTTGCGCAATTGGAGAAACTGCTGGGCGCGCGGCTGCTGCATCGGACCACGCGCCGCGTCAGCCTGACACAGGACGGCGAAGTGTTCATGACGCGTGCCGAAGCGCTGCTCGACGCCGCCGCGGCCGCGCGTGCGTCGGTCGGACGCGCGCAGGCAGAGCCGCAGGGGCGGCTGCGGGTGTCGATGCCCTCGTCGTTTGGGCGACAACACGTGTCGCCTGTGATCAGCGACTTTCTGCGCCGCTATCCGGGCGTCAGCGTGGACTTGCGGCTGACCGACCAGCTGGTCGATCTGGTCGATGCGGGAATCGACGTGGCCATCCGGATCGGCGCGCTGAAGGATTCGTCGCTCGTCGCGCGCAAGCTGGCCGTGAACCGGCGCGTGCTGTGCGCGGCGCCAGCTTACCTGGCCGCGCGCGGCACGCCTCATCACCCGTCGGACCTGGTGGAACACGAGTGCATCCTTCTATCCGGTCAGCGCGACTGGGCATTCGTCACGCCTGCCGGCTCCATCGACGTGCGCGTCAGCGGACGGCTTGTCACGGATAACGGCGAAGTGATCCGTGACGCGCTGCTCGCAGGCTTCGGCATTGCGCTCAAATCGACGTGGGACGTTGCGCCGTATCTGCGCAGCGGCGAACTCGTTAGCGTGCTGGACAGCTACCCGCTCGCCGACCACGTCGCGATCTGGGCAGTCTATCCGAGCCGCGCATTCGTGCCGCCGAGGACGCTCGCGTTCATCGAGTTCCTTGCCGCGCATTTCGGCGATCCGCCCTATTGGGACGTCGCCCCCGCAAGCCACGGCAACGCGCCGGCGAACAGCCGCAGAAGCGCACGCAAGCCACCGGCCCATATGCCGCGCTAAAGCGTGTCAACCGACGCGTTGCCTACACGGTCAGTCGGATTTGCCGTCCGAATTGACGTCCGCGTGCGCGTCGTTTTGCGTCTGCTGCTGGTACTCGCCGCCGCCACGCCGATCGGTGTCCTGCAATCCTTTTTCGACATCCTTGTGCGCCTGCTTGCCGATCTGGCGCGGATTGTCCTCGTGCTGTGATTCGGAATGCTGGTCGGTTTCGTGCGGCAGCGGCGCGGCGGCCTCCTGCATCGAATCGGCATGTTTGGCCGCGTGCGGATCGGCTTGCTTGTCGCCGTCGGACGATTGCGGTGATGTCTTCATCGTGTGCTCCTTGTTGTTGCCATCAGCGAGCCTCTCGGGCGTGACTGCGTTACTTCGCTTCGTCGAGGCGTCGTTTCATGGCTGCGGTGATGCGTTGGCGCGTTTTCGCGTAATCCGCCCACGGGTCGCGCTTGAGGTCGGCGAGGCGCTCGTGCAGATTCTCGATAGTCCATTGGTCGCCGCCCGTCGTGCTCGCGACCTCGTCCCACGCGAGCGGCACCGACACGCCCAGTCCCGGCCGCGCACGTGCGGAGAACGCCGCGACCGTACTGGAACCGCGGTTGTTGCGCAGGTAGTCGACGAAAATTTTCTGCTTGCGGTTCTGCGCGCCCATCTTCGCGCTGAAGTACTTGGGCAGCGTTGTCGCCATGTGCTGTGCGACCGCTTGCGAAAAGTCTTTGACCTCGTCCCAGCCGGCCTGTTTGGCGAGCGGCACGACCACGTGAAATCCCTTGCCGCCGCTCGTCTTGCAGAACGACGTAAGCCCGAGTTCTTCCAGTAGGGAGCGGGTGAGCTGCGCGGCTTCGATCATCCGTTCCCAGCCGAGCGACGCGTCCGGGTCGAGGTCGAACACCACTCGGTCCGGCTTCTCGATATTCGACACCACCGCATTCCACGTGTGAAATTCCACCGTGCCCATCTGCGCGGCGCCGACCAGCGCCTTGAGGGTATCGACGGTAATGAGCGGTGGATGCCCGGCGTCGAGCCCCGGGTGCTGCGTCACATTCGGAATCGACAGCTTCTGGCTGTGCTTCTGGAAAAACAGTTCGCCGCCAATGTCCTCCGGCGCGCGCACAAGCGAGACCGGGCGGTTTTGCAGATGCGGCAACATCCATTCGGCGACGGACTCGTAGTAGCGCACCAGATCGATCTTGCGTGTGCCCGACGTCTTGTCGATGACACGGTCGGGATGGGATACACGCACACCGGCGATTTCCCCGGGCGTGTTCGATGCTTTGGAGTCCGGCGTTTTCGATGCAGTCGGCTTGGATGCAGTCTGCTTGGATGCAGCCTGCTTGGATGCGGTCGGCTTAGATGCGGACTGCTTCGTCGCAGTCTGCTTCGATGCAGTCGGCTTGGATGCGGTCGGCTTAGACGCGGTCGGCTTAGACGCGGTCGGCTTAGACGCGGTCGGCTTAGACGCGGTCGGCTTAGACGCGGTCGGCCCAGACGCAGTCTTCCTGGACGCCGTCGGCTCCGGGGCAGCGTCGGACCTCGCAGATCCGGCGGCGGTCTTTCGCGGCGCCTTTTTTTTCGGCGCGGCGTCGCCCGCGGTATCGGTTTGCTGTTGCACGTCGGCTCCTTTGCGAGGTGCTTCCTTGACGATCTGACGCGCGGGCTTGTCGTTTCGCAGACTTACGAACGATGCCTGGCGCACGATGCCGTCCCCCGTCCATTCAGCGAAATTGCATTCGGCGACGAGCACCGGGTCGACCCAATGCACCGGTGTGCGGCTGCGCTCGCGTGGCTGCGACGCAAACGGCATGCGGCTGGTTTCGTGCGCGTCGAGCTCTTTCTTCACCGAGCGCAGCAATGCGGCGTCAAAGCCCGTGCCCACCCGCCCGGCGTATTGCAGTTTGCCCTTGCTGTCGTACACGCCGAGCAGCAACGCACCGAACGCCGCGCGGCTGCCTGCCGGTTCCGAATAGCCTCCAATCACGAACTCCTGGCGGCGGCGGCATTTCAGCTTGATCCACGACGATGAACGTCCCGACACATAGCCACTGTCGCGCCGCTTGCCGATGATTCCCTCGAGCGCCATGTCGCACGCGCTGCGCAGCAGATCGTCGGCGCTGAAATCGAAGTTGTTCGAAAAGCGCAGCAGGCTGTCGTCGCGCTCGTTGTCAAGCAACGCGCGCAGAATCGCGCGGCGCTGTTCGAGCGGCACCTCGCGCAGGTCGTAGCCATTCAGGAACGGCAGATCGAACAGGTAGATCACGATGTCCTGCGGACGGTTCGAATCGAACGCGTTTTGCAGCGCCTGAAAACTCGGCACACCGTTCCCGTCCAGCACCACGGCTTCGCCGTCGAGCCACGCGCTTTCTATGTCCAGTTGCTCCAGGGCCGCAACCTGCTTGCCGAAGCGCGCTGTCCAGTCGTTGCCCGCGCGAGTGAAGACTTGCACGGCACCTTTCTTCGTCGCGCTTTTTGCGCCGTGTTCGATGCGCGCCAGAACGCGGTAGCCGTCGAACTTGATTTCGTATGACCACTCATCGCCGGGTGGCGCAGCGTCCACGAGGGTCGCCAGTTCCGGCTTGAAGGTGGCGGGCAACTTCGCCTTGACCGCGCCCTCGATCGACGGAGACGCGGCCAGCTCGCGCAGCGATTCGCTGCTGCGCGTCGCGACGATGTCGGGTCGTTTGGGGTCGCCGGATGGGCTTGCGCGGCGGCGGCTGGCTCCTTTCGCGCTGGTCTGCTGGGCACTGGCAGCGGACGCGGCGGCAGTCTTTTTATCCGCTGCGGATTTGCTGGCGGAGCTGGCGGCGGACTGACCGTCCGCAGCACGCGACACCTTGCCCGACGCCCCAGACGCGCGCTTTGCCGCCGCTTTCCCGCCGTTCAGCACGCTTCCGGGGCGCTCCTTCAGAACGTCGTACTCGCTTTCATTGCGCGCAGCCTCGTCGCGTTCCTTGATGAGAAGCCATTGCTCCTTGTCGCCGCTGCCGCGCATATGGCTGCGCACCAGCGTCCAGCCACCCTGCAGCTTGTCGCCGTCGAGCGTGAATTTGAGCTTGCCGGCCTCGTACGAGCGCAGCGCTTCCTTCTCTCCGCCCACGGGCTCCCAGGTGCCGCGATCCCAGACGATCACCGTGCCCGCGCCGTAATTGCCCGCCGGAATCTCGCCTTCGAACGAGCCGTATTCAATGGGATGATCTTCCACATGCACGGCGAGCCGTTTGACCGACGGGTCGAGGCTGGGGCCCTTCGGCACGGCCCACGACAGCAACGTGCCGTTCAGTTCGAGCCGGAAGTCGTAATGCAGTCGCCTTGCGTCATGCTCCTGGATCACATAGGACAACGCATGCGCCGATGCACGCGCCGCCTTGCCGCGCCCCGCGCTTTTGCGGCGCGCAGCGGTGCCGGAAGGCTCCGGCGTTTCGTCGAAGCGGCGCTTGCGGTTGTAAAGATCGAGTCTGTCGTTCATGGCGATGATGACGTCGTCGGAGATGAGAAGAGCATGCCGCTGCTGGCGGGTCGGCTTGGGCTACGCCGCGGCGCGGCGCTTGCGCGCTGCTGGCGCGGATTTGGCGCTACCGCCACTGCTGCCGCTGCTGCCGCTGCCACGCGCGCTGCGCGTCGTCGTCGATGGGCGAGCGGTGCGCGCCTTTTTCCGCGCGGGTGCGGCTGACCCGGCGCTCCCGGCATCGGCATCGGTCTCGTCTTCTTCATCGTCGGCGGCACGTTTGCGGCCGCCCGATGCGGGCTTCGCTTTGCCGCGCCCAAGACTACGCTTCAGCAGATCGGACAGATCAAGAATGTCAGCCGACTGTCGCGCTTCATGCGGCGCTTCGACATCGGTGATCTCCTCGGTCTTGCCCGCGCGAATCTTTCGATCGACGAGCGCCATGATGTCGTCGCGGAACGTGTCGTGATAATTGGCCGGGTCCCAGGCGTCGCTCATGTCGTCGATCAGCTTCTTCGCCATGTCCAGCTCGCGTGGCGTGACGCCTGCCGCCTTCACGCCGTCGGCCGGCACTTTGAACTCGTCCATGTCGCGTACTTCCGCGGCCCAGCGCAGCGTATTCAGCGCCAGCATCGGCCCGACGGGAATCAACGCGGCCAGATGCTGCTTGTTGTGCAGCACGACACTGGCTACGCCAATCTTGCCCGAGGCCTTCATCGCTTCGCGCAGCAGCGCGTACACCTTGTCGCCCTTGCGGTCGGGCGTGAGGTAATAAGGCGTGTCGAGATAGAGAAAGGAGATGTCGGGTGCGTCGACGAAAGCAAGGATGTCGACAGTCTGGGTCGACTCGGGATTGGCCGAGCGGATTTCGTCGTCGGACAGCACCACATATTTGTCCTTCTCGTACTCGAATCCGCGCACGATGTTATCGCGCGTGACGTCTTTGCCCGTGCGCTTGTTGATCTGCTTGTAGCCGATCGGATCGATCGAGCGCTTATCCAGCAGATTGAAGCCGACCTTCTCCGACTGCGTCGCCGGGTATAACTGCACCGGAACGTGGACGAGGCCAAAGCTGATTGCGCCTTTCCAGATCATGTGTGCCATCGCGCACTCCCGTGAGTCCAGGGCCCGCGAGCCCAAGACCTACGGACAAGCAGCAAGCGTGCCACGGCTTATACGGATGACAGCAGCATTAAAGTCGCTGTGATGTGACACCTGGACTGTAAGTCTTGCGATAAGTCGGCAAAAGCTACGGTCTGTTTCGGGTGAGGACGGTTATAGGTCGGTCAAACGCCACTGGCCGACCCGTTACAATGGCGGCGTGGCAGCACACTGCGCACACGTTGCCCGGTTCGTACCGTTTTGAGTGCAGTTTTCGTTGCGGCTTCTCCTTGCCCTTCCCCGTCCTGATCCGCGTGAAAAGCGCCGTCCATTCGTCCATGAATCTCGTCATCCAAAGCACCGGCCCTCTGTCTGCCGACCACCACACAACGCTCGTTGCGCTTGCGCGCGGATCACGGGTCACCCCGGTCGACGCCAACGCGGTCCGCATCGCCGGCGCGGACCGCGCGCAACGCGCCGATGTGCAAACCTATTGCGCCACGCACGAACTGGACTATGCGTATGTCGACGCCGATCGGCAGTTGCGCGACTTTGGTCTGGTGGCAATGGACATGGACTCCACGCTCATCACGATCGAATGCATCGACGAGATCGCCGACTTTTGCGGACTCAAGGCCGAAGTGGCCGCGATCACCGAGGCGGCCATGCGCGGTGAAATCAAGGACTTCAACGAGAGCCTGACACGTCGCGTGGCGCTGCTTCAGGGCCTCGACGCAAGCGCGCTCGAACGCGTGTATGACGAGCGCCTGCAACTGTCGCCCGGCGCGGAAAGGATGCTCGCGGGCGCGAAGGCGGCTGGCCTGAAAACGCTGCTGGTGTCGGGTGGTTTTACCTTCTTCACCGAAAAACTGAAGGCGCGGCTCGGACTGGATTTCACGCGTGCCAACACGCTCGAAATCGTGAACGGAAAGCTGACGGGCAAGGTCGTCGGCGAAATCGTCAACGCGGAGGTGAAAGCGCGGACCTTGCGCGAAACCTGTGCCGCACTGAGCATTGAACCTACGCGTGCGATTGCGATGGGTGACGGCTCGAACGATCTGAAGATGATGGCCGCGGCCGGCTTCTCCGTTGCGTTCCGCGCAAAGCCGGTAGTACGCGAAGCGGCCAGCGTAGCGTTCAATCATGTGGGGCTCGACGGCCTGCTGCGGCTCTTCTGAAATCGGCCGGTATTCCCCGCAGGCTCGTCTGAAACAGATGGACGAACGTCAGGCCACTATCGGCCGAACGATCAGCCCAGCGCCGTCAAACGCTGTTCGATATCAGCGCGCAGATCGGCCTCTTCTTCGAGGCCGATGTAAAACCTCACGAGCGTGCCGCGATAAGGCCATTGGGCGGCCGTGCGCATGGATGCGACGTCGTACGGCATGGCAAGGCTATGCGCACCGCCCCAACTCCAGCCGAGCGAAAAGAGTTCGAGCGATTCGCAGAACGTGTCGATTTGCGCCGGGCTGTAACGCGCGTCGAACACGACTGAAAACAGGCCGCCTGCGCCGGTGAAATCGCGCTCGTAAAACTCGTGACCCGGACAGTCGGCCAGCGCCGGATGCAACACCGCCGCAATTTCCGGACGTGTTTTCAGCCATTGGGCGAGGCCGAGCGCCGCGCGATCATGCTGCTGGAAACGCAACTGCATGGTCGGCAAACTGCGCAAAATCAGCGAACAGTCGTCCGCCGAAACGCCGAGGCCCATGCGCATGCGCGCCGCCTTCAGTCTGAAATGCAATTCGCTATCGACGGTAATCGTCGCGCCCATCAGTACGTCACCGCCGCCCGACTGGTACTTCGTCAGCGCCTGCACCGAAATGTCCACCCCGTGATCGAAAGGACGGAAGCCGAGACCGGCCGACCACGTATTGTCGATCGCCGTGACGACGTTGCGCGCGCGCGCCGCCGCCGTGATCGCGGGTACATCGGGCACTTCCATCGTCACCGAGCCGGGCGCCTCCAGCCAGATCAGGCGCGTATTCGGCTGGATCAGACTGGCAATGCCCGCGCCGATCATCGGATCGTAGTAACGCACCGTCACGCCAAAGTCGCGCGCCAGCCAGTCGCCGTGATCGCGGTTCGGCGAGTACACATTGTCGGGAATCAGCACGTCGTCGCCGGATTTGACGAGCCCAAAGTAGACGTTTGAAATGGCCGATAACCCCGACGGTTGCAGCAACGCATGATTGCCGCCCTCGATCGCGGCAAGGCGCTGCGCCAGCGCAATCGAAATGGGCGTGGCATGCAGGCCGTAGCGCCATTGCGCGTCGTTTTTCCAGTCGAGCGCGCGCATCGTGGCGAGATCGGGGAACACGACCGTCGACGCGCGCGTGACCGGCACCGAGAACGATTCGAAGCCCGGCGTAATCTGGTCCTCGGTCCTGACGATGCGGGTTTGCAGACCGCGTTTGAGTTTGTTTTGGGTCATGGTGTTGTTCAGTGAAGTGCAGACGAAGTGACGCGCGAAGAAGCGTGCATCGGACGTATCCCATAGCGACTTGCAGGTTGCAAAACCGCGCGCAGATCACCGAGCACGCGCGGCCGCACGATCATTCGCCCGTTTGCAGGTTGCCGACGCCGCCAACGGCATGGCCGCCCGTTGCAGCCGCCGACGCCGCAGCCGGCGCCATGGAAGACGACGCCGCACCCTGCGGCGTATCGTCGGCTTTGCCCGACGCCACAGCCGGTGCGCCAGGAGGCGGCACGGGCTGCCCTGCGGCAAGCGGCTTCAGATCGAAGCCTTGTGGATCGGAGTCGTCGACATTCATCCGGTCGCCCGCCACCGATCCATCCGCGGCAAATTTGCCGACCCAGTTCCCGGTAATGTGCGTGCCGTCGTTCGACTCCTCGACTTCGAGCGTGTCGCCGTCGCGGTCGCCGGCGATCAGGATGACCTCGCCGGTATCCGTGAACTGATACTCGCCGTGAACGCCAGAAGGGTCATCGGTTTTCGGGCCGAGGCGCAACACGATCTGACGCGCGCCGAGCATGCCGGCATAACGCGGAAATTTCGCAAACTCGGCGCTCGGTCGCAGCGGCAACTGAATCGGCGGCGGCGCCGCCAATTCCTTGACTGCGTCGCTTTCCGCCTGCGCCGCATCGGGTACGAGAGTGAAGCCGACGCTGACGCACAGCCATATCGCCGCGCTCATTGTTGCCCAGCCGCGATGGCGCGGCCCGCGTCGAATCGCTTGTATTTGCTGCATCCGTTTCTTCCTCATTGCCTGTTCCGCGCGGGTGATGCCAGATATTGCGCGGGTGACGCGCGTAGCCCGCAGGCCCAGTGTCTGCGGGCTACACATAACGAATGATCGTCAGATCCGCTCGAAGACCGCAGCAATACCCTGCCCGCCGCCGATGCACATCGTCACCAGCGCATAACGGCCGCCAACGCGCTGCAACTCGTATAGCGCCTTGACGGTAATCAGCGCACCGGTCGCACCGATCGGATGTCCGAGCGAGATGCCCGAGCCGTTCGGATTGACCTTGGCCGGATCGAAGCCGAGTTCCTTGCTGACCGCGCACGCCTGCGCTGCGAATGCTTCATTGGCCTCGATCACGTCGAGGTCGGCCACCGTGAGGCCGGCGCGCTCGAGCGCCTTGCGGCTCGCGGGCACCGGGCCGATGCCCATATAAGCCGGATCGACGCCCGCATGCGCGTAAGACACGAGCCGCGCCAACGGTTTGACGCCGCGCTGTTCGGCCACGCTGCGCTCCATCAGCACGACCGCCGCCGCCGCATCGTTGATGCCCGACGCATTGCCGGCCGTCACCGTGCCATTTTCCTTCGCGAAGACGGGCTTGAGCTTCGCGAAGTCGTCGGCCGAAGCATTCATGCGCGTGTGCTCGTCCGTGTCGAACACCACGTCGCCCTTCTTCGACGCCAGCGTCACCGGCAGGATCTGTTCCTTGAAGTAGCCGCTCGTGATCGCATGGGCCGCGCGGCGATGCGATTCCAGTGCGAGCGCATCTTGTGCGTCGCGCGAAATGTCGTATTTACGCGCGACATTTTCCGCGGTCACACCCATGTGAATCGACTGAAACGGGTCGTTCAGCGCACCGACCATCATGTCGACGAGGCGCGCGTCGCCCATGCGCTGGCCAAAGCGCGCGGCCGGCATTGAATACGGTGCGCGGCTCATGTTTTCCGCGCCGCCGCCGATCGCGATATCCGCATCGCCAAGCAGCACGCTCTGCGCCGCTGAAATGATGGCCTGAAGACCCGAGCCGCACAGCCGGTTCACGGTCAGCGCCGGCGTGTGCTGAGCAACGCCGCCATTGATCGCGGCAACCCGCGCGAGGTACATGTCTTTCGGCTCGGTATGCACGACGTTGCCGAATACCACATGGCCGACTTCGTCGCCCGACACGTCGGCACGCGACAGCACTTCACGCACGACGCGAGCGGCCAGATCGGTCGGCGCAAAGTCCTTCAGACTGCCGCCGAAACCGCCGATTGCCGTTCGTACTCCGCTGACCACTACGACTTCACGTTGCATCGCTCGCTCCTTTCTGGTCTCGATTAGTGATCCTGCCTGGGTGCGTGCTGGCGCTTCCCGCGACCGGTCAGACCTCGCCCCACAGGTCGTGACCATCTGCGCCGGTGATTTTCACCGACACGAAATCGCCCACCTTGTAGCGTTTCGACGCCTTCGTGGCGGGCGCGATATACACCACGCCGTCGATCTCCGGCGCGTCCGCAGCCGTGCGGCCAATGCCGCCATCGGCGTTGATCTCGTCGACGAGCACCTTCAGCGTCTTGCCGACCTTCTTCGCGATGCGTCTGGCCGACACTTCCTCGGCCACTTCCATGAAACGCGCGCGGCGCGCCTCGCGCACTTCGTCGGGCAGTGCGCCGTCGAGTTCGTTGGCGCCCGCACCTTCGACCGGCGAGTACGCAAAGCAGCCGACCCGATCCAGCTCCGCCTCGCGGATGAAATCGAGCAGCGTTTCGAACTGTTCTTCCGTCTCGCCCGGAAAGCCCGCGATAAAGGTGCTACGAATCGTCAGATCCGGACAGATCTCGCGCCATGCCTTCACGCGCTCCATCACTTTCTCTGCGTTCGCCGGGCGTTTCATGCGCTTGAGCACTTCCGGATGCGCGTGCTGGAACGGCACGTCGAGATACGGGAGCACGTGGCCTTTGAACGGACCTTCGGCCATCATCGGAATGATTTCGTCGACGCTCGGATACGGATACACGTAATGCAGACGAACCCACGCACCGTATTGCGCGGCCAGCTCGCCGAGCGCACCGACCAGCTCCGTCATGCGCGTCTTGATCGGCTTGCCGTTCCAGAAGCCCGTGCGATATTTCACATCGACGCCATACGCGCTCGTGTCCTGAGAGATGACCAGCAGTTCCTTCACGCCGGACTTGAAGAGATTCTCCGCTTCGAGCATCACCTCGGCGACCGGGCGCGACACGAGGTCGCCGCGCATGGACGGGATGATGCAGAACGTGCAGCGGTGATTACAGCCTTCGGAAATTTTCAGGTATGCGTAATGGCGCGGCGTGAGTTTGATACCCGCAGCCGGCACCAGATCGACGAACGGATCGTGCGGCTTCGGCAGATGCGTGTGCACATGCTGCATCACTTCGCCAACGGCGTGCGGGCCGGTCACGGCGAGCACCTTCGGATGCACTTCTTCGATCAGGCCCGAGCCGCTGCCGCTCTTTTTCGCGCCGAGACAGCCGGTGACGATCACCTTGCCGTTTTCGTTCAGCGCCTCGCCGATCGCGTCCAGAGATTCCTGCACGGCCTCGTCGATAAAGCCGCAGGTGTTCACGACGACGAGATCCGCTCCGTCATACGTGCCGGAAATCTCGTAACCCTCGGCGCGAAGCTGGGTGATGATCTGTTCGGAGTCGACGAGGGCTTTGGGGCAGCCAAGCGACACGAAGCCGACTTTGGGGGCAGCCTGGACGGGCGTGACGGGGGACGAAGAGGACGAAACTTGTGACATGGGGGCGGTCCGGCAGAAGGCGGTAAACGTAACCTCGCATTGTACCGCGAGGGGCGCTTGTAGCGCCCGCGCCAGGTTTGGCGATGATCTGCCGATGCGTGGTTCGCCGGGTCGCCGGGTCGCCGGCCCGGCGCTTTCCCGATCAAAGACCTTGGGGCAGGCGGCCGCCCCGCG
Source organism: Paraburkholderia sp. PREW-6R (assembly GCF_039621805.1). Lineage (NCBI taxonomy): Bacteria > Pseudomonadati > Pseudomonadota > Betaproteobacteria > Burkholderiales > Burkholderiaceae > Paraburkholderia > Paraburkholderia sp. PREW-6R. The sequence continues at coordinate 1,506,007 of NZ_CP155073.1, read as the reverse complement.
CGTGAGCTTCCTACCGGCTCAAGCGGCGCTGAACATGGCTGCGTCCAGTTCGCCAGCCGACGCATCCCGGCAGTCCGACATCGGCTGTTCGAGCGCCAGCGCGTTCTCGATCGCGGCGAGGATCTCGCGCGAATCGTTCAGGCGGCGGACGGCGTCGTGCATCCCGGCTGCCTGCGGCCATGTCCGCTTCAGATAGCCGAGCCACATTTTCACGCGCCCGTGCTCGTGTCGGCAGGCCACGCGGTTCTGCAGCTTCCTGAGATAACCGGCGAGAAAGCCCAGCACCACCGGCCATTCGTCTTTACAAGGCAACCGTTCCATCAGCCCCTGAATCCGCAATGCGAGGAATGGGTCCGACACGGCGCCGCGCCCGATCATCACGTCCGCGCAGCCGCTGACGGCGCGGCAACGCTCCCAGTCGGCTACGGTCCAGACCTCGCCATTCGCAACGACCGGCACATCCACGGCCGCATCGATCTGCGCGATCCACTCCCAGTGCGCAGGCGGCCTGTAGCCCTCGTCGCGCGTTCTCGCGTGCACGACGAGAGAGGCCGCGCCGGCTTCGGCCAATGCCACCGCGCAGTCGACCGCTCGTGCGGTATCGGAAACACCCAGCCGCATTTTTGCGGTCACCGGGATGCCGGCAGGCACCGCCGCGCGAACCGCGGCGACGATCCGGTTAAGTTGCTTCGGGTCCGATAGCAGCATGGCCCCGCCGCCGTGCTGGTTCACGATCTTCGCGGGACAGCCGAAGTTGAGATCGACGCCATGTGGCGACAGCGTCGCGGCATGCGCTGCGTTCAGCGCCATCCATCGGGGATCACTGCCCAGCAGTTGCACCACCATCGGCGTGCCGGCAAGCGTGCGTCCGCCGTGCAACACTTCCGGCGCCTCGCGCTCGTAGACACGGTTGGGCAGCAGCGAACCCGTGACACGAATGAATTCGGACACGCAGCCGGCGAATCCTCCAACGCCAGTCAGTACGTCGCGCAGCACATAGTCCGCGACGCCTTCCATCGGAGCGAGAAAAAGCCGGCTCATGCGGCGAACCGCGTCGACAACCGGCGAGCGCCGCGAGACGAAGCGAAGGAGAAATGCAGCATGGAAACGGGCGGCTGGAACATGAGGGACATTAGCGGCCGAACGACCGGAGCGGCGTTTGCGAAGGCCATGCCGCACTCGCGACATGGTCGAACTCGCGCGGTGCGAAGCGGCCGGATCGACGTACCAAGGACAATGCGCGCTAGACGCGGTCCGCGATTGTACCCCGACCGTACCGCGATGCCGCCCGCGAGCCGCAGCGCGCACGGCTTCGCCCCTCTCTTCGTACCCTGCTGATGCCTTATTTCTTCTCGGGTTCGGGATTGCTTTGCGTGGTCGCGGCCGAGGTGGACGGCGCAGCGGCCGCACCGCCCGCATTGACCGCGCCGCCAGGTGTGAACGGGAACGTCGCGAACATCGACTTCGCCTGGTTCTGCATCTGCTCCTGCATCTGCACGAACATGTTCTTCGACTGTTCGATGTAGCTGGTCATCATGCCCTGCATCATCGGCGCCTGCATGTTCATGAATTGCGACCAGACCTCGGGATTCATCGCCTTGCCTTCGTACAGATTCTTCGACTGGTCGGCGAGCTTCGCCTGAATGTCGATGAAGGCCTGGATGTTCTTTTCCAGATACGTGCCCATCATGCCTTGCATCGCATGCCCGTAAAAACGGATGATCTGCGACAGCATCGACGACGAGAACATCGGCAGGCCGCCGCTTTCCTCCTCGAGAATGATCTGCAACAGGATGGCGCGCGTCAGATCCTCGTTGCTCTTCGCATCGATGACCTTGAAATCCTCCTGATCGAGCACGAGCTGCTTCACGTCTGTCAGCGTGATGTACGTGCTTGTCTCGGTATCGTAGAGCCGACGATTCGGATATTTCTTGATCAGTCGTTCGGCTGTTTTCTTTGTAGTAGTAGTCATGTAACGCCTTTGAGCGCGAGTTGAGCGCGGAAACGGCGTCATGCCGGCCGTGCAACCGGGCGATTGCACGAGCGGGACGCCGCCGGAACCATCTGAGCCGAAGCGCGCCGCTTCGTGAGCGGTGCGCCGTGACTCAGCCCATATGCAAACCACCATTCAGCGAAAAATCAGCGCCCGTCGCGAAACCCGATTCGTCCGATGCAAGCCACGCGACGATCGAACCGATTTCGTCCGGTTGACCGAGGCGGCGCACCGGAATGGTCGCCACGATCTTCTCCAGCACGTCGGGACGGATCGACTTGACCATGTCGGTGCCGATGTAGCCCGGCGACACGGTGTTGACCGTCACGCCCTTGGTGGCCACTTCCTGCGCGAGCGACATCGTGAAGCCGTGAATGCCGGCCTTCGCGGTCGAATAATTGGTCTGGCCAAACTGGCCCTTCTGGCCGTTCACCGACGAAATGTTGATGATGCGGCCGAAGCCACGCTCGACCATGCCGTCGATCACCTGCTTGGTGACGTTGAACAGGCTGGTGAGGTTGGTGTCGATCACCGCCGTCCAGTCTTCATGCGTCATCTTGCGGAACACGACGTCGCGCGTGATGCCGGCATTGTTCACCAGCACGTCGATTTCGCCGACTTCGGCCTTGACCTTGTCGAACGCGGCCTTGGTGGATTCCCAGTCACCGACGTTACCTTCGGACGCGATGAAATCGAAGCCCAGGGCCTTCTGCTCGTCGAGCCACTTCACGCGGCGCGGCGAGTTCGGGCCGCAGCCCGCGATGACCTTGTAGCCTTCCTTGTGCAGCCGCTGGCAAATGCTCGTGCCGATGCCGCCCATCCCGCCCGTTACGTACGCAATTCGCTCTGTCATAAACTACACTCCGTTATCGTTTTCGAGGCGCCGACCGGCTGCCTCTTCCCTCGTCTCTCGCTTCATCTCCGCTGCCGCCGGGCGACCGGCCGACGAGGCCCTGCCTACCGCTTACCGTCTACTGCCATGCGTGCCGCATTGCCTGCCGCCATGCGCCCGTGCGCGGGCACTGTCTGGTTGGGCGCGCGGCGAGGTGGGCGGCAAGCGCGCCGGCTCGACGCTCGCCCGCCTTAACGCGCGCCGCCTTCTCAAGAACGCTCGAGCGCGAGCGCCACACCCATGCCGCCGCCGATACACAGCGAAGCCAGACCCTTCTTCGCATCGCGCCTCTGCATTTCGTGCAGCAGCGTGACGAGAATCCGGCAGCCGGATGCGCCGATCGGATGGCCGATCGCGATCGCGCCGCCGTTCACATTGATCTTCGACGTGTCCCAACCCATCTGCTGATTGACGGCGCACGCCTGCGCGGCGAACGCCTCATTGATTTCCATCAGGTCGAGGTCGGCCGGCGTCCAGCCCGCGCGTTCGAGGCAGCGGCGCGAAGCCGGCACCGGACCCATGCCCATCAGCTTTGGATCGAGACCCGACGTGGCGTATGCCTTGATGCGCGCAAGCGGCGTCAGGCCGAGCGCCTCGGCTTTCTTCGCCGACATGACCAGCACCGCCGCCGCGCCGTCGTTCAGGCCGGAAGCATTGGCCGCGGTGACCGAGCCTTCCTTCGAGAACGCGGGTTTGAGGCCCGCGAGCGATTCAGCCGTCACGCCGTGGCGCACGAATTCGTCGGTCGCGAAACGCAGCGGTTCGCCCTTGCGTTGCGGAATCTCGACCGGCACGATTTCGGCGTCGAAGCGGCCCGCCTTCTGCGCGGCTTCCGCCTTGTTCTGCGACAGCGCCGCGAACGCGTCCTGCTGCTCGCGCGTGATCCCGTATTCCTTCGCGACATTCTCCGCGGTCACGCCCATGTGGTACTGGTTGTACACGTCCCACAAGCCGTCGACGATCATCGAGTCGATGAGCTTCGCGTCGCCCATGCGGAACCCGTCGCGCGAACCCGGCAGCACGTGCGGCGCGGCACTCATGTTTTCCTGGCCGCCCGCCACCACGATGTCGGCGTCGCCCGCAATGATCGCGTTTGCGGCGAGCATCACCGCCTTCAGGCCCGAGCCGCACACCACGTTGATCGTCATGCCGGGTACGGCGTTGGGCAAGCCTGCCTTGATAAGCGCCTGACGCGCCGGGTTCTGGCCGGAGCCGGCCGTCAGCACCTGGCCGAGAATGACTTCGCTCACCTGCTCGGGCTTCATCCCGGCACGCTCGAGCACGCCGCGAATCACCGTGGCGCCGAGTTCGGGCGCGGCGACCTTCGCGAGCGACCCACCGAATTTGCCTACTGCCGTCCGCGCGGCCGATACGATCACAACATCAGTCATTTCCATATCCTCCGGGCTGCCGGCGAGACGCACCGCTGCCCGTCAAGTTAAAAATCACGTTGCTTCTGAACCCTGTTCCGGTCCTACTCGCGTACCCGCACGTAGCGCCCCGGCGCCGGCTCGATCACCGGGAACTCGGCTGACCCTGCTTCGGCGCGCGGCTTGATCTTCTTGCCGCTTTGCTGATCGAGCCAGCGGGTCCACTCGGGCCACCAGCTGCCGGGTAGCTCGGTTGCCTGATCGAACCACGCTTGCGCGCTCTCCGGCAGCGCCTGCGCGTCGCCCTCGAGCATCCAGAAACTGCGCTTTTTCTTGGCCGGCGGATTGATCACCCCTGCAATATGCCCCGACGCACCCAGCACGAATTTCAACGGCCCGGCGAGCAGCGGCACCGACGCATAGGCGGTTTGCCACGGCACGATATGGTCTTCGCGTGAACCGTAGATGAAGGTGGGCACATCGATCTTGGTGAGATCGACCGGTTCGCCGCAGGTGGTCAACGCACCGGGCTCGCGCAGGCGATTCTCGAGATACGTGTTGCGCAGATACCAGACATACATCGGACCGGGCAGGCTCGTCGAATCGCTGTTCCAGTACAGCAGATCGAACGGCACCGGCGTGCGTCCTTTGAGGTAGTTGTCGACGACGTAGTTCCACACCAGATCGTTCGGCCGCAGGAACGAGAACGTGTTCGCGAATTCGAGGCCGCGCATGAGTCCCGGCGGCGTGCCGTTCTTGCCGCCGATGGTCTGCTCGCGCATCTGCACGTGCGCCTCGTCGACGAAGATATCGAGCACGCCGGTGTCCGAGAAATCGAGCATGGCGGTGAGCAGCGTCATTGACGACGCGGGACGCTGACCGCGCGCCGCGGCGACGGCCAGGGCGGTGGCGAGCATCGTGCCGCCCACGCAGAAACCGAGCGTATTGATCTGCTCACGGCCGCTGATCTTGCTGGCGGTTGCGATCGCTTCGAGCACACCTTCGCCGATGTAGTCGTCCCATGTCTTGTGGGCGATCGACGCATCGGCGTTGCGCCACGAAATCAGAAACACCTGGTGGCCCGAGTCGAGCGCGTGCGCAACCAGCGAGTTCTCCGGCTGCAGGTCTAGGATATAGAACTTGTTGATGCACGGCGGCACGATCAGCAGCGGGCGTTCACGCACGGTCGCCGTACGCGGCTTGTACTGAATGAGCTGCATGATCTCGTTCTCGAACACCACCGAGCCTTCCGTGTTCGCGAGGTTCTCTCCGACCACGAAACGCGATTCGTCCGTTTGCGAAATCTTGCCGCGCTGCAGGTCGCTCAAGAGGTTCATCACGCCCTGGCGCAAGCTCTCACCGTTGCTCTCGAGCAGCGTTTTCTGCGCTTCGGGATTCAGCGCGAAAAAGTTGCTCGGCGCGGCCGCGGCGGTCCATTGCTGAACCGCAAAGCGGATACGCTCGCGCACTTTCGGTTCGGTGTCGAGCGCGTCGACCATTTCCTGCAGGTAGCGTGCGTTCAGCAGATACCACGCCGCGGTGAATGCATAAGCGGGCGTCGCGCTCCATGCTTCGGCGCTAAAGCGCCGGTCCTTGAGTTCGGGTGGCCTCGCAGTCGATCCGGCGGATTGCCGGATCAATTCCATTGCGTCGCGTGAATAGTCTGCCTGGAGTTTCTGCAGACGCTCCGCAGGAATCGCTGCCGTAGGAATGCTCAGACCGGCGAACGACGGCAGCGACGGCATCGCGCTGGCAGCCAGCTTCGTGAAGTCAGGCATACCGGGAAATTGACCGGGGAAAGCGCCCGATGGCAGACCCGGAATCACACCCGGCGTCGCACCCGGAAAGAGGCCCTGAAATACCGATGCCAGCGACGGCATCTGCGGCATGCCGGAAAACTGCGGCATTTGTGGCATTTGCGGCATCTGCGGCGCTTGTTGTGCGTGCGGCGTCTGCGGCATGGCGAAAGGCATGCCGTTGCCGCCTGGGTCCACGCCGAGCGAGCGCCACGCGTTCATCCATGCGTCGATAAACGGCTGCATGCCGGCGGCTGGGGCTGCGCTGCTCGTGCCGGCCTGCTGCGTCTTCTCCGTTGAGGAGTCCGTGCGGGGGGAAGCTGAGGAATGTGATGCTGCCATGCCTGCTTTTGACCGGTGAGTCCTTGCGGACGGTTTGAGAAGGCAGGTTATGCGCACGCGGGCGATTGCTCGCCGCCTCGTCACGCCCTGTCCCATGTGCGAGGAGCTGTGAGGAACATTCTTGCTCCCCATCGCAAGGCATGTCAATGCTTGTTCCTGATTTTGCCGCAGTGCGATAGTTTTTTAATTATCGTTTTCCCTGTGTAGCAGATCGCGCTTTTACGCGCGACGTGAACCGGGATCGCATGAGGGAAAAAAGCTGCCAGATTGCACGGGCTTAGATGTGTTTATCGATTCGTGAGGCCACCATTTTGCGGCAGATTCACGCAAGCGCGCGCAATTCTGGCAGCGCAGCAAAACCGCGCGGCGCCGCTCAGAATAAACCCGCATAAAGGCAGACAGGGGTCGGACGTATCGGGCAGGCCGATAGCGACACGCGGCTAGTCCGCGATGCTCTGCGCGTGATCGTCGATCCAGATGAGCGCGGCCATGCGGCCCGTCTCGCGATCACGCCGATAAGAATAGAACTGCTCACGCAGCGTGACCGTGCACAGATCGCCGCCAGTAATGCGCGTTACGCCGAGCCGCTGCAGCCTCAGCCGCGCAAGCGCCGGCAGATCGGCGAGATACTTGCCCGCGTGACGGGGATGATCGACGAACGCGTTCGCGGTCGCATCGCGTTGTGCACCGTCGACACCGTTCATGAAGGCGTCACGCACGTCTGCACCGACCTCGAATGCGTCGGGCCCGATCGACGGCCCCAGGTACGCATGCAACAAGGATGCTTCGACACCGGCGAGTCCGGCGACGCGCTGCGCGGTCTGCTCGACGATGCCCGCAGCCAGTCCGCGCCACCCCGCGTGCGCCGCGCCGACCGCCCGCCCCGCTTCGTCGCAGATGAGCACCGGCATGCAGTCGGCCACCATCACGACACATACGGTGCCCGCGCGATCGGTAACGCTCGCATCGGCGCGCGTCGGCGTGCCGCTCACACGCAATTGCGCCAGCACGTCCTCCGCGCGCACGATGCCCGCGCCGTGAATCTGTTCGAGCCAGGCCGCCTCATCGACGCCCGCAAGGCTCAATAGCCGCGCCCTGTTAGCGGCGACGGCGGCGGGATCGTCGCCCGACTTCATGCCGAGATTCAGGCCCCCAGGCTGATCCACGCCGTGGCTCCAGCGGCCGAACGGCGGTTCGCTCACTCCGCCGTTACGGGTGGTGACGAGCGCGCGCACGCGCGGCGACACGTTCCACGCCGGTTGCACGACATCGGCAAAGCTCAGCTCGGGCAAACTCATGCGTGATCGTCCTCGTCGTCGGCGTCGGGGTGGGCGGTGTCGTCAGCGTCGTCGTCGTTGAAGAATTCGTCTTCTTCTCCATCGAGCGATGCGTCGTAGTCGTCTTCCTCATAGTACGTCTGGTCGAACGCGCCCGCGTCGTCGCGGCCAAGACCGAGCGCCGCCGATAACTGTTCCATGTCCGCCGGCGCGTCGGCGCGCCACTGCATCGTGCGGCCGGTTGTCGGGTGCACCAGACCCAGCCGCCACGCATGCAACGCCTGACGCGCAAAACCGTCGGGCAACGGCGTCACCGAGCGCTGGCCGCGCGCGCGTCCATACACCGGGTCGCCGAGCAGCGGATGACCGATGTGCGCGCAATGCACGCGAATCTGGTGAGTGCGGCCCGTCTCCAGATCGCAGTGAATCGCCGTGACCGGCTGACGCTGCCAGATCGCCGAATCGACGCGCCGGAAATGCGTGCGCGCGGGCTTGCCCGACGCGCTCTTCACCACGGCCATGCGTGTGCGTTCGCGCGGATCGCGGCCGATCGGCGCGTCGATCGTGCCTTCTTCAGGCATGTTGCCCCACACGAGCGCGAGATAGCGGCGCTTCACCGTGCGCGCCTGCAGCTGGCGCACGAGATCGGTCTGCGCTTCCAACGTGCGCGCCACCACCATCAGCCCGGACGTTTCCTTGTCGAGCCGGTGCACGATGCCCGCGCGCGGCAGCCCCGCCGCAGCATCCCCATAACGGTACAGCAGACCGTTCAGCAGGGTGCCGCTCCAGTTGCCGGCGGCCGGATGCACGACCATGCCGGCCGGCTTGTTGATGACGACCAGCGTGTCGTCCTCGTACACGATGTCGAGCGCGACCGGCTCCGGCGTGAACGCCAGTTGCTCGGGCAGCAGATCCGGCACGAGTTCGATGGTCGCGCCCAGCGGCACCGGCTGACGGATCTTCGCCGGCTTGCCGTCGACATGCACGCGTTCGGCCTCGATCCAGCTTTGCAGGCGGTTGCGCGAGAATTCGGGAAACACGCGCGCGAGCACCTTGTCGAGCCGCTCGCCGGCCAGTTCGTCCGGCACCACGACGCTGCGCGGGCTTTCGTCCGCGACCGGACTCGCGACGGTCGGCACCGCGCTCACGGCCGCGGCGGCAAGGGCGTCGCTGCCGAGATCGTCGTCGAGCGAGTCGTTCTCCAATGCGTCGGAGGGCTCGGCGCTTAAGCTATAATCTTTGTTGCTATTCCCTGCGCCAGTTGCGGCGCCTGGAGTATTTGAGCGGGTCATTGAGTCTGGGTCACCTGGACGTAAAGCTAGACTGGAAAATGCGAGCCTTGAACACCATCACTGAAGCGGCGATCAATTTGGCGGCCATCAAGAAGGCGGCCCGGAAAGTGGCCGGATACATTGCGTGCGCTGCAGCCGTCGCCGTTGTTGCGGCTTGTCACGGCCTGCCGGAAAAGACGGACGAAACGGCAACGTGGAACAACAACAAATTATATACGGAGGCGAACGACGCCTTGACCGGTGGTGATTACGGCAAGTGCGCGAAATACTTCGAGTTGCTGGAAGGCCGTGACCCGTTCGGCCACTTCGCGCAGCAGGCGCAGATCAACGTCGCGTACTGCAACTGGAAAGACAACGAGAACGCGGCGGCCGACCAGGCGATCGACCGCTTCATCCAGCTGCACCCGGATCACCCGGACATTTCGTACGCGTACTACCTGAAGGGCATGATTCACTTCAACGACGACCTTGGTCTGTTCGGCCGCTTCTCCGGTCAGGACATGAGCGAGCGCGACCCGAAATCGCTGCGCGAGTCGTACGACGCATTCAAGGTCGTGGTGGACAAATACCCGAACAGCAAGTATGCGCCGGATGCCGCGCAACGCATGCGGTATATCGTGAACGCGCTGGCGTCGCACGAGGTTCACGCGGCAGACTATTACTACCGTCGCGGCGCCTATGTTGCTGCAATCAACCGCGCACAACTGGCGCTCACGCAGTACAAGAACGCGCCGGCGATCGAAGACGCGCTGCATATCATGGTGTTGTCGTATCAGAAGCTGAACCAGCCGCAACTCGCCGACGACACGCGCCGCGTGCTGGCCGGTACGTTCCCGGACAGCCCGTACATCACCGGCCATGCGCGTCCGGGTACGGAGAAGTCCTGGTGGCAGTTCTGAGCGGCTTTGCGCGCTCATCGCCATTGGGTTCAGACTGACTGAAAGCCGCGCTGCCCGAATCAGCCGGCAAATGAAAAAAGCCACGATCATTTTCGTGGCTTTTTTATTTCACCTGCACAAACGCCGGCCGTGCACCGCCCACACCGCGTCCGATCAATCGCGCTCGAACAAAGCAATCGATTCCACGTGCGACGTATGCGGGAACATATTGACCACGCCGGCGCCAACCAGCCGGTAGCCCGCCTCGTGCACGAGCAGCCCCGCATCGCGTGCGAGCGTTGCCGGGTTGCACGACACGTAGACGATGCGCGTCGGCAGCGGTCCTGCGCCGCTCTGCGCGATTTCGGCAAGCGCCTTGGCGACGGCGAGCGCGCCTTCGCGCGGCGGATCGATCAGAAACTTGTCGAAGTGGCCGAGCGCGCGGATGTCGTCGGCGGTCACGTCGAACAGATTGCGGCACGCAAACGACGTATGTCCCGCCACGCCATTCAGTTCGGCGTTGGCGAGCGCGCGTGAAGTCAGCACTTCACTGCCTTCGATCCCCACCACTTCCTTCGATATCCGCGCGAGCGGCAATGTGAAATTGCCGATACCGCAAAACAGGTCGAGCACGCGATCCGTGCGCGACGGCGCAAGCAACCGCAACGCGCGGCTGACCAGCACGCGGTTGATCGCGTGGTTCACCTGCGTGAAATCGGTTGGCTTGAATGGCATGCGGATGCCGTACTCGGGCAGCGTGTAATCGAGCTGCACGTCGAGCGGATAGAACGGCGCGACCGTATCCGGACCCTTCGGCTGCAGCCAGAACTGGACGTTGTGCTCGTCGGCGAAATCGCGCAGCACCTGTTCGTCGGCTTCGGTGATCGGTTCGAGGTTGCGCACGACCAACGCCGTCACCGACGAGCCCACCGCCAGTTCGATCTGCGGCATGCGGTCGTAGATCGACAACTTGCGCACCATGAAGCGCAGCGGCATCAGCATTGCCGACACGTGCGGCGGCAGCACCTCGCACGTTTTCATGTCGGCGATATAGCTGCTTTTCTTCTCGTGAAAGCCGATGCGCATGCCGCCCTTTTCCGGCAGAAAGCGTACGGCCAGACGCGCGCGATAACGATAACCCCACGCCGGTCCGTGAATGGGCCGAAACACCGTTTCAGGACGCAGTTTGGCCAGATGCTGCAGATTGTCTTCGAGCACGCGCTGCTTGACCGCCACCTGCGCGCGAATATCGAGATGCTGCATCGAACAGCCGCCGCAGATATCGAAGTACATGCATTTCGGCTTCGTGCGAATGACGCTCTCGCGGAACACCTGCACGACTTCAGCCTGTTCGTATTTCGGCTTGCTGCGATGCGTCGAATAGCTGACGCGCTCGCCGGGCAGCGCGCCTTCCACGAAGATTACCTTGCCGGGCGCGCCGTCTTCGCCTTCGATGCGGCCAACGCCGCGCGCTTCCATGTCGAGCGAAACGATCTCGATAACCGGCTCGTTGCCCGTGACGACCGACCGAGGCGCCGGCGCATGGGCCTGGCGTGCCTTATTCGACTTGTGCTGCCTGTGTGGCTTGGGGCGTTTTGGCAAGCGGCGTTGTGGAGCAGTTGTGGACACCTGCGACTTCCTGACAATCTTGTGGGGAAAGGCAAGATTGTAGACGATCGGGCTGCGGCGTCGAATCGGACGACGGGTCGCGCGTCAGGTCGGGCGTTGGATTCGGCGACGAGTCGGCCGTCGAGTTCCGCTTCGACTCAGGCGTCGAACGCGGCGAGGTACTCGGCCCACTGCGGCGCCGTTTCGAGGGCCAGCGCGTTCTTCACGAGGTTGATCTCGTCGGCGTACTCGGCAGCGGAGAACGCGCCCCGAATCAACTGGAACCGGCAATACAGCAGATACGTGTTGACGACATCCGTCTCACAGTAATTGCGGATTTCGTCGATTCGCCCTTGCTGGTAAGCGTGCCACACCTGGCTGCCGTCCATGCCCATCTTGCCGGGAAACCCGCACATCTTCGCGAGCGCGTCGAGCGGCGCGTTGGCGCGCGCCTGGTACATCGCGAGCACGTCCATCAGATCCGTGTGACGCGCATGGTAACGGCTGATGTAGTTGTTCCACTTGAACTCGCGGTCGTCCTCGCCGAGATCCCAGAAACGGTACGCCGGAATGCCATTGACGAGCGCACGGTAGTTCAATACCGGCAGGTCGAAGCCGCCGCCGTTCCACGACACGAGTTGCGGCGTGTACTTTTCGATCACACGATAGAACGACTGGACGAGCGCCGCTTCGCCGTCTTCCGGCGTGCCGAGCGAGCGCACGCGAAAGCCGTTGTTGTCGCGAAACACGCAGGAAATGGCGGCGACGCGTTGCAGATGGTGCGGCAGGAAATCGCTGCCGGTTTTTTCGCGGCGCGCGGCGAACGCGTGCTCGGCGACTTCGGCATCGGACAGACTGGCGGGCAAATCTTCGAGGCGGCGAATGCCGGCGACATCGGGAATCGTCTCGATGTCGAAAACAAGAATCGGTGTCATCAGGTTAGAGAACGGCGTCCTTGCGAACACCGTTGGAGGCGAAGAAGCGCTTTAACCGCACGAGCGCTTCCTGTTGGATCTGGCGGACCCGCTCGCGCGTGAGGCCCATTTCATCGGCCAGCTCTTCGAGCGTGGCGGGCTCGATGTGATTCAGACCGAAGCGGCGTTCGATCACATGGCGGTGCTTGTCCGACAGCCGGGCGAGCCACGCGCGCGTGAGCGTTTCGAGTTCGCGGTGCTGCACTTCGGCGTCCGGCGACTGGCTCTGGTCGTCCGACAGCAGGTCGAGCAGGCTGCTCGCCGGGTCGAGATCGAGCGGCGCGTCGAGCGACGCGGTGTGCTCGTTCAGCGCGAGGATGTCGGTCACCTCGTCGGTGGTCTTGCCGGTCAGATAGGCGATATCGTCGATGCTGGCGTCGCGCCGCTCGGCGGCTTCGCCCGAGTTCATCGAGTTCTTTTCAAGATGGCGTTTTGCGCGCAGTACCTGGTTAAGCTCACGAATGACGTGAACCGGCAACCGCACCGTGCGCGCCTGATTCATGATCGCGCGCTCGATGCTCTGGCGGATCCACCAGGTGGCGTAAGTGGAGAATCGGAAGCCGCGTGTGGGATCGAATTTTTCGATCGCGTGCATCAGTCCGAGATTGCCTTCCTCGATCAGATCGAGCAGTGGCACGCCGCGATTCAGATAACCTTTTGCGATGCTCACGACGAGGCGCAAATTGCGCTCGATCATCACCTGGCGCGCTTCGAATTCACCCGCCTTGGCGAGCCGCGAATACTTCTGCTCTTCCTCGACGGTGAGCAGCGGTTTGACGCTGATACGGTTCAGGTAATGCTGAATTGTGTCAGCCGTGAGTTCGGCTTGTAACAGCGCGCGAAAATCGTCTGCGTCCGGCGGCGCTTCGGCCGTGCCTTCGCGCGCCTCGCCGCTCTCTTCTGCGCCGGCCTGGCGCTCGTCGAGATCGCGTTCTTCAGCAACCTCTTCTTCCACTTCCGAAGCGCCGCTTTCGTCCACCGAGGCGGACAAGGCATCGCTGATCGTCTCAGACTCGGCTTGCGGCGGGCGGCGCTTCGATTTCGGCATGGTCGTATCGCTTATTGCGGCGGCAAATACTTGAGTGGGTCGACAGGTTTACCCTGCCGGCGAACTTCGAAATGCAACATTACGCGGTCGGAATCACTATTGCCCATCTCAGCGATTTTCTGCCCTTTCGTCACCGCGTCCCCCTCTTTTACCATCAAAGCACGGTTATGTGCATACGCCGTGAGATAAGTTGCGTCGTGTTTGATAATAATAAGGTTCCCGTAACCGCGCAGGCCATTTCCTGCATAAACTACTCGCCCATCAGCCGACGCTTTCACGGGGTCGCCGGCAGCTCCGCCGATGTTGACGCCCTTGTTTGTCGAATCGTTAAATGTGCCAAGCAACGGCCCGCGCACCGGCCACGCGAAGTTCACATTGCCCGGCGCGCTTGCGCTCGAATCGCTCGCGGCCGGATTGGCCGGCGGCGTAAGCGCAGCATTGTTCGCGCTACTCGTTCCGCTCGCGCCATAGAGCGGCGGCGCGGCCACTCCCGCAGATGGCGGCGTGCTGCCAAGCGGCGCGCTTTGCACTGCACCACCACCGCCGATCGGCGCGGTCGACACACCCGGTGTGAGCGCCGCGGTATTGGCGCCCGGCGGCACCACGCGCAGCAACTGATCGACTTCGATCTGGTTCGGGTTGGTGAGATTATTCCACGCCGAAATATCGCGATAGTTCTGCCCGTTTTCCAGCGCGATGCGATAAAGCGTGTCGCCAGGCTTCACACGGTAATAGCCCGGCGGCGGCGGTCCGAGCGGCACGGCCGGCTGCTGCTCGGCCTGCGTACTGAGCGGCGCGCCGCCGGAGCGGTCGACAACCGGCGCCTGGTCGAGCCGGGAAGCGCAGGCCGACATCAGCAGGGACAAGGCGAGCACGCACACGCTACGCTGGGTTACGGTCAGAGGGACATTCAGGCTGGTTCTTTGCATCGCGCGCAACATACTCATCGGTGTCAAATCACTCCGGATTTTAAGGGTACAAAGAAAACGCGATCAAGCCGCGACTCGCGCCACTGCGCGGGTCCGAGGCGCTCGACCAGCGTGAGCACCTGACTCTGGCCGTCCTGCGAGCCGACCGGCGCAACGAGACGGCCGCCGATCGCGAGTTGTTCAAGTAAAGCCTGCGGCACGTCGAGCCCCGCCGCAGCAATCACGATCGCATCGAATGGCGCTGCCGACGGCAAGCCGAGCCGCCCGTCGCCATAATGCAAACGGATGTTCGGGATGCGCAACGGACGCAAGTTTGTCTTTGCGCGCTCGGATAGCGGCCTGATCCGTTCGATCGAATACACCTCGCGCGCGACGTGGCTCAGCACCGCCGCCTGATAACCGCAGCCGGTGCCGATTTCGAGCACGTTGTTCAACGCGCGCCCGGCGCCCGCCAGTTCGATCATTCGCGCGACCACCGAGGGCTTCGAGATAGTCTGGTGATGACCAATCGGCAACGCCGCATCTTCATAGGCCTGAGCAGCGAGACCTGGGTCGACGAACATGTGGCGCGGCACAGCGGACATTGCATTGAGCACGCGCTGATCGGTCACGCCGTTTGCACGCAGGCGTTCGACCATGCGTTCGCGAACCCGTTCCGACGTCAACGCCAATGCGCCGCTCGATGCGAGGTTCGGCGAAGCGGCGCGCTCGTTCTGCCGGGTGGCGGATCGCAACGAAGCCGATGACTGGGGTCCGGTCCGCGTGCCGGCGTTCTGCGCGGCGGGCTTGCCTGGCGTCCTTGCCAGCGGCGCGGCCTGCGGCTTCGGCGGAGTGATGATCGTCGGCCTCTGTGACGGCGACGCAGGCGGCTTCGCTAACGGAACAGAAAGCGGGAAGGAATGCGGAAAAGAAAGCGGAAAAGAAACCGGCGGCGCCGCTGCTTTCGCTGCGGATGCGACATGAGGCTGAGCTTGCGTCGTCGCAGACGGTTTGCCCTGGGCCGGCGCGTGCGGCGACGCGCCGGATTTGCCCGGCGACGTGGCGGACTGCTTGCCTTGTTGCGCGAGCTGCGCCGGCGCTTGTGTTTGCTTTGGTCCCTGCGCCCGCGCCTGCGGCTTCTGCTGCGCCCCCGCCGTCGCCGCCCTGCCGCCCGGCTGCCGCGAATTCAAAGCCGCGCTCGCGGCGAGCGCGGCCGCGCGCACTTCGCCCGGACGCCCTTCGGGCCGGCGCGGCTCACGCACCAGGTCCTCGAGGCCGAGCGGAAAGCGCCTCGCGCGCTCGTTCGTCATGAAGCGCCGCTGCCGGCACGCGCCCAGTTGCGCGCCGCGGGCAGCATCTGCGTGTGGGTCAGATCGAGTTGCAGCGGCGTGATCGACACGTTCCCCGTCGCGACCGCATGGAAATCCGTGCCCTCGCTGGCGTCGCGCGCGCTGCCCGACGGCCCGATCCAGTAGATCGGCTCGCCACGCGGATTGGTTTGGCGGATCACGGGCTGAGAAGGGTGCCGCTTGCCGAGCCGCGTGATCTGCCAGTTGCCGAGCTGGTCATACGGCAGATTCGGGATATTCACGTTCAGCAGCGGATGCCCCGGCAACGGTTGCTCGAGATAATGCGAAACGATTTGCGCCGCAACGCGCACAGCCGCGTCGAGATGCACCCAGTCTTTGTCGACGAGGGAAAACGCAATGGCCGGTATGCCGAACATGATGCCCTCGGTGGCGGCCGCGACGGTGCCGGAATAGAGTGTGTCTTCACCCATGTTCTGGCCGTTGTTGATGCCCGAGACCACGAGGTCCGGCGTGTGGTCGAGCATGCCCGTGAGCGCAATGTGCACCGAGTCGGTAGGCGTGCCATTCACGTAGTAGAAACCGTTCGCCGAACGCAGCACCGAAAGCGGCCGCGACAGCGTCAACGAATTGGACGCACCGCTGCAATTCTGTTCGGGAGCCATGACCGTGACGTCCGCGATCGGCTTGAGCGCTTCATAGAGCGCGGCCAGGCCGGGCGCCAGATAACCGTCGTCGTTGCTGAGTAGGATTCGCATCCGGCGATTGTAACCGAGGAAAGATGGCGCGCGAACGACACACGACCCGGCATCCACGCAGCGCGCAACACGCGCTAATTCACCTGACAGCGTTCAGCAGCAACGCCGTCTGGCGAGTCCGCCACACAATGAAAACGCACGGTCGTGCGCATTGTTTTACACTCAGAATGAGCACGACGCCCCACAGGCAGTCCTTCACCAAACCTTGTTCGACATGGAGACACGATGCGCGCGATCCGCTGTAATCAATACGGCCCCCCGGAGAGCCTGGTTGTCGAAAACCTGCCAGACCTGCAGGCGCCGCCCGGCCATGTCGTGATCGACGTAAAAGCCGCAGCCGTCAACTTTCCCGACGTGCTGATCATCGAGAACAAATACCAGTTCAAACCACCGCTGCCGTTCACGCCGGGCTCCGAATTCGCGGGCATCGTTCGCGCGGTCGGCGAAGGCGTCACGCAGTTCAGGCCAGGTTCGCGCGTCGTTGCTTATACGGGCTCGGGCGGTTTTGCTGAACAGGCCGTGGCAGCAGAGGCGGCCTGCGTGCCGCTTGCCGACACCGTGCCTTTCGAGCTGGCCGCCGCTTTCACGCTGGCTTATGGAACGTCGCACCACGCGGTGGTCGATCGTGCCGGACTGAAAGCCGGCGAGACGATGCTCGTGCTGGGCGCGGCCGGTGGTGTCGGTCTTGCAGCGGTCGAAATCGGCAAGGCGTTAGGCGCGCGCGTGATCGCGGCGGCATCCAGCGACGAGAAACTCGCGGCCTGCGTGAAGCACGGCGCGGACGCCACCATCAATTACAGCACCGAGGACTTGCGCGAGCGGATCCGCGCGCTCACCGAAGGCAAAGGCCCCGACGTGATCTACGACCCGGTCGGCGGAATCTATGCAGAACCCGCGTTTCGCAGCATTGGCTGGCGCGGACGCTATCTGGTGGTCGGCTTCGCGAACGGAGAGATTCCCAAACTGCCGTTGAATCTGATGCTGCTGAAAGGCGCAAGCGTGGTCGGCGTTTTCTGGGGCGATTTTGCGAAGCGCGAGCCGCAGCATAACCACACGGCCCTGGAGCAGATGACCCGCTGGATCGGCGAAGGCAAGCTCAAGCCTTATGTGTCGGCGCGCTACACGCTCGAGGAAACCGGCCGAGCGTTGCGCGACATGGCCGGGCGGCGGGTGATCGGCAAAGTCGTGGTGACGCCGTAGGTCGCAGGCGCTGCCCGTCAGCACGATTCGCGAGATGGAAAAACGGTGTCCGGTTCGTGGACTGATCGATGAACCGAACGCCGTTTTCTTCGTAATCAGAGCTTTTCCGTGTCACCTGTCTTTGGCTGCCACTTCATGAACCGCCGTTCCGCGATGCCGACAATCGCATCGAGAATCAGCGCGAACGCCGTCAGCACCAGAATGCCTGCGAACACGGTGTTGATATCGAAGGTGCCCTCGGCCTGCAGGATCAGGTAGCCGACGCCGCGCGCCGAGCCGAGATACTCGCCCACCACCGACCCGACGAACGCGAGCCCCACCGACGTATGCAAACTGGAAAACACCCAGCTCATCGCGCTCGGCAGATAGACGAAGCGCAACAGCTGTTTGCGGTTCGCGCCGAGCATGCGCGCGTTGGCGAGGACGACCGGACTCACTTCCTTCACGCCCTGATAGACGTTGAAGAACACGATGAAGAACACCAGCGTGACCCCGAGCGCGACCTTGGACCAGATGCCAAGGCCGAACCACACGCCGAAGATCGGCGCGAGAATCACGCGCGGCATCGAATTGGCGGCCTTGATATACGGATCGAACAACGCGCTCGCGAGCGGCGATAACGCGAGCCACAAGCCGACGCCCAGTCCGAGCGCCGTGCCGAGCGCAAACGCAAGAACGGTTTCGACCAGCGTGATCCATAGATGCAGATAAATCTCGCCGCCCGTGAACCACTCCCAGATCCGCTGCAGCACTTTCTGCGGCTCGCCGAAAAAGAACGCGGCCTTGTTCGGGTCGTCGAAATAGAACGCGGGCAAAAGCGTCGGGCTGGTCAGCACGTACCACACCAGGAAGCTCAGCACGAGCAGCAACCATTGCCAGATCACCAGATTCGCCCGGTTCGGGCGCAGCGTCTTCCACATGACTCGATTTGCCTTTGACGATTGTTCGACGCGCATACCGGAGCGCATCACCGCGAAGCGACGGGACGCGACTAGACGGCGGTCAACTGCTGCTGATAGCCTTTGAGTACTTCGTCGCGCAGCACGCTCCAGATCTGCGCGTGCAACTCGACGAAACGCGGATGCGCGCGAATCTCGGCGACGTCGCGCGGACGCGGCAGATCGATCGTGAACTCGCCGATCGGATGCGTGCCCGGTCCCGCCGACAGCACCACGACACGATCGGACATTGCAATCGCTTCGTCGAGATCGTGTGTGATGAACAGTACGGCTTTGCGCTTCGCGGCCCACAGGTCGAGCAACTCGTTCTCCATCAACTGACGGGTCTGGATATCGAGCGCCGAAAACGGTTCGTCCATCAGGATGATGTCCGGATCGAGAATCAGCGTCTGCGCCATCGCGACACGCTTGCGCATGCCGCCCGACAACTGGTGCGGATACCGGTCGCCGAAGCCGCCCAGACCGACGCGCTTGAGCCACTCGTCGGCCTTCACGCGCGCCTGCGCCGCCGGCACGCCGTGGAACGCAAGGCCGGCCATGACGTTGTCGATGGCGGAGCGCCACGGCATCAGCGCGTCCGCCTGGAACATGTAGCCCGCGCGCCGGTTGACGCCCTTCAGCGGGTCGCCGAACACACTGACCGTGCCCGTGGACGGCGTCAGCAATCCGGCGCCGATGTTCAGCAGCGTGGACTTGCCGCAGCCGGTCGGGCCGACCACCGACACGAATTCGCCCGGCGCAATGCGCAGCGTCGTGTCCTTGACCGCTGTGTAACGCTGCGCGCGCTTATCGCGCGCAGCAAACGTGCAGGTGATGTTTTCGAGCGCCAGGGCGGCAACAGTCATCGTTCGGCTCGCTTGGAAGATCGTGGTCGGGCTGCTCACGCAGTCGCTGCGGCGGCACTCACACCTTGACGGTAGCGAGCGCTTTCTTCACGAAATCGTTGGTCCACGTCTTCGACAGATCGATCGGCTTGCCCTGCACGTTCGGATCGAAAGCCTGCAGCGTTTTGAGCGACGTCGCCGGACCGTCGGCGGGCATCAGGCCGTCGGGCGACATGGCTTCCTTCACGTGCTGCCACGCGTCGAGATACACGGCGCGATCGCCCAGCAGATAGCCTTCGGGCACCGTGTTGATCAACTCGCTGCCGGTGGCCGTTTGCAGCCACTTCAGCGCGCGCACCATCGCGTTGGTGAGCGCCTGTGTCGTATTCGGATTTTTCGTGATGAACGTTTGCGACGCATACAGGCAACCGGCCGGCATATCGCCGCCGAACACGCTGCGCGTGTCGGCGAGTGTGCGCGTATCCGACACCACGCGAACCTCCCCGGTGCGCTCGAGTTTCGTGATGACCGGGTCGAGATTGGCGATGGCGTCGATCTGTCCGGACTGCAACGCGGCAATCGCGCCGGCGCCCGCGCCCACCCCGATGAACGCGACGTCCTTCGCGCTCAGCCCTGCTTTGGCCAGCACGAAGCTCGCCATGATCGAGGTCGACGAGCCCGGCGCCGTCACGCCGATTTTCTTGCCCTTCAGGTCCGCGATCGACTTGTAGTTGGGCATCGTCTTCTTCGACACCGCCAGCACGATCTGCGGCGCGCGTCCTTGCAGCACGAACTCGCGAAACGATTGCTTTTGCGCCTGCAACAGCAACGTATGTTCGAACGCGCCGGAGACGACGTCCGCGCTGCCGCCGACGGCCGCTTTCAGCGCCTGCGAGCCGCCCGCGAAATCGGAGATTTCGACGTCGAGTCCTTCGTCTTTAAAATAATTGCGGCGCTCGGCAATGGTGAGCGGCAGGTAATAAAAGAGATTTTTGCCGCCGACCGCGATCGCCACTTTGGCGGTTTCCGGCTTGCCCTGAGCGAAGGCAAGCGGCGTGGCGGCGAGCGTCGCGCCCGCGAGCGCGGCGCTACCGGCGAGGAAAGTTCTGCGTTGCATGGTCTTCAGTCTCCAACTCTTGTTATCCGGTTTTTTATCGGCTTTCATTTTTGCCGCGACGCGTGGGACGCCGCTCGCACGACGCCCCGCCCGGCTGCCGCGCTAGACGATCTGTTGCGCGTGCAACCTTGCAATGTGGTCTGCATCATAACCTAGCGATTGCAGGACTTCATCGGTATGTTCACCCAGTTCCGGACCGAGCCAGCGGGTTTCGCCGGGCGTGTCGGACAGCTTCGGTGTGACGCCGGGCAGCGTGATGTCCTGACCATCCTGCCATTTGAAGCGCTGGATCATCTGGCGTGCCATGAACTGCGGATCGGTGAACATGTCGGCCACGCTGTAGATGCGGCCTACCGGCACGTCCGCCGCGTTCAGCACGGCCAGCGCTTCGTCGATCGTGCGCGTGGCGAGCCAGGCCGCGATCGCGCCGTCGATTTCCTGCGTGCGCGGCACGCGGCCGTCGTTATGCGCGAGCGCCGGATCGTTCGCGAGATCGTCGCGGTCGATCGCAATCATCAGCCGCCTGAAAATCGGATCGCTATTGCCGCCGATCACGATGCTGCCGTCGCGGCACGGATAGGTATTGGACGGCACGATGCCCGGCAGCGACGCGCCCGTGCGCTCGCGCACCATGCCGTACACGCCGTATTCGGGCACCACGCTTTCCATCATGTTGAAGACGGCTTCATACAGCGCGACGTCGACCACCTGCCCCTTGCCGCCGTTCACCTGCTTGTGATGGAGCGCCATCAGCGCGCCGATCACGCCGTGCAGAGCGGCAATCGAATCGCCGATCGAAATGCCAATGCGCGGCGGCGGCAGATCGGGATAACCGGTGATATGCCGCAAGCCGCCCATCGACTCGGCGATCGCGCCGAATCCGGGTCGGTCGCGATACGGCCCGGTTTGACCATAGCCGGACAGGCGCACCATCACGAGGCCCGGATTGTCCGCCGACAGCACGTCATAGCCTAGCCCAAGTTTTTCGAGCAGACCAGGCCGGAAATTCTCGACGACGATGTCCGCTTCTTTCGCAAGACGCCGCACGATGTCCTTGCCCTCTTCGGCCTTCAGGTTGACCGTCACGGACTTTTTGTTGCGCGCCTGCACGGCCCACCACAACGACGTGCCGCCCACTTCCGGATAGAGCTTGCGCCATTTGCGCAGCGGATCGCCGCCCTTTGGGTCTTCGATCTTGATGACGTCGGCGCCGAACTCGCCGAGAAAGCGGGCGGCGAACGGGCCGGCAATCAGCGTGCCGAGTTCGAGCACCTTGACGCCGGCGAGCGGCCCTCGCGATGGACACGTTGCGCGATCGGACTGTGCAGATTGACTGGATGGACCGGAATGGCGGTCGGGCGCGGCGCCCGCGCCTGATTCGGGGGTGGCGCTCATGTGTCTCCTCGTTCTCGTTTGACGGAAGTGACGGCGGCACGTTCGCGCCGCCACGCACTACATGGAGCGACGGTCGAGCATGGCGCGGGCAATCGTGCCCGCATCGACATATTCGAGTTCGCCGCCCACCGGCACGCCGCGCGCGAGACGCGTCACGGCGAGACCGCGCGCCTTGAGCGTCTGACCGAGATAATGCGCGGTGGCTTCGCCTTCGTTGGTGAAATTGGTGGCGAGCACGACTTCCTTGACAATGCCGTCCGACGCTCGCCTGACCAGCCGGTCGAAATGAATCTCTTTGGGACCGATGCCGTCGAGCGGACTCAGACGTCCCATGAGTACGAAATACAGGCCGCGATAAGTCATGGTCTGCTCGAGCATGATCTGGTCGGCGGGCGTCTCAACCACGCATAGCAGCGCGGGATCGCGCTCTTCATCGAGGCACACCTCGCAGATCTGCGCTTCGGTGAACGTGTTGCACTTTTCGCAGTGCCGCAGATGCTCGGTGGCGAACAGCAGCGATCGGCCGAGCTTTTCAGCGCCGTCACGGTCATGTTGCATCAGGTGGTAGGCCATGCGTTGCGCAGACTTGGGCCCGACTCCGGGCAGCGCGCGCAGCGCTTCGACGAGCGCCGACAAGGCGGAAGGTTGTTTCATGCGGATCGGCGTCGAAGTAGGAGATGCCTGATATGCGGGTTGCAATGCGGTGATTCAACGGCTGCGTGGCGCCCGGCGCAGTTCCGGCGCAGGCGCGACGCTTCGACAGCAGGCGCGGCGCTTTGACAGCAGGTGCCGCGCTTTGGAGGCAGGCGCGGCGCTGTGGAGGCAGGCGCGGCGCTTTGACAACAACCGTGCCGCTTCGGCAGCCAGCGCCGCGCGGACCAGCAGGCGCACCGAGCGATGCAGACGTGGCGCAGCCAGTCCGTCATGCGGAGCGCCGCCGCGGCGTATTTCATGCAGCACATCGGCTGCCGTCAGTGCGCCGTTTGTATTGCCGGACACATGCGGCAACGACGACGCAAGCCGCGCAACCGCGACAGACCTTTTGATGCGTCGCGAGCGCAGCAGCGCTGCCGACCAGCAAAGCGCGACGCCGCGCCGCCCACGCGCTTAGAACGGCAGCTTGAATCCCGGCGGCAGCGGCAGGCCCGAGGTCATGCCGCCCATCTTCTCCTGGGCAGTGGCTTCGGCCTTGCGCACGGCGTCGTTGACCGCGGCCGCGACGAGGTCTTCCAGCATGTCCTTATCGTCCGCGAGAAGGCTTGGATCGATCGACACGCGGCGCACGTCGTTCTTGCAGGTCATCGTGACTTTCACGAGACCGGCGCCCGACTGTCCTTCCACTTCGATCAGCGCAAGCTGCTCCTGCATCTTCTTCATGTTTTCCTGCATCTGCTGGGCCTGTTTCATCAGCCCGGCGAGTTGGCCTTTCATCATGGAAATGCTCCTTCGTAAAAGCGTGAAATTCGGAAAAACGCGTGCTCTGACGCGGCGAATCAGTGAGCGGACGACGCGCCGTTCGAGCCGGCGTCCGGCGTAATCGGGCGGATGGAGCCCGGCACGATACTCGCGCCGAATTCGCGGATCAGCGACTGCACGAACGGATCGGCGCCGATTTCGCGCTCGGCCTCCTGCTGACGCCGCGCACGCATGGCAGCGTCGTGCGCGGCCGCCGTGCGGCGCGCGGCGCCGACTTCGACCAGCACGTCGACATTCTGGCCGAGCCGCTCGGCAAGCGCCGCCTTCAGCTTCGCGACCTGCGACGCTTCCGCATACTGCGGCACCGGCACGTTCAGTTTGAGCGTGGTGCCTTCGAGCGCCGTCAGTTCGCTGTTGAACGCGAGCTGATACGCAATGCCTTTGAGCGGCAGATCGACCGCCAGCGCGGGCCAGTCGCCATTGAAACCCAGCGGGTCGAGCGGCACGGCAGGCGGCAGCGGACGCTGATCGACCACCGGCGCCGGCGCGGCGGCCGCCGCGCCATTCATGCGCATGTCGTCCGGACCGCTGTCGAAGGCCGGCACGTCATTGTCGTCTGGGAAGCCGTAGTAACCCTCGTCAGCGGCGGTGAGCGGCATGTACTCGTCAGGCGGCGGCATATCGTCCCAAGGCGGGACGGATGACCCATTCTGCTCCGTGGCGCTGCGCTGCGCGGGTCTCGCGGACTGCTCGCGTTGGGCTGTTTGTGATGCGGTGTTCCGGCCGGCCGACGCATCATGCGCGGACGCAGCGGCGCTCTGGTCCGACACGCGGCCTCGCGCCGCAGGGGTCGGCACCGGCGCACGTGACGCTGCGGGCCTGGCGGCGGCTGGGTTGGGGGCGGCTAGTTTGGACGCGGCTGGTTTGAGCGCGGCCGATATAGGCGCCGCCGATATAGCGGTAGCCGGCGTAGGTGTGGCCGGCTTGGGCGCAGCCGGCTTCGCGACGCCCGCAGCGCTCACGCGCCCTCGATCCGACGACACCTTGAGGCCGGCAGAACGCAGCACGTCGAGTGCGGCACTCGCACCGCCCGCGCGACGTGGCGCAGTGTCTGCCGCAGGCGGCAGTTCTTGCGACGCGGCCAAAGGTGCGGCCTCCTCGGCACGCGCCAACGCTGCGGCAGCAGGGCCACTGAGCGGGGTCGAGGGCGCGGGTTCGTCGGGCGCAGAGATGGTTCCGGATGCTGACGGGGCTTGAGCCACCGACGACACGGCGCGCGGCGCGGAGGCTGTCGTAACTTCGGGTGCTGAAGACGATTCCGAAACTTTTGGTTCAGCGACGGGTGCGGGCGCGGCCGCTATGGATGCCTCCCCTTGCGCGGGCGGCTGGGACGTTTGGGACGTTTGCAAAGCGTTCGCTGACGGGGATCCGGCGGGTTCGTCTTCCCACGGTGCGAGCGCTCGCGCGGCGTTCCCGCCCGCCAACCCGTCGCGAGGCGTCTCCCCCTTACCCACGGACGCTTCGAAAGTCGCCGCAGCGGCCATGCCCTCATCCGCCGAAGCCACGGACGTTGCAGCAGCCGACGCCGACTTGACCGACGCCGCCGACCCGCCCTGCTGCGCAGCCGTCACCGGCGAGCCCGCACGTCGCGTAGCCGGCGAGCCACCCGCTCCCGATTGCGTTGATGCAGACGCGGGACCCGCCGCACCGCCGCCGCCCGTCGGCGCTGGCTCGAACGCGAGCA
Organism: Paraburkholderia sp. PREW-6R; assembly: GCF_039621805.1. Classification (NCBI taxonomy): domain Bacteria; kingdom Pseudomonadati; phylum Pseudomonadota; class Betaproteobacteria; order Burkholderiales; family Burkholderiaceae; genus Paraburkholderia; species Paraburkholderia sp. PREW-6R. The sequence goes on along the minus strand of NZ_CP155073.1, from coordinate 1,480,909 downwards.
TGCGCAACAGCGTCATCGTGAAGCCCGCGTATTCGTCGGGCGCAAGGCCCAGTTCGCTCCGGCCGATCGTCGCGATCTGGTAGAACAGTTGCACTTTTTCGGCGCTGAGCACGCCGGCGAAACGACGCAGGTCCGCAGCTTCCGGCCACTCGTCGAGCACCGACGAGGGCGCGAACTGCGCCCACGCAATGCGATGCAACAGGCTCGCCAGATCCTGCAACGCCGTTGAAAACGACAGGCTGCGCAGCGCCATTTCGTCCGCGATCGCGAGCACGGCCGCGCCGTCACCGTCCGCCAGCGCGTCGAGCAGGCGGATCAGGTAGCTCTGATCAAGCGCGCCCAGCATGCCGCGCACCGCTTCCTCGTTCACCTGATTGGCCGAATAGGCGATCGCCTGATCGGTCAGCGACAGCGCGTCGCGCATCGAGCCGTCGGCCGCACGAGCGAGCAGGCGCAGCGCCTGCGCGTCGTAGGGCACGCCCTCTTCGCCGAGAATGTGCTCGAGATGCGACACGATATGGCCCGCCGGCATCTGCTTCAGATTGAACTGCAGGCAGCGCGACAGCACCGTAACCGGAATCTTCTGGGGGTCAGTAGTGGCCAGAATGAATTTGACATGCGAAGGCGGCTCCTCCAGCGTCTTCAACATTGCGTTGAACGCGTGGTTGGTCAGCATGTGCACTTCGTCGATCATGTAGACCTTGAAACGCGCGTCGACTGGCGCATACACCGCGCGCTCCAGCAGCGCCGCCATTTCGTCGACACCGCGATTACTCGCCGCGTCCATTTCGACGTAATCGACAAACCGCCCTTCATCAATCTCGCGACACGCGCGGCACACGCCGCACGGCGTGGAGGTCACCCCGGTTTCGCAATTCAGCGCCTTCGCAAAAATACGCGAGAGGGTGGTCTTGCCGACGCCGCGTGTGCCTGTAAACAAATAGGCGTGGTGCAGACGGCCACCATCGAGCGCGTGCGTGAGCGCGCGCACCACGTGCTCCTGTCCGACGAGCGAGGCAAAATCCTTCGGCCGCCATTTGCGTGCGAGAACTTGATAGGTCATTTGGAAATTGTATCAGTAACACTGCCGCGCAAATCGTTTCGGAGCGGTGCGCGAGCACACGCTGCCGCCTGATTGAATCAGGCTAAAGCCGCGATAGAAAAAAATAGTTCAGGCAACGGATAAACGCTTCGGCAGCACCCAGCGAGGTTGCCCTCGAGCACAACACGCGCGCAAAGCTCATAGGCTGGGAGCGGGTGGCGAGCGAGACAACGGGCCACTGCGATAAAACTCGAAAAATAGCGGACAGCCAACGCGGAAAACAGCGAACAGCCGATAGGGAGAGAACTGCGCGGAGAACAGAAGGAGGAAGGTGACGAGCCTGACCCTCGGCACTGGTGGAAAACGGCTGTGGCTGCTTCGTTCCCGACCTGACCAGGTTGACCATCCCTCCATGCGAGGAGGCCCGTCACGAAAGATTCTATCATCCCTCGGCCCGTCGCGCGACTGTTAATACGACCAGAACGCTTGCGATGCGCCGAATCGCTAACCTCATCTCATATAAACAGCAATGCGCCGACGCGTGTGCCAAGGCACTTGAGTTTGCGTGGCGAGCCGCCAGATAGAGGATGTCGCTGTTGAAGAACCATGTGGCACTTCACTGGCAGCTCCCGGCCCCGCTGCCCCTGATGGGTACTATCGCCCCCGGCAACGCATAGCGAATTAAGCTAAACTGGCATTCGAATGACCCGCACATGTGAGGCTTGAGCGTACTCCCGAACCAGTTTGACAGTTCGCGGCGTAAGCTGAACCGGCTTCGGGTGGCGGCAAAGCGAACGGAAGTTTCCCCTGGTTTTTGACGTATCGTGGCGAGCAATTCAGGCGGGCCTCGAACCGATAGAGGTATTCATACAATGAGCGAACAAATCAAGCATATTAGCGACGCATCGTTCGAACAGGACGTCGTTAAATCCGACAAACCCGTGCTGCTCGATTTCTGGGCTGAATGGTGCGGTCCGTGCAAGATGATCGCGCCGATTCTGGACGAGGTCGCGAAGGACTACGCCGATCGCCTGCAGATCGCCAAGATCAATGTCGATGAGCACCAGTCCACGCCGGTGAAGTTCGGTGTGCGCGGTATCCCCACACTGATCCTGTTCAAGAACGGCGCTGTCGCCGCGCAGAAAGTTGGCGCATTGTCGAAGTCGCAACTCACCGCTTTCCTCGACGGCAACCTGTAAATTGGCTATGACTGCGTGCCGCGCGTCTTGCAGACGGCGCGGCACGCAATGCCGACGCGTGTTGTCAGTCGGCAACACGCCGGCCGGGAAAGATGCCTGTCCGTCGCACTGGCGGAAATTGGCGTGTGCTATGCTAGAATCCGCAAAACGTCGAAAAGACGTGTAAGTCCTTGAGCGGTTCCGCTCACTCTCCTCCCAGATTTCATTTCGTCGCACCTTCTCCTGCGGGTTCTCCGTATGCATTTATCCGAGCTTAAGACTCTGCACGTGTCCGAATTGATCGAGATGGCCAATGGCCTCGAGATCGAAAGTGCGAACCGCCTGCGCAAACAGGAATTGATGTTCGCCATTCTAAAAAAACGAGCCAAAACGGGCGACACGATTTTCGGCGACGGCACGCTCGAAGTGCTGCCGGACGGATTTGGTTTCCTGCGTTCGCCGGAAACCTCCTACCTCGCCAGCACGGATGATATTTACATCAGCCCGTCGCAAATTCGCCGCTTCAACCTGCATACGGGCGACACGATCGAAGGCGAAGTGCGTACGCCAAAAGACGGCGAGCGCTATTTCGCGCTGGTGAAGGTGGACAAGGTCAACGGCCAGCCGCCGGAGGCCTCGAAGCACAAGATCATGTTCGAAAACCTGACGCCGTTGCACCCGAACAAGGTGTTGCTGCTCGAACGTGAAATGCGTGGCGAAGAAAACGTCACGGGCCGGATCATCGACATGATCGCGCCGATCGGCAAGGGGCAGCGCGGCTTGCTGGTGGCGTCGCCGAAGTCCGGTAAGACCGTGATGCTGCAGCACATTGCGCACGCCATCAAACAGAACCATCCGGATGTCGTGCTGTTCGTGCTGCTCATCGACGAACGCCCGGAAGAAGTGACGGAGATGCAGCGTTCGGTCGCAGGCGAAGTGATCGCCTCCACGTTCGACGAACCGGCAGCCCGTCACGTGCAGGTTGCCGAAATGGTGATCGAAAAGGCCAAGCGCCTCGTCGAAATGAAAAACGACGTGGTGATTCTGCTCGACTCGATCACGCGTCTCGCGCGCGCATACAACACCGTCGTGCCGGCCTCGGGCAAGGTGCTGACGGGTGGTGTGGACGCCAACGCGCTGCAACGGCCCAAGCGCTTCTTCGGCGCGGCGCGCAATATTGAGGAAGGCGGTTCGCTGACCATTATCGGTACGGCGCTGATCGAAACCGGCAGCCGCATGGACGACGTGATTTACGAAGAGTTCAAGGGCACCGGCAACATGGAAGTGCACCTCGAACGTCGCCTGGCTGAGAAACGCGTCTACCCGTCGATCAATCTGAACAAGTCGGGCACGCGTCGCGAAGAACTGCTGATCAAACCGGAAGTGCTGCAAAAGATCTGGGTGTTGCGCAAGTTCATTCATGACATGGACGAAGTCGAGTCGATGGAATTCCTGCTCGACAAGATCCGTCAAACGAAGAGCAATTCGGAGTTCTTCGACATGATGCGTCGTGGCGGCGGCAGCTAAGGCTGTTGCGCGCGATTCAGAAAAACCGCCCGCCCGGGCGGTTTTTTTCGCGTGCAGTTCTGAAGCCGAATCCATCGTGAAAACAGCAAACCTGTACGTGAACGTACACGTTGACGTACAATGCGCTTTTGCCAACCACCCAACGAGCGAGACCAAGGGCAGCGCATGCCGGACGACGCCTCCTCCCTGATGACCGTACGCGAGGCCGCCGAACGCCTCGGCGTCACGGCGCGCACGCTGAAGTATTACGAGGAACGCGGGCTCGTTTCGCCGACTCGCAGCGAAGGCCGCTATCGTCTGTACGACGAAGAAGACCTGCAGCGCTTTGGCCGCATATTGCGCCTGCGCTCGCTCGGATTTTCGTTGCACAGCATCACCGAGATGCTCAAGCGTCCACTCGAGCCGGTCGACGGTGCTCACCGTTATTCAACGGAATCCCTGCAGCAGATTCGCGACGCCATTGCGCAGCAGGTCCAGGCGCTCGACGCGCGCATCGAGAGCATGCGGCGTGAACTCAAGGAAGCGCACAAGCTGCGCGCCGAGCTGAGCCCGGATCTCGACTATCTGGAGCGGCGCCTCGCCGGCGAAAACGCCGACGCGCTGCTCGCTCGACGCCGCGGCTCCGTGACCAGAGCGCGCGCCGCATCGGCATCGCCTGCGAAACGCCCGGCCAGAGCGAGCAAGGCCAAAGACAAGGCCCCGCACACAAGCACCCACACCGATCCGAACACACGCACTCCGGACGAAGCGGCCCCGGACGAATGAGCATGAATGCCACCCAGTCCCGCGCACCCCTTTTCAGCGTCGCCAAACTGCGCGGCGATTTTTTCCCGTGGGTGCTCGCGATCGTCACCGGCCTCGACTACTTCGACAACTCGATCTTTTCTTTTTTCACAAGCTATATCGCGGGCGGCCTCAACGCTTCGCCCGACGAGCTCGTGTGGGCGTCGAGCGCGTACGCCGTCGCCGCCGTCCTCGGCATCCTGCAGCAGCAATGGTGGGTGGAACGCTTCGGCTATCGGCGCTACGTGGCCGGTTGCATGCTGCTCTATTCGGCCGGCGCGCTGGCCGCGACAGGGTGCGAATCGTCGGTCGAACTCGCGTTGGCGCGCGGCTTCCAAGGCTATTTCATCGGCCCCATGATGGGCACCTGCCGTATCCTGATCCAGATGAGCTTCACGCCGCAGCAGCGGCCGGCCGCTACGCGCGCGTTCCTGTTACTGATCGTGCTGTGCAGCGCGCTCGCGCCGCTCATCGGCGGACAGCTCGTCAGTCACTTCGACTGGCGCGCGCTTTTTGCATGCACTGCGCCCGTCGGCGTGCTATTCGCCGTGCTAGCGCTGCTCGCGTTGCCCGACGCCGGTAACCGCCTGCCCGAGGAACGCGGTTCCGCGCATTTCTGGCCGTATCTGATCTTCGCGTTCGCGCAAGGCGCGCTGCAAATCGTGATGCAGCAAGTGCGCTTCCAGTTGTTCAGCGGATCGCCCGCATTGATCCTGCTGACGGCCACGGGCATCGCCGCGCTAGGCTGGTTCGCGTGGCATCAGTGGCATCATCCGTCGCCGCTCGTGCGTCTGCACGCGTTGCGCGAAAAGGTGTTCCGAGCCGGAATCGTGCTGTACATGTTCTACTACTACATCTCGACCGCCTTCAGTTATCTGATCTCGCGCTTTCTGGAAAGCGGCCTCGGCTATCCCGTCGACAACACGGGCCAATTGGTCGGCGTGACGTCGCTGGTATCGGCCAGCGCGCTGTTCGTCTACCTGCGTTACGCGAAGGTGCTGCCGCGCAAGAAGTGGATCATCGTGCCGGGTTTCGCGGTGGCTGCGTTCGCCGCCGCGTGGATGACGCGCATGTCGCCAGGCGTCGGCGAAGCGGCCCTGCTCGTGCCGCTGCTGTTGCGCGGCCTGTTGTTGCTGTTCATCGTGTTGCCTGTCGCCAATCTCACGTTCCGCATTTTCGCGATCGAGGAATTCACGCACGGCTATCGTCTCAAAAACATCGTGCGACAGTTGATGATCTCATTTGCAACGGCGTCGGTGATTATCGTCGAGCAGCATCGACAGGCTTTGCATCAAAGCCGCCTCGCCGAGTTCGTGAATCCGTACAATCCAGTGTTTCAGAACGCGCTTGCCGCGTTGACGCGCGGCTTCACCGTCGCAGGCCGCTCGCCTGCAGATGCGCACGCGCTCGCGGTCGTGGAGATCAGCCGGTCAGTCGCACAACAGGCGAGCTTTCTGACTTCGCTGGACGGCTTCTACTTTCTGATCGGTATCGCGATGTGCGGCGGGATATTCGCCGCGTGGCAGAAACAGATCGACTAAAGGCTTCATCAGGCGATGCTTTCGAAACTCACTCAATGGCTGGGCACGCGCCGCCGCGATCGCGCATTGCGCGACTACGCGATCGACGACGCCCTTTGGCAAGCCACGCTCGGCGGCCTGCCCTTTCTCGCACACCTCGAAGCAGCCGATCTGGCGCGACTGCGCGAACTGAGCAGCCTCTTCATCTCGCAAAAAGAGTTTTCGACCGCACACCAGCTCGAACTCACCGACGCGATGACGGTGGCCATCGCCGCGCAGGCCTGCCTTCCGGTCTTGAACCTCAGTCTGGATCTGTACCGCGGATGGGTCGGCGTGATCGTTTATCCGGGCGAATTCGTGATCCGCAAAACGGTCGAGGACGAAGACGGCGTTGTCCACGAGATCGAGCAGGACGCGAGCGGCGAAGCGTGGGAAGGCGGCCCGGTCGTACTCTCGTGGGAAGACGCGCAGATGACGGACGGCACGGACGCCTACAACGTCGTGATTCACGAATTCGCGCACAAGATCGACATGCTCGACGGCAACGCGGACGGCCATCCGCCATTGATGCGCCGCTGGCACGCGCCGCTCGACGCGCAGGCGTGGGCCGACGTGTTCGATAACGCGTACGATCATTTCTGCGCGAAAGTCGACGCCGTCCCGGAGCGCCGCTGGGCGCGTTTTGAGCGCGATTCGCTGATCGATCCCTATGCGGCGGACCATCCGTCGGAATTTTTTGCCGTGTGCAGCGAGGCGTTGTTCGTCAAGCCGCAGGCGTTCGAGGCCGAGTATCCGGAGCTTTACCGGCTACTCGCCCGCTTTTACCGGCAAGACCCGGCACGCGTCGGCCTCCAGTTCGGTTCACCGTGAAAAGCCGGCATAACATTCGTCAACCGACTGATTTTCTGGCATAATCGCGGTTTTTCGACCCTAGGCAAGTGGCTCGCGCCAAGATGCGGTCCGCTTAAAAACGGCTGCACGCGGGTTGGCTACCGCCAGATTAAAGGAAAGACCATGAAAGAAGGCATTCACCCGAATTACCGCGAAGTCCTGTTCGTCGACGTGTCGAACGACTTCAAGTTCGTGACGCGCTCGACCATCCAGACGCGGGAAACCGCCGAATTCGAAGGCAAGACCTACCCGCTCGCCAAGATCGAAGTGTCGTCGGAGTCGCACCCGTTCTACACCGGCCAGCAAAAGATCATGGACACGGCAGGCCGCGTCGAGAAGTTCCGCAACAAGTTTGGCTCGCGCGCTACCGGCAAGGCAGCCGTGAAGTAAATTCTGCGTCGCCGCTGGCTCCGGCCAGTTGCACAGCAGGAATCAGAAGGGCAGCGCGAGCTGCCCTTTTTTTGTCGCCACGCCAGCGCACGTCAGTGCACCACCTGGTGTTGTGTGCTTGTCACAGACTTTCCGGTTTTCGCTGCGAGCGATTACCGGCCGCGCCTTTTCCGGCCGCGCCTTTACCGGCCGTACCGTTACCGGCCGTGACGCGCGCCGCACGGCACGACTACAATGCCGGATGCTCCAGAACGGACCATTCCAGCCGGACAACCCGTCCGGTCCCGGCTGCACCGCTTATCCATATCCACACACCGCATGAGACCTGTCGTTCGCCTCACTGCCTCCGCGACAAGTGCGTTGCCGCGCTGGCTGTTGCTGACCATCTGTATCGTCTACGCCGCGTTCGGCCTGTTCGGCCGCGATCCGTGGAAGAACGAGGACGCGGCGGGCTTCGGCGTCATGTGGACCATGGCCAACGGCGGCGCCCACGACTGGCTGCTGCCGAATCTGGTCGGCAAATATCTCACTGAAGACGGGCCGCTCGGCTACTGGCTGGGCGCCAGCGCAATCCGCCTGCTGGCACCCTGGGTGGACGCGAGCAACGCGTCACGCGTCTTTACCGGTCTGCTGTTCTGCGCGGGCTGCGCGTTCGTCTGGTACGCGGCCTATCTGCTCGGCCGGCGTGCCGAAGTTCAACCGTTCAAATACGCGTTCGGCGGCGAGCCGGAGCCGCGCGATTACGGCCGCACGCTCGCCGACGGAGCGCTGCTGATCCTGCTCGCCTGTTTCGGTCTTGCCGAGCGCGGCCACGAAACCACGCCCCAACTTGCTCAGTTCGTCGGGATTGCGATGCTCGTGTACGGGCTCGTGCGAATGATCGACAAGCCCATTCAGGGGGCAATGATCTGGGGCCTCGCAATCGGACTCGTTGCGCTGGCAAGCAGTCCGGTGCTGGTCGGCGCGTTGCTGCTCGGCACCTTCGCCATGGCGCTGATCGTGCGCGAGACGCGTTCGCGCTGGCTGCTGCTGGCCGGCTTGCCGGTCGCGCTGCTGGTGTCGATCTCGTGGCCGATCGCCGCCCTCGCCGCTTTTCCCGACGACGCCGTCTGGTACCTCAACCAATGGGTGCACGTCAGCCTGAGTTCGTTTGCCGGGCCGCCCGGCTCGGTCGCCGCTTACGCGCTGAAAAATCTGCCGCTTTTCACGTGGCCCGCGTGGCCGCTCGCGGTGTGGGCGTGGTTCAGCTGGTCGGGACTGCGCCGCGCGCCGCACGTGGCGATTCCGCTGTCGGTGATCGGCCCGCTCTTCGTGCTGGTCGTGCTGCAGAGCCATCAGTCGAACCGGCTCTACATGCTGCTGCTGCCGCCGCTCGCGGTGCTCGCCACGTTTGCGCTGCCCACCCTGAAGCGCGGCGCGATCAATGCAATCGACTGGTTCGCTCTGCTGAGCTTCACGATTCTCGGCAGCTTCGTGTGGCTCGTGTATATCGCGGGCCTCACCGGTTTCCCGCATCCTCTGGCACGCAACCTGGCGCGCCTCGCGCCGGGCTTCGCACCGCAGTTCAAGATCCTGTCGTTCGTCTGCGCGGTCGCCGTGACGGTGTGCTGGTTCGTGCTCGTGCAATGGCGTCTCGCGCGTCATCCGAAAGTCCTGTGGCGCAGCGTGGTGCTCTCGAGCGCCGGCACCACGTTGATGTGGGTGCTGCTCATGACGCTGTGGCTGCCGGTGGTCAACTACAGCCGCACCTATAAGGACGTTGCGCAGCAGATCGCGAGCCATCTGCCGGAGGACTACACGTGTATCTCGCCCGTGCGCCTCGGGAACGCGCAGATCGCGACGTTCGCGTATTTCGGCGACATGCACTTCTCGTTCGACCAGGACTGCGACGTGATCCTGCGCCAGGACACGCAGGAGTACGGCGACCCGAGCGCGATGTCCAACTTCGTGTGGAAGCTGGTGTGGGAAGGCCGCCGGGTGGCCGACCGCGACGAGCGGTTCCGTCTTTACGTGCGCATCGATCGTCCGAAGCCGCCGGTTCCCGTCAAACGCCGCAACTGGCATAAGAAGTCCGACTGACCATGTTCGCCGACGTACGCAAAATCGCCGGGCTCGCGTGGCCCGTGCTGATTGGGCAGCTGGCGATCATCGCGTTCGGCGTGATCGACACCGCGATGGTCGGCCGCTATTCGGCGGTGGATCTGGCTGCACTCGGCCTTGGGTCGTCGATCTATATTTCCGTATATATCGGGTTGACCGGGATTCTCACCGCGCTTCAGCCGATTACCGCGCAACTGTACGGCGCGCGCCGCTACAACGAAATCGGCGAAGAAGTGCGCCAGGCGCTGTGGCTTGCACTGGCGCTGACCGTCGTCGGATTTCTGATTCTCTATTTTCCGGAGTTCCTGCTGCGGCTCGCGCGTGTACCCGCGGCGCTGCATGCACGCACGGTCGGCTATCTGCAAATTCTCGCGTTCGGCCTGCCCGCCGGACTCGCGTTTCGCGTCTACAGCTCCGTCACGAACGCGGTCGGCAAGCCGCGGCTCGTGATGATCCTGCAACTCGGCGCGCTGCTGCTGAAATTTCCGCTGAACACGTGGTTCATCTTCGGCGGGTGGGGTGTGCCGGCGCTGGGCGGTCCAGGCTGTGCGCTCGCGAGCACGACGATCAACTGGGCGCTGGCGGTGCTCGGCATGGTGCTGTTGACGCGCGTCGAAGTATTCGCGCCGTTCGGCGTTTTCACGCGCTTCTGCTGGCCGGTCTGGCGCCGGCAGGCAGCGCAATTGCGGCTCGGCATTCCGATGGGACTCTCGTACCTGATCGAGGTGACGTCGTACACGTTCATGGCGCTCTTCATCGCGCGCTTCGGCACGACCACGCTCGCGGGTCATCAGATCGCCGGCAATATCGGCGCCGTGCTGTACATGACCCCGCTCTCCATTGGCATTGCCTCGTCGACGCTGGTCGCTCAGGCGCTCGGCGCACATCGGCCGGAAGCAGCACGCACGCTGTCGCGTCACGGCATCGTGATGGCAGTGGCCATTGCCTGCTGTTACGGCGCTATCGTACTGGTGCTGCGGCCGTTCATCATCGCGGGCTATACGCCGAACGCGCAGGTCGCGGCTGCGGCCATGCCACTCGTGCTGATCGTTGTCTGCTATCACCTGTTCGATGCGTTGCAGATCACGAGCGCGTTCGTGCTGCGTGCGTATAAGGTCGCGGTGGTGCCCACGGTGATTTATGCCGTCGCATTGTGGGGCGTGGGCCTTGGCGGTGGCTATGTGCTCGGGTTCGACGTGGCAGGTCTCACGCCCGCATGGCTGACCGGCGCGCGCGGATTCTGGGTTGCCAATACGGCGAGCCTGGCAATCGCGGGAATCGGCCTGCTGCTTTACTGGCGCACGGTGAGCAAGCGGTATTTGCGAGCGAACGCGGCGCATCGGATGGATGCAGCGGCTTGAGCTACTGGCGGCCGCTGCCTTCGCGGAATGAAGCGACGCCAGCAGTGGATCGCGCTTCGTCATAAGCGATCATGCGGACAATCTCGCCCAGCCTGCGCGGCAACCCGGCTATCCGCGCCAAAACCGCATCCCCATGCGCCATCGGCAGATCGCGCCGCTGTGGCGTCGTAGGCTGTCCCTCGGTTTGCTCGACAGCAAAAGCTTGTATCACGGCGATCGGCGAGACGGTCGTTTCAACGCGCATCGGGTTTAGGACTTCCGGTGCGTTTCAGATCAAGCAATCGCATTGTCATTTGTCCACCGGATCATTGTTGATAGCGCGGACTTGATCGATAAACTCACAACAGCTTAATTCCAATGCAAAAGGTTTAAATATTGTCTGCGCCGATTTACTTGTCACGAATCGATCGGTATAAATCGACCGCCTCTGCAAATAGGCACACGCGATTGTCCTATGCTTAAGCGCAACGCCCGCCGACAGAATGTGAGGTCCTGAGTTTTTCCTTGCGGCTAACTTTTTTGCCCTCAATGGAGTGCTTGCTATGCTGAAGAAGCTGTTCATGCTTTGCGTTGCTCTGGCTTTGTCGCTGTCGGCCGGATTCGCGGCGGCGGTCGAAGTGAACTCCGCCGATCAGGCGGCGCTGGAGTCAGTCAAGGGCATCGGCCCCGTGCATGCGAAAGCGATCATCGACGAACGCAGCAAGAACGGGCCGTTCAAGGATGCCGATGACCTCGCCAACCGGGTCAAGGGCATCGGATCGAAATCGGTGGTGAACCTCGAAGCAGCCGGCTTGACGATCAACGGTTCGACCGCGCCGCCGGCCGGTGCCAAGGCCGCCAGCAAATCCGGCAGTACCGCCAGCACCAAAGCTGCACCGGCCGCCACGACAGCCGCGACAACGCCGGCCACGACCGCCGCCACCACCGGCGCCACCACGGCGGCGTCCGCGCCCGCGGCGGCGTCTGGTACGAAAAAGTCGAAAAAGAAGAGCAAGGCGGCGTCCGATACAGCAGCCGCGCCTGCGCCGGCCACTATGGCGGCGTCCGCGCCGGCCGACGCATCCGGTACCCAGGCATCGAAGAAAAAAGCGAAGAAGAGCAAGGCGGCCTCCGCGGCGGCAGCCTCGGGCGGTGCGTGACCAACCTTGCCGCGCCACCGCGCGGCGTTTTAACCCGCCGGTCCGCCATTGGCGCGCCGGCCTTCAACAGAGATCGTCATGAGCCTACTCGACACTATTGGTTCCCTCGTTGGCAAGTCGCCTGAAGGCGGCGGCCAGCAGGCCCTCATTGCAACCGCACTCGAATTCGTCAACAGCCAGCCGGGCGGCCTGAATGGGCTGATTGAACGTTTCAGGGAAAAGGGCCTGGGCGACGTCGTCACGTCCTGGATCAGCAACGGCGAGAATCAGCCGATCAGTCCCGACGCGCTGCATAGCGTGCTCGGCTCGGACACGGTGACCAACCTTGCAGCCAAAGCCGGCGTTCAGCCGGACGAGGTCACCGGGCTGCTGTCGCAAATTCTGCCGCACGTGGTCAACGCGGCGACTCCGGAAGGCCAGGTGCCGGCCGAAGGCAAACTGAACGCGACGACGGTGCTCGGCGCGCTGGGTGGGCTGTCGTCGCTATTCGGTAAGGGCAGTGCCTGAGCGGGATCTGAAAGTACGCACGTCGGCTGTCGCACCGGAGCGATAGGAGTCGCACAAATAAAAAAGCGGCAACGAAGTCACCTTCGTTGCCGCTTTTGCATGAATGCCGGAGCGGCTCAACCTTCGCCGCCGCTCCGTGCTTCGCGTGATGCCAGCGCGTCGCTTCCGCTGGACGCTGACCTAGTGCACGACGCGCTCGAACACCAGCTTGCCGTCTTCCACTTCGACCGGAATCACGTCTTTCGGACCGAACTTGCCGGCCAGAATCAGCTTGGCGACCGGATTCTCGATCTCCTGCTGGATCGCGCGCTTCAACGGCCGCGCGCCGAACAGCGGATCGTAGCCGACCTTGCCGACATGTTCGAGCGCTGAGTCCGACACCACGAGTTGCATGTCGAGCTTGGCAAGACGCTCGTGCAGACGTTCCAGCTGGATCCGCGCGATCGACTGGATATTCGAGCGGTCGAGCGCATGGAACACCACCACGTCGTCGATCCGGTTCAGGAATTCCGGACGGAAGTGCAGCTTCACTTCTTCCCACACCGCGTCCTTCACGGCTTCCTGCGGCTCGCCGACCATCGACTGGATCACTTGCGAACCGAGGTTCGACGTCATCACGATCACCGTGTTCTTGAAGTCCACGGTGCGGCCCTGGCCATCGGTCATACGGCCGTCGTCGAGCACCTGCAGCAGCACGTTGAACACGTCGGGGTGCGCCTTCTCGATCTCGTCCAGCAGAATCACGCTATACGGCTTGCGGCGGACGGCTTCCGTCAGATAACCGCCTTCTTCGTAGCCGACATATCCCGGCGGCGCGCCAATCAGCCGCGCGACGCTGTGCTTCTCCATGAATTCGCTCATGTCGATACGGATCAGATGGTCTTCCGAATCGAACAGGAACGACGCCAGCGCCTTGCACAGTTCGGTCTTGCCCACGCCGGTCGGTCCGAGGAACAGGAACGAGCCGTACGGACGGTTCGGATCCGACAACCCGGCGCGCGAACGACGGATCGCGTCGGCCACGGCGCTGATCGCCTCGTCCTGACCGACCACGCGCTCGTGCAGCTTGCCTTCGATCTGCAACAGCTTCTCGCGCTCGCCCTGCATCATGCGCGACACCGGAATGCCCGTGGAACGCGACACGACTTCCGCGATTTCCTCCGCGCCAACCTGCGTGCGCAACAGACGCGGCCGCGTCGGATTGTTCTGCTCGTTTGCTTCGGCCTGCGTCACTTCCTTCAGCTGGGCTTCCAGACCCGGCAGCTTGCCGTACTGCAATTCGGCGACCTTTTCCAGCTTGCCTTCGCGTTGCAGACGCGTGATTTCCGCGCGCGTCTTCTCGATCTCTTCCTTCAACTGTGCGCTGCCCTGCACCGCTGCCTTTTCGGCCGTCCAGATTTCTTCGAGGTCCGAATATTCGCGATCGAGACGTTCGATCTCTTCCTCGATCAGTTGCAGACGTTTCTGCGACGCTTCGTCCTTTTCCTTCTTGACCGCTTCGCGCTCGATCTTCAACTGAATCAGACGACGGTCGAGCCGATCCATCTCTTCCGGCTTCGAGTCGATTTCCATCTTGATTTTCGACGCGGCTTCATCGATCAGATCGATTGCCTTGTCCGGCAAGAAGCGATCCGTGATGTAGCGATGCGACAGCTCGGCCGCCGCGACGATCGCCGGGTCGGTAATGTCCACGCCGTGATGCAGTTCGTACTTCTCCTGCAAACCACGCAGGATCGCGATGGTCGCCTCGACGGTCGGTTCATCGACCAGCACCTTCTGGAAGCGGCGTTCGAGCGCGGCATCCTTCTCGATGTACTTGCGATATTCGTCGAGCGTGGTCGCGCCGACGCAATGCAATTCACCGCGCGAGAGCGCCGGCTTGAGCATGTTGCCCGCGTCCATTGCGCCTTCGGCCTTGCCCGCGCCCACCATCGTATGAATTTCGTCGATAAAGACGATGGTCTGCCCTTCGTCCTTCGCGATGTCGTTCAGCACCGCCTTCAGGCGCTCTTCGAACTCGCCGCGATACTTGGCGCCCGCCAGCAACGCGGCCATGTCGAGCGACAGCACGCGCTTGCCCTTCAGCGTTTCCGGCACTTCACCGTTGACGATCCGTTGCGCGAGTCCTTCGACAATCGCGGTCTTGCCCACGCCCGGTTCGCCGATCAGCACCGGATTGTTCTTGGTACGGCGCTGCAGGATCTGGATCGAGCGGCGAATTTCGTCGTCGCGGCCGATCACCGGGTCGAGCTTGCCCGCGCGCGCACGTTCGGTCAGGTCGACCGTGTATTTCTTCAGCGCTTCGCGCTGGCTTTCCGCATCCTGGCTATGCACCTGCGAGCCGCCGCGCACCGCTGCAATCGCGCTTTCGAGCGACTTGCGCGACAACCCATGCTGACGCGCGAGACGGCCGGCTTCACCTTTGTCGTCGGCTACGGCGAGCAGGAACATCTCGCTCGCGATGAACGTGTCGTTCAGCTTTTGCGCTTCCTTGTCCGCCTGGTTGAGCAGGCCGGTCAACTCGCGGCCGATCTGCACGTTGCCGTCCGTGCCGCGTACTTGCGGCAGGCGCGTCATGGCTTCGTCGAGCGAGGTTTGCAGCGCCTGGACATGCACGCCGGCACGCGAGAGCAGCGAGCGCGCCGAGCCGTCCTGCTGCGCGACGAGCGCAGACAGCACGTGGACGGGTTCAATGTACTGATTGTCGTGGCCTACCGCGAGACTCTGCGCGTCGGCCAGCGCTTCCTGGAATTTAGTGGTTAGTTTGTCGATTCTCATCAAGAGACCTCCAATTTCGATTACCACCAAAATGAGGCGATTTACCCGCGTTTCAAGCGCTTTTTTGCGTCTGGAGACAAGTTTTTACCTTTTGACGCGCGCGAACCGTTCGTCGCTCAGCCAACGGGCGCCGAACCGGCGGGAGGCGCGGCTGCGGGCACGATAGGAATCACCTGACTCAGACCGAGCAGCGCGGCGAGAGGCCCATGCGGCTCTGCGACCTCTCCGATCGTGTGACGGTCCAGTTCGGCCAGGAAAGCGTTGCGCGCCGCCTCGAGCGCGCCGCGCAGGCGGCATTGTGGCGTTATCACACAGGGCCGGCGCTGGCCGTGCTGATCGGGAAAGCAGCCGACGAGCGCAAAGTCGCTCTCCGTTGCCCGCACGATCTCGCCCACCGTCAGTTCGCTGGTGTGTCCGGCCAGTCGAAGGCCGCCGTTGCGGCCGCGCACGGTTTCAACCCAGCCGAGCTCGCCCAGTTGCTGCACCACCTTCATCAGGTGGTTCTTGGAGATGTCGTAAGCGTCCGAGATCTCCTGGATCGTCGACAAGCCTTCGCCGCGCACGGCGAGAAAGAGCAGGACGCGCAGTGAATAGTCTGTGTAGTCGGTCAGTCTCATAAGTACGGGTGCCGCATGAGCGCAGACCGCGATCCGGATTAAAACCGCGTCGACGCGAGGGTTGCGGGGAGCTGTCAGCCGCCCTAAGATGCAGGCGCTGAGCATGTTTGATTCACGGCTGTCAGCTCTGCGAGGGTCATTCAACGGTAATGGTAACGTTTCCTGACGTTCTCATTCTCACGAAAAGCAGCGTATTGGCAAGCCGCTTCCTTCTGCGCTGACATCCCGGGCCGACCTGCGCGCCGACGACCGCGCCGACGCAGTCCAGTCGAATGCGACATGATGTAGCGCCGCCATTCGGCTCGCGCAGCATTGGCACGTTTTCCGGAATTCGCATGAACCCATCTTTTCCTGCCGCACCGCTCACCCCGCGCGCTGCGGAACCTACCGACGCGAACATTCGCGAGCTTGTCTACGGCTTCTACGACCGCGTGCGCGCCGACCCGCAGCTCGGCCCGCTCTTCGAGGCGACGCTCGCCGGCCGCTGGGACGACCATCTGCCGAAAATGTGCGCGTTCTGGGCAAGCCTCGTGCTTGGCGCGAAGCACTACCGCGGCAACGTTCAGCAGGCCCACCAACCGCTTGAGGGCGTCGAGCCGCAACACTTCAGCCGCTGGCTCTATCTGTTTCTGGATACCGTGCAATCGCGCTATCAGCCCGCCGCCGCGGTGCGCTTCATGGAGCCGGCACTGCGCATTGCGCAAAGCCTGCAGCTGAGCCGGTTTGGCTGGGATTACACGATTCCGGAGGAGCAGCGGGCGCTATTGGAGCGCATCGCGCCACGTCGTCCGCGCGAAGACGACTCGGATGATCACGCGGCTCTCGCGAAGCGGCCAGCGGGCGAGCCGTTTCCGGCGCGCATTGTCGGGCGCTCGCGGGAAGATGAGTAACGGCGTCTGCAATCCAGTCGCACCGCATCCGGATCGGACGCCGGAGTGGTCATGCGGTCGCCGCGGTCGCTTGCCTCACCACGCTCAACCGGCATCCATGCCTTCGCCTGACTGCATGCTCCATCGCGCAAGCGCGGCATCGTCGGTAACGCGGGCGTCGACCCAGCGCTCGCCGGCGTCGGTCTTTTCCTTCTTCCAGAACGGCGCCTGCGTTTTCAGATAGTCCATCACGAACTCGCACGATGCGAATGCGTCGCCCCGATGCGCAGCCGTCGTTGCGACCAGCACGATCTGATCGAGCGGATACAGCTTGCCGACCCGGTGCACGATCAGCACCTCGATTCCCGGCCAGCGCTCGCGCGCCGTCGCGACGATCGCATAGAGCGATTTTTCCGTCATGCCGGGGTAATGCTCGAGTTCCATCGTTTCGACTGTGCTGCCGTCGTTCAGATCGCGCACCGTGCCGACGAAGCACGCAACCGCGCCAATCTTCGGATTGCGCGCACGTAGTGCCGCCACCTCGGCGGTCAGATCAAAGTCTTCCGTTTGGACGCGGACGGGCATGAATGGCTCCAGGACTGAAAGCGGACGGGTCCGGCAAAAACAGCGCGCGCGGTCTAGCCGCCGGTCACGGGCGGGAAGAACGCAACTTCGCAACCCTCGGTGATACGCGTGCCCGCGTCGGTCATCACGTGGTTGCAGGCCATGCGCAGCGCTCGGCCCTCGGCAAGCGTGTCCGCCCAGATGCCGCCGCGCACGCGCAGCCAGGCGCGCACGTCGCCTACCGTGGCGATGCTCTCGGGTACATCGACTGTTTCGTCGGCACGTTCGAGCGCTTCACGCACGCTCGCGAAATAGCGGAGTTGAATCTTCATCGGATGCACCGGCTGCGGCCGGCCTCAGTTCAGCAGTTCGGAAAAGGGAATGAAGCGCACGGTGTCGCCGGCGCTGATCGCATGATTCGGCGGGTTGTCGATCAGACCGTCGCCCCAGACCGTCGAGGTCAGCACGGCGGAACTCTGGTTCGGGAACAGATCGAGACCGCCGGCCTCGTTGACGCGCGCGCGCAGAAACTCGTTGCGGCGGTCGGCCTTCTTTTGCGTGAAGTCGGCCCGCAGCGACAGCGAACGGGGCGCTACGGAGCGCACGCCTGCCATGCTCAGCACGAACGGGCGCACGAAGAGCAGGAACGTGGCGAACGCCGACACGGGATTGCCCGGCAAACCGATAAAAAACGTTTCGGCACGAGTGGCGGGTTGCGCCGAGCCGGCTGCCGGTGCCGGCTGCACTTGTGCGGCAGCCGCTACGTCGCGCCGAACCGCGCCGAAAGCGAGCGGCTTACCGGGCTTCATGGCGATCTGCCACATCGACAGGCGCCCCTCCGCTTCCACCGCCGGCTTCACGTGGTCCTCTTCGCCGACCGACACGCCGCCGCAGGTCAGAATCAGGTCGTGGGCTCTGGCGGCATCGCGCAATGTGGCGCGTGTGGCGTCGAGTTTGTCGACGACGATACCGTAGTCGGTGACCTCGCAGCCCAGCTTCTCCAGCAAGCCGCGGAGTGTGAAGCGGTTCGAGTTGTAGATTGCGCCAGGCCTGAGCGGTTCGCCGGGCATGGTCAGTTCGTCGCCGGTAAAGAACACGGCGACTTTCACGCGGCGGCGAACCTCCAGACTGGCGCAGCCGACCGAGGCCGCAAGGCCCAGTGCCTGGGGCGTGAGCCGCGTGCCGGCGGGGAGGATCACGGAGCCGCTCCGGATGTCCGCGCCCTGCGCGGTTATCCATTCGCCGGGCTGCGGGCTGTGCAGGATCGTGACTTCGTCGCCGGACGGTTCGGCCTGCTCCTGCATCACGATTGCGTCAGCACCTGGCGGCACCGTGGCGCCGGTGAAAATGCGGGCGACAGTGCCGGCTTCCAGCGGCTGCGGCGCGTGGCCGGCCGGGATGCGTTGCGACACTCGCAGGGTGCGGTTGCCTTCGGCGAGGTCGGCGCTGCGGACCGCGTAGCCGTCCATTGAACTCGTGTTCATTGGCGGGACGTCCAGCGGGGATGTCACATCCGCCGATAACACGCGGTTCAATGCTTCCAGCGTAGGGAGCGATTCAGTGCCGGCAATCGGGCTCGCTGCGCTCAGCAGCGTGGCTAGCGCGTCGGCCGTGCTCAGCATCGGCGCGCGGGGCATTGGAGTGGGCATCTTTTTCGTCTCGAAGCCGCTGGTTTAAAGGATTGATTGTAGCGGTGTGAGCGCGAGGCTGCGGCGCGGTCGTGTGGCGGCGCGGTCGTGTGGCGGCTGCGTCTTGTGCGGCGCGGTCGGGGTCGCTCAGCCTCGCGAGCCCGCCGGGTTGGACACCCGGCGGCTTTTCCTTTTACCTGTCTGCTCTCGCGGCAATAAAGTCTTTCACGCGCTGCACGTCGGCCGGCAACACGTCGAAGCGTTGCGGCAATGATTCGATGCCAGAAAATGCGGCAGGACGCTCGGGCTCGCGTAACAGCGCCTCGCGAATCGTCTCGCCGAATTTCACCGGCTGAGCCGTTTCCAGCACGATCATCGGGATGCCGGGCTGCAAATGCTCGCGCGCCACTTTCAGCCCGTCGGCCGTGTGCGTGTCGATCATCGTGCCGTAGCGCTCGAACACGTCGCGGATCGCGTCCACACGATCCGCGTGACTGCTGCGCCCGGACACGAAACCGAATTCCTTCACGCGCGCAAAATCACCACTCGCCGCGAGGTCGAAACCACCCTTTTCCTCGACGTCGCGGAACAGCTGCAACACGCGCGCCGGGTCGCGATCCAGCAGGTCGAACACGAAACGCTCGAAGTTCGAGGCCTTCGAAATGTCCATGCTCGGGCTGGTCGTGTGATACGTTTCGGCCGCCTTGCGCACACGGTAAATGCCCGTGCGGAAAAATTCGTCGAGCACGTCGTTCTCGTTCGTGGCCACCACCAGCTTCTCGATCGGCAAACCCATCATGCGCGCGATGTGGCCTGCGCACACGTTGCCGAAATTGCCCGACGGCACCGTGAACGATACGCGCTCGTCGTTCGACTTCGTCGCCGCGAAGTAGCCCTTGAAGTAATACACCACCTGCGCCACCACGCGCGCCCAGTTGATCGAGTTGACCGTGCCGATCTTGTACTTCGCCTTGAACGCGTGATCGTTCGAAACGGCCTTGACGATGTCCTGCGCGTCGTCGAACACGCCTTCCACCGCAATGTTGAAAATGTTCGGGTCCTGCAGACTGTACATCTGCGCGGTCTGGAACGCGCTCATCTTCCTGTGCGGCGACAGCATGAACACGCTGATGCCCTTCTTGCCGCGCATCGCGTATTCGGCAGCGCTGCCGGTGTCGCCCGAGGTTGCACCGAGAATGTTCAGCGTCTCGCCATGCTTGTCCAGCGCATATTCGAACAGGTTGCCGATCAACTGCATCGCCATGTCCTTGAACGCGAGCGTGGGTCCGTTCGACAACTCCAGCAGCGACAGCGGCGCACCGTTTTCGACGCCCAGTGTCTTGAGCGGCGTGATCTGCGCGGCGCTTTCGCCGTCTCGCGTGTTGCAGTAGGTCGCCGCGGTGTAGGTCTTGCGGGTCAGCGCGCGCAGGTCGTCGGCGGGAATGTCGTCGCTGAACTTCGACAGGATTTCGAACGCGAGGTCGGCATAAGGCAGCGTGCGCCAGCGTGTCAGTTCGTCGCCCGTGACACGCGGATAGTCGGCGGGCAGGTACAGGCCGCCGTCTTTTGCGAGACCGCCGAGCAGGATGTCCGAGAAGGTGTGGTGTTCGCCGGCGCCGGCGCCGCGCGTAGAGAGGTAGTTCATCGTTCTGCCTAGTTCAGCGCTTCCATGCGCAGCTTGGTGACTTGCGAGACAACGGTCTTGAGCGCCTCGATCGAGCTGATCGCCGCGTTGACGTTTTTCTCGACCGTTTCGTGCGTGATCAGGATGATGTCGGTCTCGCCCTTGCCGTTCGCGTCGACCTGTTCGGATTCCTTTTGCAACAGTGCGTCGATCGAGATGCCGGTGTCGGCCAGAATGCGCGTGATGTCGGCCAGCACGCCGGTCACGTCCGCCACCCGCAGACGCAGGTAGTAGCCGCTCGTCACTTCGTCGATCGGCAGGATCGGTGTGCTCGACAGGCTGTCCGGCTGGAAGGCCAGATGCGGCACGCGATGCTCCGGATCGGCCGTGTGCAGACGCGTCACGTCCACCAGATCGGCCACCACCGCGGACGCCGTCGGCTCCGCGCCCGCGCCCTTGCCGTAGTAGAGCGTGGTGCCCACCGCGTCGCCGTGCACGACCACTGCGTTCATCGCGCCTTCCACATTCGCCAGCAGACGCTTTTCGGGAATCAGCGTGGGATGCACGCGCAATTCGATGCCTTTGTCCGTGCGACGCGCGATGCCCAGCAGCTTGATGCGATAGCCCAGTTCTTCCGCGTACCGGATGTCGATCGCGGCCAGTTTGCTGATGCCTTCGACATACGCGCGATCGAACTGCACCGGCACGCCGAACGCGATCGCGCTCATGATGGTCGCCTTGTGCGCGGCGTCCACGCCTTCCACGTCGAAGGTCGGATCGGCTTCCGCATAACCGAGTTCCTGCGCGGCCTTCAGCGCGGTCGCGAAGTCGAGCCCACGGTCACGCATTTCCGACAGGATGTAATTCGTCGTGCCGTTGATGATGCCCGCGATGTACTGGATGCGATTGGCGGTGAGCCCTTCGCGCAGCGCCTTGATGATCGGAATGCCGCCTGCCACCGCTGCCTCGAACGACACCATCACGCCGTTGGCGCGCGCCGCCTCGAAAATCTCCGTGCCGTGCACGGCGAGGAGCGCCTTGTTGGCCGTCACCACATGTTTGCCGTTTCTGATCGCACGCAATACCAGGTCACGCGCCACGCCGGTGCCGCCGATCATTTCAGCGATGATGTCGAGCGACGGATCGTCGACCACGGCATTGAAATCGTCGGTCAACAAGACGGTGCCCGCCTCGCTGCCGAGCGCGGCGGTTGCCCTGGCCGGGTTGCGCACGGCAATGCGCGCAATCTCGATGCCGCGGCCCGCGCGGCGTTTGATTTCTTCCTGATTGCGGCGCAGTACCGTAAAGGTGCCGCTGCCTACCGTGCCGAAGCCCAGCAGTCCAACTTTGATCGGTTCCATGCAGCGTGTGTTTTCGAGTAGAAGATTGAAAGAATACAGATTCGGGGCAGCGCGCGAGACGGCGCGGCCGACACAGAAGCGCCGCGCCGCACGCCCTATTGTGCGCTAGGCTGTGTGACGTTTGCGGTAGCCGTCGAGGAAGCGCGCGATCCGGTTGATCGAATCCGCGAGGTCGTCGACATTGGGCAGGAACACGACGCGGAAGTGATCCGGCGTTTTCCAATTGAAACCCGTGCCCTGCACGAGCAGCACACGCTCTTCCAGCAGCAGGTCAAGAATGAACTGCTGGTCGTCCTGAATCGGATACACCTTCGGGTCGAGGCGCGGGAACATGTACAGCGCCGCTTCCGGCTTCACGCAACTCACGCCGGGAATCGCGGTGAGCATGTCGTACGCGAGTTCGCGCTGCCTGTACAGGCGGCCGCCCGGCACGATCAGGTCGTTGATGCTCTGATAGCCGCCGAGCGCGGTCTGGATTGCATACTGACCCGGCACGTTCGGACACAGACGCATGGACGCCAGAATGCCGAGGCCTTCGAAATAGTCCTTGCCGTGGCGGCGGTTTTCGCCGGTCAGCCCCGAGATGAACATCCAGCCCGCGCGATAGCCGCACGAACGGTAGCTCTTCGACAGACTGTTGAACGTCACGGTCAGCACGTCTTCGGACAGCGCGGCCATCGACGTGTGCTTCTTGCCGTCGTAGACGATCTTGTCGTACACCTCGTCGGCGAAAATCACGAGGCCGTGCTGGCGCGCAATCTCGACCAGACCGAGCAGCAGCTCGTCCGAATACAGCGCGCCGGTCGGATTATTCGGGTTGATCACGACGAGCGCGCGGGTATTCGGCGTGATTCTCGCGCGAATATCGTCGAGGTCGGGCATCCAGCTATTCGATTCGTCGCAGATGTAGTGCACCGGCGTGCCGCCCGCGAGGCTCACGCCGGCAGTCCATAGCGGGTAGTCGGGCGCGGGGAGCAGCACTTCGTCGCCGTCGTTCAGAAGGCCCTGCAGCGCCATCACGATCAGCTCGGACGCGCCATTGCCGATGTAGATGTCGTCCAGCTCCACGCCGTGCACGCCCTTTTGCTGCGTGTAATGCATGATCGCCTTGCGTGCGGCGAACACGCCTTTCGAATCCGAGTAACCCGACGAGCCCGGCAGATTCAGAATCATGTCCTGAATGATTTCGTCCGGCGCCTCGAAGCCAAATGGCGCAAGGTTGCCGATATTCAGCTTGATGATCCGGTGGCCCTCTTCTTCGAGCCGCTTCGCATGTTCGAGAACGGGCCCGCGAATGTCGTAACAGACATTCAACAACTTGTTGGATTTGAGAATCGGTTTCACGGCGGGCACTTCATCCTGTTGATGGGCTGGGGCAAACGCTTGATGCAAAACACACCTGGGGGAAACATCGCCGGGGCGGGCACGTTCGCCAACAAGGGAAAGACGGGCGCGGCGCGCGGCATCGGCCGCCGGACGCGGGTGGACAGCCATTATGAGCCATGAGCCGGCCGCACGCCCCTGCGGCGGATCACGCCGGGCAGCGAGAGCAGGCTCGCGCCAGGTTCAAGCCAGACCCGGAGCCAGCCTGCAGGCCAGCCCGAGTGTACGAACCGGGGCAGGTAGCCGGCGGCCCGCGCCTGCCCGGGTGCGCGGCTCGTGGCGGCAGGTGGGCAAGGGCGCCGCAACGCGGCTAAAGGTTATAATTTAGCGGATTTTGGCCGACTTCCGCAATGCGCCGGCTGCAATGGCGGGGCTTTTCAGCCCGTTCCCGGGTCGCTTGTGGCCTGGCTGCGGCCCGCTTGTGGGCCGCTCGTGGGCCGCCTGTGGCCGCTTGTGGCAACCCTTGACACGCTGGTGCTGTCAGACAGTCATGCACCGGCCCGGTCAGAGAGGCGGAATGAATCAAGACGACTTCGGAAAACGAATTTGAAATTACATCAGGATTCCAGCGGCGCCCTGAACACCGTGACCGGTTACGGCGCCGACTATGTCGAAATCAATCTGGTGCGTCATTCGGGCAGCATTCTGCTGTTGCCGGACGCGCCGGTCGTCCCGTGGCCCATCTCGTCGTTCGACCAGCTAAGTCCCGAACTTTTCGCGATGCTGGCCGGCTACGCGCCCGAGGTGGTCGTGTTCGGCAGCGGCGACAAGCTGCGGTTTCCGCATCCGCGCCTGACGGCCGGTCTGACCGCGAAACGCATCGGCGTCGAAACGATGGACTTCAAGGCCGCTTGCCGCACCTACAACATTCTGATGGCCGAGGGCCGCAAAGTCGCCGCCGCGCTGTTGATCGAGGCGTAGCGCGGGCCGCGCTCGCGCGTCGCGAATTCGGAACGCGCCCCTCGCCGCGTCACGGCCGATCACGTACACTGCGCGCCATTGTCGGCGGCCGGGCTTCGCGGGCCGGCCGTTCGCGCATTGACACTATTTTGCTTCGCTGCCCACGGCGGCGACGCCCCAACAGGTTGAACTACAACATGAACGATACGCCGTCGAGGCTACCGCTCAACCGCACCACGATCCTGCTGCTGGTGCTGGCCCTTGCCGTGATCTGGTTCGTGCCGCTCGGCTGGCGCCATCTGCTGCCAAGCGACGAAGGCCGCTACGCCGAAATGGCGCGCGAAATGTTCCAGACCGGCGACTGGATTACCCCGCGCTACAACGGCTACAAATACTTCGAGAAACCGCCGCTGCAAACCTGGGCGAATGCGTTGACCTTCGCGTGGTTTGGCATCGGCGAATGGCAGGCGCGCCTGTACACCGCGCTGACGGGCTTTGCCGGCGTGCTGCTGCTCGGCTTTACCGGTGCTCGCGTGTTCAATGCGGCAACCGGCGTATTCGCGGCGATCGTGCTGGCCACGTCGCCGTACTGGAACCTGATGGGCCACTTCAACACGCTCGACATGGGCCTGTCGTTCTGGATGGAGCTCACGCTTTGCGCGCTGCTGCTTGCGCAGCGCCCCAACCTGCCGTCCGCAAACGTGCGTGCATGGATGTGGGTCTGCTGGGGTTCGATGGCGCTGGCGGTGCTCTCCAAGGGTCTCGTGGGTCTGATCCTGCCGGGCGCCGTGCTGGTGCTCTACACGATTGCCGCCCGCGACTGGGCCGTATGGAAGCGCCTGCATCTGATCGGCGGCCTGATCGTGTTCTTCGCGATCGCTACGCCCTGGTTCGTGCTGGTGCAGCAGCGCAACCCGGAGTTCCTGAACTTCTTCTTTATCGTCCAGCAGTTCAAACGCTACCTGACGCCCGAACAGAACCGCCCTGGCGCGTTTTACTACTTCGTGCCGGTGCTGCTGGTGGGCTTCCTGCCGTGGCTTTCGCTCACGGTGCAAAGCTTCCGCCATGCATGGCGTCTGCCGCGTCAGCCCAATGGTTTCGCGCCCGTCACGCTGATGCTGGTGTGGACCGCGTTCATCTTCCTCTTCTTCAGCGCGTCGCATTCGAAGCTGCTGTCCTACACGCTGCCGATCGCACCGCCGATCGCGCTCGTGATCGGCCTCTACCTTCCGCTCGTCACGCGCGAGCAGTTGCGCCGCCACCTGGCCGGCTATGCGCTCTTTCTGGTCGTGGCAGCCTTTGCCGCATCGTTCATGTCGCGCTTCGGCGACGCGCGCAATCCGACCGAGCTCTACGTGGAGTACCGTGTCTGGGTGCTCGCCGCGCTCGCCGTCGCCTTCGTGATGACGCTCGCCGCGCTCTGGCTGAATCGTCGCAGCCGCTCAGGCAGCCTTGGCACGTTCGCGGCTTTCGGGGCCGCGTGGCTGCTGCTCGGCACGATTGCCGGCACGGGCCACGACGTGTTCGGGCGCCTGAGTTCCGGTGCGCCGCTCGCCCCCCCGATCAAGGCCGCAATCGCCAGTCTGCCGCCCGGTACGCCGTTCTATTCGGTCGGCGTGCTGGATCACACGCTGCCGTTTTATATCGACCACACGATGATCATGGTCGAGCATCCTGACGAGCTGGCGTTCGGTGTCTCCGTCGAGCCGCAGAAATGGGTGCCAACCATCGACGCGTGGATCCAGCGCTGGAAGTCGGAGCGCTACGCGCTTGCGCTGATCCCGCCGGCCACCTACGACCGCCTGCTCAAGGAAGGCTTGCCGATGCAGGTCGTCGCACGCGACCCGCGCCGCGTCGTCGTGATGAAGCCGATTCAGGATGCCGCTGCCGCTGCTTCCAGCCCGACCCCGGCCGCCCGTGCGCCGGTGGAAAAACCGTAACAGCGTCTCCATATCCGAATCAGACGGTCAGATGAACCCGATTTCCCTCTTTTGCATTCTTGCCGGTGTGTCGTTGAACGCCGGCGCACAGTTGCTGCTCAAAGCGGGAACGAATGCCGTTGGACACTTCGAATTCACCCGTGCGAACATCCTGCCCATCGGCTTTCGCCTTGCCACACAGCCACCGATCGTTGCCGGCCTGACGTGTTATCTGGTCAGCCTGGTGTTATGGGTAGTCGGACTGTCGCGAGTCGACGTATCGCTCGCGTATCCGATGCTGTCGCTCGGCTACGTCGTGAATGCGCTCGCAGCCTGGTATCTGTTTGGCGAGGTGATGTCGGTGCAAAAGGTGGTGGGCATCGGCATTGTGCTCGTGGGCGTGCTGGTACTGACGCGCGGCTAGGCCAGTCAATAAGCGAACCGTAAGGTTCAACGCTGTAAGCTCCGCGGTTGCGCCCTTTTTCTGGCGCCGTCCAAGGCTTACGCAGACTTTGTGTTCTCAGACTTTGTGTTCTCAGACTTTGTGTACATCGCGCCCTCCGGGTTGCGCCCTTTTACTCGAGCCAGGCATTCATGAGCCAGTC
Source organism: Paraburkholderia sp. PREW-6R (assembly GCF_039621805.1). Taxonomy (NCBI): domain Bacteria; kingdom Pseudomonadati; phylum Pseudomonadota; class Betaproteobacteria; order Burkholderiales; family Burkholderiaceae; genus Paraburkholderia; species Paraburkholderia sp. PREW-6R. Next base: position 1,454,223 of record NZ_CP155073.1, on the reverse strand, counting down.
CACACTACCGTTTTTGCCGTTCACCAAACCTGAAATTGATGAGGAAACGATTCAGGGCGTGGTCGACGTGCTGCGCTCCGGATGGATCACCACCGGTCCGCAGAACCAGAAGTTCGAAGCGGCACTGTCTGAATACTGCGGCGGACGTCCTGTGCGCACGTTCAACTCGGGCACCGCGACGCTCGAAATCGGGCTGCGTATCGCCGGTGTGGGCGCAGGCGACGAAGTCATCACGACGCCCGCATCATGGGTGTCGACGAGCAACGTGATCTATGAAGTCGGCGCGACGCCAGTCTTCGTCGACATTGACCCGGCGACGCGCAACATCGATCTCGATCTGCTCGAAAGAGCGATCACGCCGCGCACGAAGGCGCTGATTCCGGTCTTCCTGTCGGGTCTGCCGGTCGATATGGACCGCCTTTACGCGATTGCGCGCGCGCATCAGCTGCGTGTGATCGAAGACGCCGCGCAGGCGTTCGGCGCGAGCTGGAACGGCGAGCGCATCGGCAAGCTGGGCGATATCGTGTCCTTCAGTTTCCATGCGAACAAGAATCTCACGTCGATCGAAGGCGGCGCGCTTATCCTGAATAATGAGGACGAAGCGATCCTCGCGCAGAAATACCGGCTGCAAGGCATCACACGCACGGGCTTCGACGGGATGGATTGCGATCTGCTCGGCGGCAAGTACAACCTGACCGACGTCGCCGCCCGCGTGGGGCTCGGTCAGCTGCAACATATCGAGCGTTTCACCGCGCAACGCCGGCAGCTGGCACGCGCGTATTTCGACGGCTTCAAGGGCGGCGCGGCAGTCGAACTCGGCATGGGCCTGCCGCTTGCGGACTTCGAGAACAGCAACTGGCACATGTTTCTGGTCACGCTGCCGCTTGACAGACTGTCGATCGATCGCGCGGGCGTGATGAGCGAACTGAAGGAGCGTGGGATCGGCTCGGGCGTCCACTATCCGGCGATCCATCTCTTTTCGCTGTATCGCGCATGCGGCTTTACCGAAGGCATGTTCCCGCACGCGGAGCACTACGGCGCGAGTACCGTCACGCTGCCGCTCTTTACGCAGATGAGCGCCGACGACGTCGAACGTGTGTGCCGTGCGGTCAATGAAATTTGCGAACAATACGGAAAATAAGCGGAAATGATTTATTCGGAACATCGCGCTGTCGCACCGGAAGTGTCGGTCATCATTCCGGTGTACAACGAGGAAGCCGGACTGGCCGCGCTGTTCGCGCGCCTGTATCCGGCGCTCGACGCGCTCGGCACGTCGTATGAGGTGATTTTCATCAACGACGGCAGCCGCGACAAATCCCCCGCGCTGCTTGCCGAGCAGTTCCGCGCGCGTCCGGACACCTCGCGCGTGATCCTGCTGAACGGCAATTACGGGCAGCACATGGCGATTCTCGCGGGCTTCGAGCAGTCGCGCGGCGAGATCGTGATCACGCTCGACGCCGATCTGCAAAACCCGCCCGAAGAAATCGGCAAGCTCGTCACCAAGATGCGCGAGGGCTACGACTACGTCGGCACGATCCGCCTGCAGCGGCAGGACAGCCTGTGGCGCCGCAAAGCATCGCGCGCGATGAACCGTCTGCGCGAGCGCATCACGCGCATCAAGATGACCGACCAGGGCTGCATGCTGCGCGCGTACAGCCGCCATATCATCGACACGATCAACCGCTGCGGCGAAATCAACACGTTCATTCCGGCGCTGGCGTACACGTTCGCGCAGAACCCGGTTGAAATCGAAGTCGCGCACGAAGAGCGTTTTGCCGGCGAATCGAAGTACTCGCTGTATTCGCTGATCCGTCTGAATTTCGATCTGGTCACCGGCTTCTCGGTCGTGCCGCTGCAGTGGCTGTCGTTCATCGGCGTGATCCTGTCGCTCGGGTCCGCGGCGTTGTTCGTGCTGCTGTTGATTCGCCGCTTTATCATCGGCGCGGAAGTGCAAGGCGTGTTCACGCTCTTCGCCGTGATGTTCTTCCTGCTCGGCGTGATCATCTTCGCGCTCGGCCTGCTCGGCGAGTACATTGGCCGGATTTATCAGCAGGTGCGCGCGCGTCCGCGTTACCTCGTGCAGACCATCCTCGAACAGCGCGACGGCGCGACCGTGACTGAAACACCACGTCAAACCGTTGTGCAGGCCGTGCACGCCGCGCCGCTGATCGATCAGGGCCCGACGCCATGAAGCCGCGCGCTGTCGTATTCGCGTATCACAATGTCGGCGTGCGCTGCCTGCAGGTGCTGCTCGCACGCGGCGTGGACGTCGCGCTCGTCGTCACGCATGAAGACAATCCCGCCGAGAACATCTGGTTCGGCAGCGTCGCCTCGGTGGCGGCCGAGCATGGCATTCCGGTCGTGACACCCGCCGATCCAAAGAGTGCCGAACTGCACGCGGCTGTCAGCGCGGCGCGCCCGGACTTCATTTTTTCGTTCTATTACCGCCACATGTTGCCGGTCGACCTGCTCGCGCTCGCCGCGCGCGGCGCGTACAACATGCACGGCTCGCTGCTGCCGAAATATCGCGGTCGCGTGCCGACCAACTGGGCCGTGATTCACGGTGAAACCGAAACGGGCGCAACGCTGCATGAAATGGCCGCAAAGCCGGATGCGGGCGCGATCATCGCGCAAACTCCGGTGCCCATCCTGCCCGACGACACCGCCGCGCAAGTCTTCGACAAGGTCGCCGTTGCCGCCGAACAGACGCTATGGCGCGTGCTGCCGGCGTTGCTCGCGGGCGAAGCGCCGCATCTGCCGAACGATCTTTCGCAAGGCAGCTACTACGGCGGGCGCAAGCCGGAAGACGGCCGCATCGACTGGACTCAACCCGCGCAGCAGGTCTACAACCTGATCCGGGCAGTCGCGCCGCCCTATCCCGGCGCGTTTACCGACCTGAATGGTCAGCGCTTCATCGTCGCGCGCGCACGAATGGCGCCTGCCGGCGCGCTTCGCTCGGATTTGCCGCCGGGCCTGCACGTAAGCGATAATGCCGTTTTCGCGATCTGCGGCGACGGCCGTGCCATCGCCATCCACGAATTGCGGCGCCAGCATGACGGTGAGGAACATCCCGTCTCCCCGGCCGAATTCGCCCAGCTCATCCAATCTCCCCGTCATTCATGAAAACCCAAGGTTTCGCTAAAAAAGTCCTGATTCTGGGTGTGAACGGCTTCATCGGCCATCACCTGTCCAAACGCATTCTCGAAACAACCGACTGGGAAGTCTTCGGGATGGACATGCAAACCGAACGTCTCGGCGACCTCGTGAATCATGAGCGGATGCACTTCTTCGAAGGCGACATCACGATCAACAAGGAGTGGGTCGAATATCACGTGAAGAAGTGCGACGTGATCCTGCCGCTCGTCGCGATCGCCACGCCCGCCACTTATGTGAAGCAGCCGCTGCGCGTGTTCGAACTGGACTTCGAGGCGAATCTGCCGATCGTGCGTTCGGCCGTGAAGTACGGCAAGCATCTCGTGTTTCCGTCCACCTCCGAGGTGTACGGCATGTGCACGGACGAGCAGTTCGATCCGGAAGAATCGCAGCTGTCGTATGGTCCCATCAACAAGCCGCGCTGGATCTACGCGTGCTCCAAGCAGTTGATGGATCGCGTGATCTGGGGTTACGGCATGGAGGGTCTGAACTTCACGCTGTTCCGTCCGTTCAACTGGATCGGCCCGGGCCTCGACTCGATCTATACGCCGAAGGAAGGCAGCTCGCGCGTGGTCACGCAGTTCCTCGGCCACATCGTGCGCGGCGAGAACATCAGCCTTGTCGACGGCGGCGCACAGAAACGCGCGTTCACGGATATCGATGATGGCATCGCCGCGCTGATGAAGATCATCGAGAATAAAGACGGCGTCGCGTCGGGGAAGATCTACAACATCGGCAATCCGACCAACAACTTCTCGGTGCGTGAACTGGCGCACAAGATGCTGACGCTCGCGGCCGAATTTCCCGAGTATGCGGACACCGCGAAGCAGGTGCAACTGATCGAGACATCGTCGGGTGCGTACTACGGCTCGGGCTATCAGGACGTGCAGAATCGCGTGCCGAAGATCGAGAACACGATGCAAGAGCTTGGCTGGGCGCCGAAATCAACCTTCGACGAAGCGTTGCGCAAGATTTTCGAAGCGTATCGAGGCGACGTCGAGCAGGCTCGCTCGCTCGTCGAACAGCAATAAGGGCTGATCCTTGGCCCGTATCGTCCTGAAAATCGACGTCGACACGCTGCGCGGCACTCGCGAAGGCGTGCCGAATCTCGCGCGGATTTTCGACCGCTTCAAGGCGCGCGCCACCTTCCTGTTCAGTCTCGGGCCAGACCACACCGGCTGGGCCATGCGCCGTGTGTTGCGGCCGGGATTCCTGAAGAAGGTGTCGCGCACGTCGGTGGTCGAGCACTACGGCATCAGGCAGTTGATGTACGGCGTGCTGCTGCCCGGACCGGATATCGGCGTGAAGACAACGGCGGAAATGCGCGCGATCCACGAAGCCGGTTTCGAATGCGGGATTCACACGTGGGACCACGTGTACTGGCAGGACAACGTGCGCGCGAAAGATCACGCATGGACGGCCGGTCAGATGCAGAAGAGCTACGACCGCTTCGTGGATATCTTCGGTGCGCCGCCCGTTACGCACGGCGCGGCCGGCTGGCAGATGAACGGCCATGCGTTTGAACAGATCGACGCGTGGGGCATGCGTTACGCGTCCGATGGGCGCGGACATTCGCCGTATCTGCTGGTGGTGGGTGGACGCACGTTGAATCACGTGCAGATGCCTACCACGTTGCCCACGCTCGACGAAGTGCTGGGTGTGGATGGCGTCGACGAACACAGTGTCGCCGCGTGGATGCTCAAGCGCACCGAGAACAATCCGCACGACCAGGTGTTCACGCTGCACGCCGAACTCGAAGGGCAGAAGCTCGCCCCGATCTTCGAACAGCTGCTCGAAGGCTGGCGCGCGCAAGGCCACACGTTTGCGACCATGGGCGATTACTACGCGACGCTAGACCGCGACACGCTGCCATCGTACCCTCTCACGTGGGGCGAAATTCCGGGTCGCTCCGGCGAGTTGATCGTCCAGCCCTGACCATTGCGCTCGACCCTGGCTGGCCGGCGACTCTGTTCAGACGACCCGGCGGCCGCGCGAGACCGCGCCGCGCCGGATTCGCAACGCTCCCCCAAGCCTCGATGCCAGGCCGACGCCGCCGCAACTGACGGCGCCGGCCATAACAACCGGAGAACCTCGTGCCTATCGCAGTCGACCAACCCATTCCCGACTTCACCGCCCCGGCTACCGGCGGCGAGATCACGCTATCGAAGCTGCGTGGGAAAAAGGTGGTGCTGTATTTCTATCCGAAAGACAACACGCCGGGCTGCACGACCGAAGGTCTGCAATTCCGCGATCTGTATCCGAAGTTCACGAAGGCCGGCGCGGAAGTGCTCGGCGTGTCGCGCGACACCCTGCGCTCGCACGAGAACTTCAAGGCCAAGCTCGAATTGCCGTTCCCTCTGATTTCCGATCCCGAAGAGACGCTGTGCGCGCTCTTTAACGTCATCAAAATGAAGAAAATGTATGGCAAGGAAGTACGTGGTATCGAGCGCTCCACGTTCCTGATCGACTCCGAGGGCGTGTTGCGCCGCGAGTGGCGTGGCGTGAAAGTACCCGGTCATGTCGACGACATTCTCGAGGCTGTACAAGCGCTGTGAGGCGCGCTATATTGGGCCGCAATGAGTGCCTGTCCAACCCAAACTTTTGTTCGCTGCGCAAGGCTTGACGGCCGTTCTGTCCGCGCCGTCGGAGTCGTGAAGCGCAACGCGAACGCAGAAGGCGAGCCGCTTGCCCCGAACGCCGGGGCGGCGGCTTTTTTAATTGCGCCATGCCGATCGTTCACGCGGCCATGCGCTTCCGTCAAGGAGCCGATCGAAGACCAGGCGAACCGGCATTTTTAGACCGAATGCGCGCCTCCGGACGCAAACTGCGTGCGCTTACCGGCACCGGCAGAATGCGACAGGCGGCGCACGATATGTGACCCGATTAATTCGAGGGAAACCATGCCTTTGCCTACTCCCCCCAGCAAGCTCGGCAACCTGTTGCCGCCTGACGAATACAAGGCCAAAGCCGCCACTCCCGCGCGCTCCGCGAAGAAACAGGCCGGCGATGGGGAAACTGCAGAGTCGGCCGATTATGGCCGCGCGAACGTCGCCACGCCGATGGCGCACGCCGCCAATGCCGCGACGACCTTGCGGCCGGTGCCGGCATCTCAGCGTACAGGCGCGTCGGCGTCGACGGGCGAGGCTGCGCCGTCGCGTAGCACGTCCACATCCGGTCGAAAATCGAAGCAGACCGCCGCGTTGCTGCAACCGGTTCCCGCCGCGCGCCCCGCGGTCGAAGCCGAAGCGGCAACCGTTCAGGCCGAGCCGGCCGTTGCGCGTGCGCCGGGCACGGGCCAGCCGTCGACGGGCACGCCTGCCGCCGCTGCGCCTGCGGGCACGCGCGGCACCAGCAAGAAACGGAGTGCCGGCACGCAACCGGTCGAAGTCCAGAAGCTATTCGTGCTCGACACGAACGTGCTGATGCACGATCCGAGCTGCCTGTTCCGGTTCGAGGAACACGACGTCTATCTGCCCATGATGACGCTGGAGGAGCTCGACAACCACAAGAAAGGCATGTCGGAAGTCGCGCGTAATGCGCGTCAGGTGAGCCGCACGCTGGACGCGCTCGTCGCCAACGCCGGCAACATGTCGGACGGCATTTCACTTGCCCGCCTCGGCAGCCGCGAAGCGTCCGGGCGCCTGTATTTCCAGACCAAGCTGACGGCGATCGAGCCGGTGGAAGGCCTGCCCGAAGGCAAGGCGGACAACCAGATTCTCGGCGTCGTGCGCGCGTTGCAACGCGACCGCACGGATCGCCAGGTCGTGCTGGTGTCGAAAGACATCAACATGCGAATCAAGGCGCATGCGCTCGGCCTGCCCGCCGAAGATTACTTCAACGACCAGGTGCTCGAAGACAGCGATCTGCTGTACTCGGGCATCCGCGCGCTGCCCCAAGATTTCTGGACCAAGCACGCGAAAGGCATGGAAAGCTGGCAGGACACCAAAACCGGCACCACGTATTACCGCGTCACGGGGCCCCTGTGCGCGTCGATGCTGGTCAACGAGTTCGTCTATCTCGAGCCGCAGAACGGCGAACCGGCGTTTCATGCGCTGGTGCGCGAGCTGAACGGCAAGACTGCGCTGCTGCAAACCTTGCGCGACTATGGTCACCACAAAAACAATGTGTGGGGTATCACGGCGCGCAACCGCGAGCAGAACTTCGCGCTGAACCTGTTGATGAACCCGGAGATCGACTTCGTCACGCTGCTCGGTCAGGCCGGCACCGGCAAGACGCTCGTCGCGCTCGCGGCGGGCCTGGCGCAGGTGCTGGACGACAAGCGCTACAACGAAATCATCGTGACGCGCGCAACCGTGCCGGTCGGCGAAGACATCGGCTTTCTGCCGGGTACGGAAGAGGAAAAAATGCAGCCGTGGATGGGCGCATTCGACGACAACCTCGAAGTCCTGCAAAAAACCGACGACGCCGCGGGCGAATGGGGCCGTGCGGCCACACAGGAGCTGATCCGTTCGCGCCTGAAGGTCAAGAGCATGAACTTCATGCGCGGGCGCACTTTCGTGGACAAGTACCTGATCATCGACGAGGCACAGAACCTGACGCCGAAGCAGATGAAGACCTTGGTCACGCGGGCGGGTCCTGGCACGAAGATCATCTGTCTGGGCAATATTGCGCAGATCGACACGCCTTATCTGACGGAAGGCAGCTCGGGCCTGACTTATGTCGTCGACCGCTTCAAGGGCTGGGCGCACAGCGGACACGTCACCCTGGCAAGGGGCGAACGCTCACGCCTTGCCGACTATGCGTCGGAAATCCTCTGACGCTCGTTTGAGGTCCGCTTCGCGGGCGAGCTAGTCAGCTTTGCCTGATCGCACTCGAAGCCGCATCCGGAACATTCCGGACGCGGCTTTTTTCTTTCCGCCGTCGTTTCGGCCAGCCAACACTTAGCGCACGAACCTCAAGTAATTTGTCAAGACTTCTTGCCGATGCGATGTTCGACGGCTACCATCCGGACATCGTCCGCCATTAAACGAGCGTTTACCGCTCCCTCGTCGTTCATGCGCCGACTCGCCCTTTCGCTGCTGACCGTTCTGCTGCTCGCCGCCTGCGCTGGCACGCCGCAGAGAACGTCGTCGCGCGGGTCGGGCTCGTCGGTGGTTGTGGCCAATGGGGCGTACCACGCGCCGCCGCCCGGCTTTCCGAACTTCGTGGATCACAGCATCGGCCGCGAGGAAATCTCGATTCAGGCGATGAGTCTCGTCGGGATTCCATACCGTTGGGGCGGTAATACGCCTGATAGTGGCTTTGATTGCAGCGGCCTCGTCCGGTATGTCGTGCAGCGGGCTGCGTCCGTTAACCTGCCGCGCACTACGGCGGACATGAGCGGTCGCGGCGAATCGATCGAACCAGACGAAATTGCGCCAGGCGACCTGATTTTCTTCAACACGACGGGGCGCGCGCACTCGCACGTCGGCATCTATGTCGGCAAGCTTCGCTTCGTGAACGCGCCGTCGACGGGCGGTACTGTGCGCCTCGATTATCTGACCAATCCGTACTGGGCGAAGCGTTTCGACGGCATTCGCCGCGTGGCCGGTCCGGCCGCAACGCCGGCGCCGTTCGACACGCCGAGCTATCAGGCAGCGGTGCCGGCGCCGGAGCGGGCCGCGCCAGTGGCGGCGGCTTCTGCCGGCCGGCTACCTGTTGCGCCTTCGCCAGTCGCGCAGTCTACGATCACGCCGTCGCCTGCTTCGCCGTCGACCATGGTGACGACGGCGGTGGCGGACAAGCAGGCCGATCCGTTTGAACCGCCTCCGCCGGCCATGAGTGCCGCGCAAATGCAGGCGCGCGAAGCGGGCGCTGTGTCGCCCCGGACGCTGCAGGGGGTGACGACGCAAGCTGGCGCCAATGAAGTGCCCGACGGGGTGTCGTCGCAACAGGCGAGCGCGGCGCGCACGCCCGCGGCGGCGTCGGCGTCGGCGACGAGGCCCGATGCCATCGACGCCGCCGCCGACGCTTTCGAACCACCGCCGCCCGCCACGGTCGCGGCACGTCAGGCGCGACAGGCCCAGCAAGCCGAAGCCAGCGGCGACGGCGCGGTTCGGGTCATGCGCGCGTCGACAGCGTCACGTGGCGTGGTCGCGCCCACGCAAACCAACGACGATCCCATCGCCCGATTCGCGAACGGCAACTTCTGACGTTCGGCGCGCACTCACCCGGCACGGGGCCGCCTCCGATCTGCTATCGTCATTCCTCTTCTTCCGACAGCAGGTGACGACGATGGAACTTGGGCTGAAAGATAAAGTGGTGCTGGTTACGGGCGGCAGCAAGGGAATCGGGCTCGCATGCGCCCGCGCGTTTGCGCTGGAAGGCGCAAAAGTCGCGATCGTTTCACGCGACCCCGCCAATCTCGCCCGCGCCTACGAGCAATTGAAGCAGGAAGGTCTGCACGTGCATCGGACCCGGGCCGACCTGCACGAGCCCCACAGCGCCGCGGACATCGTCGAAGAAGTCAGCACCGCTGTGGGACCGATCGACGTGCTCGTCAACAGCGCGGGTGCGGCGCGCCGCTACGATCCCGAGACGCTCGACGCCGACGCGTTTCGCGCGACGATGGAAGCGAAGTATTTCCCCTACATCTACCCGCAGCAGGAAGTGTTGCGGCGCATGGCGGAGCGCGCGAAAGCGGACAAAAGCGGCGAGCCGGGCACGATCGTCAACATCATCGGCATGGGCGGCAAGATCGCAAGCGACATCCATATTGCCGGCGGCGCCGCGAATGCCGCGCTGATGCTCGCTACGGTTGGACTCGCGCACTACTACGCACGCTACGGGATCCGTATCAACGCGATCAATCCGGGGGCGACACTGACCGAGCGCGTTGAAGAAGCCGCGAAACTCGAAGCGACGCAGCAAGGCATATCAGGCGCGGAGGCACTTGCGCGCGGGCAGGCCAAGGTTCCCCTCGGACGCTATGCGAAGCCGGAGGAGATTGCCGACGTCGCACTATTTCTGGCAAGCCGCCGCGCGAGCTACGTGACGGGCGCAATCGTCCCGATGGATGGCGGTAGCGCGCCGTTGATCTGAAGGGCCCGCTGGTTCTACCGATGTTGCCTGGTTTGAAGACGCGCGGGGCGGCTCGCTTGTCGCCCGCGCGCGACGCGTGACTGCGTTACAGGAAGCGGTGGCCAAGCCACCATGCCACGCCAGACAGCACCGCAGAGGCCGGAATCGTCAGAATCCATGCCCAGACGATATTGCCGGCCACACCCCAGCGCACTGCGCTCAACTTCTGCGTGGCGCCGACACCGACGATTGCGCCCGTGATCGTGTGTGTGGTTGAAACCGGAATGCCGAGCCATGACGCCGTGAAAAGCGTGATCGCCCCGCCCGACTCGGCACAAAAGCCGCCGACCGGCTTGAGCTTGGTAATTTTTTGCCCCATGGTGCGCACGATTCGCCAACCGCCGAACAACGTGCCGATGCCCATCGACAGATAGCAGCCGCCGATCACCCACAGCGGCGGCGCGTCCGCGATCGACGATGCATAGCCCGTCGCGATCAGCAGCATCCAGATAATGCCAATGGTTTTTTGCGCGTCGTTGCCACCGTGACCCAGGCTGTAGAGTCCGGCGGACACCAGCTGCAACCGGCGGAAACGCCGATCCACCTTGCTAGGCGGCGTACGGAAATAAAGCCACGACACCGCCAGCATGAAGAACGAACCGAGCACGAATCCGAGCAGCGGCGAGATGAAAATGAAGGCCACGGTCTTCATCAACCCGTCGAGGTTGAGCGAACCCCAGCCCGACTTGGCAAGCGCCGCGCCCACCAGTCCGCCAATGAGCGCGTGCGACGAGCTGGACGGAATACCGTAATGCCACGTGATGATGTTCCAGCCGATTGCGCCGACCAGTGCGCCGAAGATTACGTAATGGTCGACGATGTTCGGATCGATCGTGCCCTTGCCGACGGTCGCGGCGACTTTCAGGTGAAACACGAAATACGCGACCACGTTGAATGCCGCCGCAAACGCGACCGCCTGTTGCGGCTTCAGCACGCCCGTCGAGACGACCGTGGCAATCGAATTCGCCGCGTCGTGAAAACCGTTCATGAAATCGAAAATCAGCGCGACGGCGACCAGGCCGGCCACGACCCAGATTGCAAGTTGTATCGATTGCATTATGCGTTTTCCAGCACGATGCCTTCGATGATGTTGGCTACATCTTCACACTTGTCCGTGATCGTTTCGAGCAGTTCGTAGATGGCTTTCAGCTTGATCAGGGTCTTGACGTTGTCTTCTTCGCGGAACAGCTTCGACATCGCCGAGCGCAGAACGCGGTCGGCTTCCGACTCCAGCCGGTCTATGTCCTCGCATGCCTTGAGAATCTGGCTTGCCTGCTTCATGTCGGACAGCAGGCTGACTGCGAACTGCACACGCTCGGAAGTGGCCGTACAGATATGAGCGAGCTGACTCGCCTCGGAGGTCACGGTCTGCACGTCGTACAGTGAAATGGCGGTGGCGACGTCCTCCATCAGGTCGAGGATGTCGTCCATCGTGGTGATCAGTTTGTGGATTTCGTCGCGGTCGAGCGGCGTGATGAAAGTCTTGTGCAGCAGGTCGATGGTTTCGTGCGTGAGCTTGTCTGCGGCCTTCTCGGCCTTCTGTACGTTTTGCTTGTGAGTCTCGGCTTCTGGCAGATTGTCGATCAGCAGTTCCAGTTCACGGCTTGCCGACACGATGCACTTCGCGTGCGCATCAAAGATTTCAAAAAACTTGCCCTCGGTGGGCATGAATCGACCGAACATTGGGATCCCGAAAATTGGTCACAGTATGGCTGACATAAAACTGCCATATTGTACCGTTGCGGGATCGACGCCGCACTTTTGACAGCGCCGTTACAACAGGCGCCGTAGACAGGACTTCACTTTCGGGTCATTCGCCGTAGAAATTCTGCGCGCCTGCAAAGTTGTCGAACTTTGTGTATTGACCATGGAATGTAAGCCGAACCGGTCCGATCGGGCCATTGCGCTGCTTGCCGATGATGATTTCGGCCGTGCCTTTGTCCGGGCTGTCCGGGTTGTAAACCTCGTCGCGGTAGATGAACAGGATCACATCGGCATCCTGTTCGATAGCGCCGGATTCACGCAGGTCGGACATGATCGGCCGCTTGTTCGGACGCTGCTCGAGACCGCGGTTCAGCTGCGACAACGCGATCACCGGCACATCGAGTTCCTTCGCGAGACTTTTCAGCGAGCGCGAGATTTCCGAAATTTCCGTTGCGCGGTTCTCGCCGGACGAAGAGCCGCTCATCAGCTGCAAATAGTCGATGATGATGAGCCCGAGCTTGCCGCACTGGCGCGACAGTCGCCGCGCGCGCGAACGCAGTTCCATCGGGTTCAGACCGCCGGTCTCGTCGATGAAAATCTGCGCCTCGCTCATCTTCTGCACGGCGTGCGTGAGTTTCGGCCAATCCTCGTCGGTCAGGCGCCCGGTTCGCATACGGTGCTGGTCCAACCGGCCAACGGACCCCAGCATACGCATGGTGAGCTGCGAGCCCGGCATTTCCATCGAGAACACCGCCACCGGCAACCCGTACTCCACCGCTACGTATTCGCCGACGTTCATCGAGAACGCAGTTTTACCCATCGACGGACGGCCCGCGACGATAATCAGCTCGCCGCCATGCATGCCGGAAGTCATGCGATCCAGATCGACAAAGCCCGTCGGCGTGCCGGTCACGTCGCTCGGATTGGCGGTGTGATACAGCGTGTCGATCCGCTCCACCACCTGGGTCAGCAGCGGCCCGATCTCGAGGAAGCCCTGCGTGCCGCGCGCGCCGTCTTCCGCGATTGAAAATACCTTCGATTCCGCCTCGTCCAGCAACTGGCGCACTTCCTTGCCTTGCGGGTTGAAGGCGTCGGCGGAAATTTCATCGGCAACCGAGACGAGTCGCCGCAGCACGGCGCGATCGCGTACGATTTCCGCATAGCGGCGGATATTGGCCGCGCTCGGCGTGTTCTGCGCCAGCGCGTTCAGGTACGCGAGACCACCGACCTCTTCGGCCTTGCCCGAGGTGCCGAGCGCCTCGTACACGGTAATCACGTCGGCGGGTCGCGTAGCGGCGATCAGCTTGCCGATGTGTTCGAAAATGATGCGGTGGTCGTAGCGATAAAAGTCGCTTTGCGACAGAAAATCCGCGATTCGGTCCCACGCGGCATTATCGAGCAGTAGGCCGCCCAGCACCGATTGCTCGGCCTCGATCGAATGCGGCGGGACTTTCAGCGACTCGAGTTGGGGATCTTTGGACGGGGCGTTCATGGAAGGGATTATCGGGTAAATCGGGCGACTGCGGGCAGCGACAAAACGCAAATGGGCACAAAAAAAGGCAGGGGCCGGTTTCCCGGCCCCTGCCCTTCGCCAGCAACAACCTGGCAGATGCTAACTGATGCTTAGACGTGTTCGCCCAGCACCGACACCGTCACGTCCACGAGCACGTCGGTGTGCAGCGAAACCTGAACCGGATGATCGCCAACCGTCTTCAGCGGGCCTTCCGGCAGACGCACTTGCGCCTTTTCAACCGTGAAGCCTTGCTTGGCCAATGCGTCAGCGATGTCGGCGTTCGTGACCGAACCGAACAGACGGCCGTCGACGCCGGCCTTCTGAGCGATCTGGACCGTCGAGCCAGCGAGCTTGTCGCCTTGAGCCGTAGCGGCCGCCAGCTTTTCAGCGGCGATCTTTTCGAGTTCTGCGCGACGCACTTCGAATTCAGCCAGGGCTTCCTTCGTTGCGCGGCGAGCTTGCTTGTTCGGGATCAGGAAGTTACGTGCGTAACCGTCCTTGACCTTCACGATATCGCCCAGGTTACCCAGATTGACGACTTTTTCCAGAAGAATGATTTGCATTCGGATACTCCTTATCGCGTCGTCGGGTTAGGCCTTGTGCTGGTCGGTGTACGGCACCAGCGCGAGGAAACGTGCGCGCTTGATTGCCGTGTCCAGCTGGCGTTGATAGTGCGACTTCGTACCCGTGAGACGCGCCGGCGTGATCTTGCCGTTTTCGCCGATGAAGTCCTTCAGCGTATCGAGGTCTTTGTAGTCGATGTACTCGACGCCTGCAGCCGTGAAGCGGCAGAACTTCTTGCGCTTGAAGAGCGGATTTTGTTGCTGACGACGCTTGTCGAATTTTTTACCAGTCGGGCGGGGCATGTTCAGTCCTTTCCAATGTCCTGCAATGCTGTGATGTGAAATACCAGAGTTCTTGCGTTGCGGTGCTTTTTCGCCAGAAAGCCCGTGAAGAGCGTTTCTACGCCCATCGGACAGCTTTCCAGCTTACCGCTCGCCTCGCCTGCGGCAACCGCCTGCATGGTCAGTTCGACTTGCCGGGTGATGCCGGCTTCGACGACTTCCGTGCGGTGCTGCAACGTGCAACCTGCTATCGGAACGCCGGCGGGTGTGTACCGCACCGGTTCGCGTTCGACGACGCTGGCCGTAAGCTGCAGCCGGTTCATGAAGCCTTTGACGAGGATGACGCCTGATCTGGTAGCTTAAATAGTGTGTCTTAAGCCTGCGCTTCGGACGGTTGCGTAGCAGCCGACTTCTTGGCTTCTTCGCGCTGCACTTCCTTCATCATCGGCGACGGGCCGGTCTCGGCCTTCTTCATCTTGACGATCAGGTGACGCAGAACAGCGTCGTTGAACTTGAATGCATGCTCCAGCTCGTCGAGCGTGGCCTGATCGCATTCAATGTTCATGCAGACGTAGTGAGCCTTCGCGAGTTTCTCGATCATGTAGGCCAGTTGGCGACGGCCCCAGTCTTCGATACGGTGAACCTGGCCACCGTGCGAGGTGATCGTGGACTTGTAACGCTCGATCATGGCGGGCACCTGCTCGCTCTGATCCGGGTGCACGATAAATACGATTTCGTAATGACGCATATTCACTCCTTGTGCTGACTTTTGGATTAAAGCCACCCGGGCGTCTGAACCGGTGTGGCAAGTGAGAAGCCCAAGAGTGTAACCCGATCAGGGCCTGGTTGCAACAATCGCCATTATTGCAGGACGTGAATCGGGCGTATTTTCAAGGGTTTACAGAGGAGCAGCCCGCACCGCGGCGAGCCGCAAGCAAGCCACGAATCTGTCATGAGCCCTTCTCCGTGCGCTCGCTTCCACCTTGCAGGCGCGCCCTCAGTGCGGCCTCCAGCCCTTTGAGCGTGTCCGGCGCAGCGTCGGTGATGGCCCACCACGTCATGCCTTCGGCATTCCAGTGAGCGATCGAATAGCCGTCCGGGCCGGACGTTGCGGCTCCTGCCGGCACGGCGCCGCCGGCCCTTGGCTGAGGGAAGACGTACACGTCGATCACGTGTTTCTGATAGCGGTACACGAGCACGGCCACCCGCTGATGCGCAAGGTAGTCGAGCCGGCCGCCTTCCAGCGGGAAGCCGTTTGCCGCCAGGTCTTCCACCGGCGGCGTGTAGTCCAGCTTCCCGTTGAACCATGGTTTGACGGTGTGGCGGTCGGTGGAGATGACGTCGATGCTCCGGCCGGAAACCTGTGCGCGGACGTGGCTTTCCACCAGTTCGTCCGTGAACGGGCTGACGCTTGCGGACGGCCGCAGACTCATCGTGACGGCCGCCGTGACTGCGCACAGCACGACCACCAGCGCGGCGAGCGAAGCCGACGCGAACAGGCGGCCGGCATTGCCTGCGGCCAGCGGGCCGCCGAGGTTGCCCCAAATGCCGCCGCCTCCGCCACCTCCACCTCCACCTCGTCCTGCACGGCCACCATGGGCGCCGGACGCTCCACCACCACCGCCAACACCGCGCCCACGCCCGCCAGCGCTGTCGAACAGCGCCGCCAGCCACTCCGCCCATCTCCAGGGGCGCGCCAGCGCTTTGCCCGCATTGCCGGATGTGCGTGGAACTCCGTCGGCGGAACCACTGAATGCGCCGGAGGTGTTGCCACCGCCGCGAGCGTCCTCCGGCGCGGCATCACCCACAACGGACCCTGCCATTTCGACCGACGGCAAGCCTGCAACAATGCGCTCCCGCAGCGACTGCGACGCACGATGATAAGGCGCCGTACGCAACACTCCACTGAGCGCGCGCAGGCTTTCGCTTTCCCGCTTGCAGGCATCGCAGCCTTCGATATGCTGCTGAACGCGCCGTGCGTCCGGCGCGGGTAATTCGTGGTCGGCGTTCGCATCGAGGAGCGGCCGCGCTTCGTTACAGTCCATCTGGCGCCTCCTGAGCGATGCCGGCGGCGCGGCCGCTGGAAGGGTTGGATGACCGGGCGCCAACAGTCGCCCGAAGTGGTGTGGCGCAGGCCCTCGGCAAGCCGGCGTCCGCGGCGTCAGCGGCGCTACCTTGGCCGCCTGAGTTTTCGTCCGGTGCACGGGACCCTGCTGCCGGGCGCGCCTCTCGATCAGCAGCGGGACCGGACATGGCACGAGAGACAACTTCCCCCTGCAAACCATCCGATCCGGATTGCAAACCCAAGCCCGCCGATCTCACTTCATCGCGCGGCGCCGCCAGCAACGCGGCAAGCTTGCGCCGCCCACGCGCAAGCCGCGACATCACCGTCCCGATCGGTACGTCCGCGACCAGCGCAATTTCGCGATAGCCCATTTCCTCCAGTTCCCGCAGGATCAGCACCTCCCGATGTTCGACCGGCAATAGCGCCAGCGCTTCGTGCACGCGCTTCGAATCCTCGTCGCGGATCAGCAGCGTCTGCGGATCGTCGCCGCCTGCGCTCCAGCCGTCGAAAGTGGCGTCGTCCATGCTGTCGTCGAACTCGACCATCTGGTGCGACGACGCCCGCCGCCGCCATTCGCTGTACCAGGTGCGGCGCACGATCGCGAGCAGCCACGGTCGGGCGGAGTCGCCGCGAAAGGTATCGAAGAAACGAAACGCACGCATGAACGCTTCCTGCACAACGTCATCGGCGTCGTTCGGGTTGCCGCACAGCCAGCGCGCAAGGTTATACGCGGCGTCCAGATGCGGCAGCGCGAGCTGCTGGAAACGGCGGCTCCTCGCTGCTTCGGCTGCTTCCGCATCGGCGGCTTCCGCATCGGCGGCTTTTACATTTGCGGCTTCTGCATTCGCGGCTTCCGCATTAGCGGCTTCGGCATCGGCGGCGCCGGACGGACGCGCAACGGATGAATCTTTCTGGACCACCTTGGCCCTCCGGGGCAATGCGGCTAAGGGGTATGGCTTGTAACGTGGCTCTCATCATGCAGAACTGGCCATCTGCCCAGTTTATTCCCGGCACACGCCAATACCATGAAAGTGAGAAAAGCCGCTTCACCAGCCCCTTCGCCCAGCCACCTTCAGCTATCTCTGGCCTGGCCACTTTCGGGCCAGCCACCTTCCAGCCAGCCGCTTCCATTGACCCACCCGCCCCCCGAGAAAGAGCGCACTACCCACTACCGGCGTCAGCGGCACGCCAAACCCACCGCACCACGCCGCGCGTCCAGCCACCGCTCAATATGCCGGCCGATTCCAGTAGTCGTTGCGCGCGTACACCTCTTTCAGATAATCGATGAAATAGCGCACCTTAGCCGGCACATAACGCTGCTGCGGATAGACGGCGAGAATGTCGTAATCGGGCAGCGCGAACTCGTCGAGCACGGTTTCCAGCTCGCCGCGCGCCAGTTGTTGCTGGATCTCCCACGTGGAGCGCCAACCGAGCCCGAGCCCCTCCGACACCCAGCGATGCAGCAACTCGCCATCGTTGCAATCGAGTGTGCCGCCAACGCGCACCGTCGCGAGCTTGCCGTTGCGCCGGAAATACCAGCCGCGGTTCTGGCCGCCCTGCAGGTTGAACGCCAGACAGTTGTGCTGCGGCAGGTCGTCGAGCGTCTTCGGCTTGCCGTACCGGCGGAAATACGCAGGCGTGCCGCAGACCACGCGCCGGTTCGACGCCAGCTTGACCGCGACGAAGTTCGGGTCCACCGCGCCGCCGATCCGGATCGACAGGTCGTAACCCTCGCGCACGAGGTCGACCACCCGGTCGGTGAGATTGAACGACACCTGCAGTTCCGGTTTATCGGCGAGAAACGCCGGCGCAAGCGGCGCGACATGCTTGCGGCCGAACGCGGCGGGCGCCGACACGATCAGGTGGCCATTCACCGCGCGCCGCCCGGCGCTCAGTTCGTTTTCCGCCTGGTCCCATTCGGTGAGCAAACCCCGGCAACGCTCCAGAAACGCGGCCCCGTCTTCGCTGACCACGAGACGGCGCGTCGAACGGTACATCAGCTTGACGCCCAGACGCTTTTCCAGCGCGTCGATGCGGCGCCCGAGAATCACCGGCGACACGCCCTCTTCCAGCGCCGCCGCCGCGAGACTGCCCGCGTCGGCCACGCGCACGAACGTTTCGATCTGTTTGAAGCGGTCCATCGCGGTCTCCTCCCGTGTCACGTCAAAGCAGGCGCCATTCGATACTTTTTGTTTCGGAATAAGCGACCCGGACTGATCTTATCAAACCTTTAGGTGGGCCCTACAGTGCGATCAACACCCTCGATCCGCAATTTCCCCGACATTCAGGAGACATTCATGGCCAAGATGAGAGCCGTCGACGCAGCTGTGCTGGTGCTCGAAAAAGAAGGTATCGACACGGCGTTCGGCGTGCCGGGCGCAGCGATCAACCCGTTCTACTCGGCCATGCGCAAGGCAGGCAACATCAGTCACGTGCTGGCTCGCCACGTGGAAGGCGCGTCGCACATGGCCGAGGGCTATACGCGTGCGCAGCCGGGCAACATCGGCGTGTGTATCGGCACGTCGGGCCCCGCCGGCACCGACATGATCACGGGTCTCTACTCCGCGCAGGCCGACTCGATTCCCATTCTCGCAATCACGGGCCAGGCGCCGCGCGCGCGTCTGTACAAGGAAGATTTTCAGGCTGTCGATATCGAATCGATCGCCAAGCCCGTCACGAAGTGGGCCGTCACCGTGCGTGAACCGGCACTCGTGCCGCGCGTGTTCCAGCAGGCATTTCACCTGATGCGCTCGGGCCGTCCGGGTCCGGTGCTGGTCGACCTGCCGATCGACGTTCAACTCGCCGAGATCGAATTCGACATCGACACCTACGAACCGCTGCCGGTCTACAAACCGAAAGCGACGCGCAGGCAGATCGAAGCCGCGCTCACGCTGCTGAACGACTCGGACAGGCCGCTGATCGTGTCGGGCGGCGGCGTGCTGAACGCTGCGGCGGAAGACCTGCTCGTGCAGTTTGCGGAAACGGTCGGCGTACCGGTGATTCCGACACTGATGTCGTGGGGCGCGATTGCCGACGACCATCCGCTGATGGCCGGCATGGTCGGCCTGCAAACGTCGCACCGCTACGGCAACGCGACGATGCTCGCTTCCGACTTCGTGCTCGGCATCGGCAACCGCTGGGCGAACCGTCATACCGGCAGCGTCGAGGTCTATACGAAGGGCCGCAAGTTCGTGCACGTGGATATCGAGCCGACGCAGATCGGCCGCGTGTTCGGGCCGGACCTCGGCATCGTGTCGGATGCGAAGGCCGCGCTCGAACTGTTCGTCGAGGTGGCGAAGGAATGGAAAGCCGCGGGCAAGCTGAAGGACCGCAGCGCATGGGTCGCCGATTGCCAGCAGCGCAAGCAGACGATGCAGCGCAAGACGCACTTCGACAACGTGCCGATGAAGCCGCAACGCGTGTACGAAGAGATGAACCAGGTGTTCGGCCGCGATACGTGCTACGTGTCGACCATCGGTCTCTCGCAGATTGCCGGCGCGCAATTCCTGCACGTCTACAAGGCGCGCAACTGGATCAACTGCGGCCAGGCGGGCCCGCTCGGCTGGACGATTCCCGCCGCACTCGGCGTGCGCGCCGCTGATCCGCAACGTCCGATCGTGGCGCTCTCGGGCGACTACGACTTCCAGTTCATGATCGAAGAACTCGCGGCAGGCGCGCAGTTCAAGCTGCCGTACGTGCACGTAGTGGTGAACAACTCGTACCTCGGCCTGATCCGCCAGGCGCAGCGCGCGTTCGATATGGACTTCTGCGTGCAGCTCGGTTTCGAGAACATCAACTCGCCCGAAACCAACGGCTATGGCGTGGATCACGTCGCCGTCGCCGAAGGTCTGGGTTGCAAGGCGATTCGCGTGTTCAAGCCGGAAGAACTGAAGCCCGCGCTGCAGAAGGCGCAATCGATGCTCTCCGAGTTCAACGTGCCGGTGATCATCGAAGTGATTCTGGAGCGCGTGACCAACATTTCGATGGGCACCGAAATCGACGCGATCAATGAGTTCGAGGAACTCGCCGAGAAGCGCCAGGACGCGCCGACCGCAATCAGCATGCTCGACTAAGCTGACTAGATATTTTGCATAACTGAGCATCACCCGAGCGTGGCCCGCACAGTCGCGGACCCGCTCGCGAAGCCACTCCCCTGACCGACCAGAGAGACTCAAGCACCATGCCGAAATTCGCAGCGAATCTCACCATGCTGTTCAACGAAGTTCCGTTCCTCGACCGCTTCGCGGCCGCAGCGGACGCGGGCTTTCATGCCGTCGAATTCCTGTTTCCGTATCCGTACACGATTGCCGAACTGAGCGAGCGTTTGCAGCAAAACCGGCTGAAGCTCGTGCTGCACAACCTGCCCGCGGGCAACTGGGAAGCCGGCGAACGCGGCATCGCGTGCCTGCCGGAGCGCGTCGGCGAGTTTCAGGAAGGCGTGGGGCGTGCGCTCGAATACGCCAAGGCGCTCAAAGTGCCTCAGCTGAATTGCCTCGTCGGCATTCCGGGCGCAGGCGTCGACGCGGACAAGGCCCGCACGACCATTGTCGATAACCTGCGCTTCGCGGCGGGTGAATTGAAGAAAGCCGGCATCAGGCTGCTGGTCGAGCCGTGCAATTCGTACGACATTCCAGGCTTCGCACTGAACCGTTCGGGCGAAGGCCTCGACGTGATTCGCGCGGTCGGGTCCGACAATCTGTTCCTGCAATACGACATCTATCACATGCAACGGATGGAAGGCGAACTCGCGGCCACGATCAAAACGAATCTGCCGCAGATCGCGCACGTCCAGCTTGCCGACAATCCGGGCCGCAACGAACCGGGCACCGGCGAAATCAATTATCCGTTCCTGTTCGATCTGCTGGACTCGCTCGGCTACGACGGCTACGTCGGCTGCGAATACAAGCCGCGCACGACGACGGCCGCCGGGCTCGGCTGGATACAGAGCGTGGCCGGGCAAACGCGCGGCGCCGCTCACGCCGCTGCGTGAGCAGGCACCGTAAGCGAAGCGCAGCGACCCAACGAAGCCGCGGCGCTTCGGCCGGTTCAGGCGCTTCATGTCGCGAAGGCCTGCCCGTCGGGCGGCCATCCACGGGGCACTGAGCCGAACACCCGAGCGCGACACCTGAGCGGGACACCTCAAACAACACTGGAGATTTACACACATGGCAAAGATCGGTTTCATCGGCCTCGGCATCATGGGCGCGCATATGGCGCGCAACCTCATCAAGGGCGGGCACTCGCTGTTCGTGAACGGCGCCTATCCGGTGCCGGAAGATCTGGCCAAGAGCACGAGCGTGGTCGCCAATTCGACCGCTGTCGCGCAGGCCGCCGATATCGTCGTCATCATGGTGCCCGACACGCCTGACGTCGCCAACGTGCTGTTCGCCGACGACGGCGTTGCCGCCGGCCTCACGAAGGGCAAGCTCGTGATCGACATGAGTTCCATCTCGCCGCTCGACACGCAGGCGTTCGCGAAGAAAATCAACGCACTTGGCGTGGACTACCTCGACGCACCCGTCTCGGGCGGCGAGGTCGGCGCGCGCGAAGCATCGTTGACGATCATGGTAGGCGGCCCGGAAAAGGCATTCGCTACGGCCAAGCCGCTGTTCGAACTGATGGGCAAGAACATCTCGCTGATTGGCGAGAATGGCGCGGGTCAGACGTGCAAGGTCGCCAACCAGATCATTGTCGCGCTGAATATCGAAGCCGTGGCCGAAGCGCTGCTGTTCGCATCGCGCTCGGGCGCCGATCCGGAACGCGTGCGCAAGGCTCTGATGGGCGGCTTCGCTTCGTCGCGCATTCTCGAAGTGCACGGCGAGCGTATGACGAAGCGCACATTCGACCCGGGATTCCGCATCGAACTGCATCAGAAGGACCTGAATCTCGCGCTCGACGGCGCACGCAAGCTGGGTATCGCACTGCCGCATACGGCGAGCGCGCAACAACTGTTCAGCGTGTGCGCGGCAAACGGCGGCAAGGCGTGGGATCACTCGGCAATGGTCCGCGCGCTGGAAATCATGGCCAATTACGAAGTCGCACAGGCGCCCGGCAACGCAGCCAAGGCAGCCTGAGCACGCAGTGATATGGATCGCCCGTCGTTGCGTGCGCAACGTTACGGCGATCGTCGGTGGGGCGCCCGGTTCGTCGCGCGGTTTGGCGGCGTATCGGGCAAATCGTGCCGCTCTGGGCTGAGAGCGGCAAGTGGGGTCCGCAGCGGCGCCCGGCGATGCCGGGGAAGCCTTGGTCGGTCAGACGTCGTCGTCGGGTGTCCGGCTGTCGGATTTCATCGTTATGCTTTTTCCGCCAAACTCTCGCAGCGGCGTGCTTGAGCACGCATGCCGCAAGCTTGCACGCGTGCTTGCATTTGCTTGCAACTCCCTGCTGTCTCTCCTACCTTTCTTGACACATCGCCGCGCGCTTTTCTCCTACACTCGTTGGGTCTGGTTGCGGGCGCATCAGCGTGCACATGCGGCTTGCCATCCCGGCAGCGCAGGACATCCGCTTCACTCGCCCAATCCCCAGCCAGCATCTTTCCCGTGAGCGGCAACAGGCTCGCGCCGGTAACCCATCTGCAAAGGATTCAGCATGAGCATCTTTGGTGACATCGTAAACAAGCTCTTTGGCAAAGCGAAGCCCGACCAGCCGGCCCCTGCAGCCGAGCCGACACCGGACCCGGCAGCCGCGCAAGCCGCCGCGCCGGCGGCAACGCCGGCACCGCCGCCGCTTGCCGATGTGGACGTCGCTGTCGTCATGGACCAGTTCGTGAGCGAGAGCGGGCAAACGTTGAACTGGCGCACGTCGATCGTGGACACGCTGAAAGCGCTTGGTGTCGACAGCAGCCTCGAACATCGCAAGCAACTCGCGAAGGAGCTGAAGTACACCGGCGACACGAACGACTCGGCGACCATGAACATCTGGCTGCACAAACAGGTGATGCAGGCGCTCGCGGCAAACGGCGGCAAGCTGCCTCCGGATCTGGCGGCCTGACGGCAAGCGCGTCGCTGGTTGAGGCGGCAGCACATTGAAGCCGTCGCTGGCGCGACGACGCACGACAACCCATGACAGCGCGGCGCCCATCGATAATCCGGGCGCCGCGCTTTTTTATTCGGGCTTCAGGCAGTCTCGCGTCCGGCGCACGGTCCCCGCTTTGCAACTGAAGCGTCGGCGCCGAACCACACCCGCTCAATACGTATCGAACGCCTTTTGCAGCGCGACAGGCCCTGCGGCGCCCGCAGCCAACGCGAGCATCAACAGCACGCGCGCCTTGTACGGATTCAGCGAACCCGCCGTGACGAAGCCGAGCGCGTCGTCGGCCGCCGCACCGTTGCGCATGACATGTCCCGCCCCTACGCGCGACGCGCGCACCACGGCCACGCCTTGCGACGCGGCGTCGGCCAGCGCCTGCTGCAGCGAAGCGTGAATCGAGCCGTTGCCCGTACCCGCCACGACAATGCCGCGCACGCCTGCGGCCACGAGCGCATCCACCGCGATGCGCGACACGCCGGCATAACTCGCCACCACCTCGACGTGCGGCCACTTCGCGCCGATCACGAACTCGGTGGCCAGCGTATGCGCACGCACCACGCCGCGCTGGAATTCCACGCGACCGTCCTGCACCCACCCGAGCGCGCCGATATCCGGCGACTGGAATGCGTCGACGGCATAGGTGCTCGTCTTCACCACGTCGCGTGCACTGTGGATTTTGTTGTTGAACGCCACCAGCACGCCCTGCCCGCGCGAACGCGCATTCGCAGCAACGGTGACTGCGTTCAGCAGGTTGAGCGGACCATCGGCGGAAAGTGCGGACGCCGGACGCATGGCCGCCGTCAACACGACCGGCTTGTCCGACTTGACCGTCAGATGCAGCAGATAGGCGGTTTCTTCGAGCGTGTCGGTGCCGTGCGTCACCACGATGCCCTCGATGTCGTCGCCCGCGAGCAGCGTATTGATCCGTTGCGCGAGCGTGGTCCACAGCGGCAAGGCCATGTCCTTGCTATCGACGCTCGCAATCTGCTCGGGCACGATGCGCGCCACGCTGGACAGCGCGGGCACGACGGCGAGCAGCTGATCGACGCCGACCACACCGGCCTGATAGCCCGACGTGTTGGCTGCGTCGGCGGCGGCGCCGGCGATCGTGCCACCCGTGGCCAGCACCGCGATGCGCGGCAGTAACGACGCGACGCCGGCGGCGGGCGTCGCAGAAGAGGAAGTCTGAGTAGTCATGGCGGCGATTGTAAGCGATGCACGATGCGCCGCCGCGTCAGCAGAAACCCATGCCCGTTCGGTCCAGAACGAACGATGCCGCTCGCCCGGCAGCGCTCAAACCGCCTCGCGCAACTGCGCGGCGATGTCCGCCTCGTTCAACTGCGGCGCGAACATTTCGATCAGGCGGTACGCATACGCGCGCAGGAACGCGCCCTTGCGCAGACCAACGCGGGTGGTGCTCGCCTCGAACAGATGCTGCGTGTCGAGCGCGACCAGCTCCGTGTCGCGCTTCGGATCGTAGGCCATCGCCGCCACCACGCCGATACCCATGCCGAGTTCCACGTAGGTCTTGATCACGTCCGCGTCGATTGCGGTCAGCACGACGTCGGGCAGTGCACCCGCCTTCGCGAACGCCTGGTCGATGTGCGAGCGGCCCGTGAAATCCTGGTCGTAAGTGACGATCGGGAACTCCGCGATCTCGTCGAGCGTGAGATTCGGACGGCCCACCAGCGGATGATCTTTCGGCACGACCACGATGTGATGCCACGAATAGCACGGGAAGGTGACGATGTCCGGGAAACGGTCGAGCGCTTCGGTCGAGATGCCGATATCCGCTTCGCCGTTGATGATCATCTGCGCGATCTGCTGCGGGCTGCCCTGACGCAGCGCCAGATGCACCTTCGGAAAGACTTCGGTGAACTGCCGGATCACCTTGGGCAGCGCGTAGCGCGCCTGCGTGTGCGTGGTCGCCACGACCAGGTGGCCGCTGTCCTGATCGGCATACTGGCGCGCGACGCGGCGCAGGTTTTCCGCGTCGAGCAGCATCCGCTCGATCAGCTGATGCACTGCCTTGCCCGGCTCCGTGAGGCCCGTCAGACGCTTGCCGCGTCGAATGAAAATGTCGACGCCGAGTTCGTCCTCCAGATCCTTGATCTGTTTCGACACACCCGACTGCGACGTGTACAGCACGTTCGCCACCTCGGTCAGATTCATGTTCTGACGCACGGCTTCGCGCACGAAGCGCAATTGCTGAAAATTCATGTTGATAGCTCCGGTTCAGCCAGAGTTGATTTATTGGAGTCCGAATGAAGCGCTGTGTGGTGCCGCACCGCTCATGGCGCGGGAAAAACGCGCAACGCGCGCGGCACGGCCGTCACGCCGTCGCCCACTGCGAGTTGCAGATCGCGCCACGATTCGCGATCGAGTTCGGCTTCGAGCAGCGTGCCCTCGCGGCCCGCGAGCTCGACACGCACCGAGCCGCCGAGCGTCACGACCCGCCGCACGTCGACGACGATCCCTTCGCGGTGGCCCGACGCTTGCGGAAACAACTGCAGATCATGCGGACGTACATAGGCGAATGCCGGTCCGCTGAAATCTGCCTTGATCGACACCGGCAGCGCCGCGCCGTCCACCACGAAGCCGCTCGCGTCCACCTTGCCGTGCAGACGGTTCGCCGCGCCGAGGAATTCGTAGACGAACGAAGTTTGCGGATGGTCGTACACGTCTTGTGGACTGCCCACCTGCTCGACATGCCCACGATTGAGCACAACGATGCGATCCGCTACCTCGAGCGCCTCCTCCTGGTCATGCGTGACGAAAATCGTCGAGATATGCAGATCGTCGTGCAGACGCCGCAGCCAGCTGCGCAGTTCCTTGCGCACTTTCGCATCCAGCGCGCCGAACGGTTCGTCGAGCAGCAGCACTTTCGGCTCGACCGCCAGTGCACGCGCAAGGGCAATCCGCTGACGCTGGCCGCCCGACAGTTCGGACGGATAGCGCTGCGCGAGCCAGTCCAGTTGCACGAGCCTGAGCAGTTCGTGCACCTTCTCGCGGATCACGGCTTCGGACGGGCGCTCCTTGCGCGGCTTCACGCGCAGGCCGAACGCGACGTTCTCGAATACCGTCATATGACGGAACAGCGCGTAGTGCTGAAACACGAAGCCGACTTCACGCTCGCGCGCGCCGACCGTCGCCACGTCCTGACCTTGCAGCACGACCTGACCGCCGTCCGCGTATTCGAGTCCGGCGATCACGCGCAGCAACGTCGTCTTGCCGCAGCCCGACGGCCCGAGCAGCGCGACCAGTTCGCCCGGCGGAAAGTCGAGCGACACATTATCGAGCGCAACGAAATCGCCAAAGCGCTTCTGCAGGTTACGAACGGTGATACCCATTACAGCTCTCCTTGCTTGAGCGGATGCTTGACTGCGTTGTGCTGCGCGGTAGCAAAAGCGGGCGTCGCGGGCACCGCGGTGACGGGTCCGGCATGCGCGGGCACATCGCGCGCCGATGACAGCTCCGCCGACATATGACGCTCGGCGAGCAGCTTCAGGCCGAGCGTGACGAGCGCGAGCAGCGCCAGCACCGACGCGACCGCGAACGCCGCCGAGAAGTTGTACTCGTTGTAGAGGATTTCGACGTGCAGCGGCATGGTGTCGGTCTGGCCGCGAATGTGGCCGGACACCACCGATACCGCGCCGAACTCACCCATTGCACGCGCATTGCACAGGATCACGCCATACAGCAGGCCCCATTTGACGTTCGGCAGCGTGACGCGGCGAAAGATCTGCCAGCCGGATGCGCCGAGCACGTGCGCCGCCTCTTCCTCGTCGTTGCCTTGCGCCTGCATCAGCGGAATCAGCTCGCGCGCCACGAACGGGAACGTGACGAAGATGGTGGCGAGTACGATGCCCGGCACCGCGAAGATGATCTGGATGTTGTGATCCTCCAGCCACGGCCCGAACCAGCCTTGCGCGCCGAACATCAGCACATAGATCAGGCCGGAGATCACGGGCGACACCGAGAACGGCAGATCGATCAGCGTCGTGAGCAGCGCCTTGCCGCGAAACTCGAATTTGGCGATGCACCACGACGCGGCCAGACCGAACACGAGATTCAATGGCACCGCGATCGCGGCGGTGATGACGGTCAGCTTGATCGCCGACAAAGCGTCCGGATCGGCGAGCGATTCCAGATAGAAACCCACGCCTTTGCTCAACGCCTGATAGAAAACGGCGACGAGCGGCACGACGAGAAAGAGCGCAAGAAACAGCAGCGCCACGCCCGTAAGCAGCCAGCGCACGACTGGCGCTTCGGTCACCGGATCGGGCCGGCGCGCGACGTTCAGCGGCGCGCGCGGCGCCACGGCCGCGGCCACGGCGGCTGTCGTACTGGCGTTATTCGGGCGATCAGCCTGACTTACCGGCTGATTCACGGGCTGATTCACCGGCTGATCGACGGGTTGATTCCGGGCCTGGTGGCTCATCGCGCACCTCCGCCGCTCGGCGGCCCATCTGCCGCGCTCTTTGCCGCGCTCTTTGCCATGTTGTCTGCCCCGCCATTGCCCGCAGCACCGGCAGCACCCGCAGCGCTCACATTAACGCTCGTCGCCACGTTCGACACGGCCGAAGCCACGCCCGCTGCCCCGCGCCCGGTGCGGCGCTGCAAATACCATTGCAGCGTGTTGATCAGCAGCAGCATCACGAACGACACCACCAGCATCACGACGGCGAGCGCGGTCGCACCCGCGTAGTCGTACTGTTCGAGCTTGGTGATGATCAGCAGCGACGTGATTTCGGATTTCATCGGCACGTTGCCCGCGATGAAAATCACCGAGCCGTATTCGCCGAGTGCACGGGCAAATGCCAGCGCGAAGCCCGTCAGCAAAGCCGGAAAGACGGCGGGCAGCACGACCCGGCGAAACGTCAGCCAGCGCGACGCGCCCAGGCACGCCGCGGCCTCTTCCTGCTCACGCTCGAACTCCTCGAGCACCGGCTGCACCGTGCGCACGACGAACGGCAAACCGATGAACGTCAGCGCGACCAGCACACCGGCCGGCGTGAATGCGATTTTGATGCCGAGCGGTTGCAGATACTGACCGATCCAGCCGTTGCCGGCGTACACGGCTGCGAGCGAAATGCCGGCCACGGACGTGGGCAACGCGAACGGCAGATCGACCACCGCGTCGACAATCCGCTTGAACGGAAACGTATAGCGCACCAGCACCCATGCGACCAGAAAGCCGAACACCGCATTGATCAGCGCGCCGCCCAGCGCCGAGAAAAACGTGAGCCGGTAGGACGCCAGCACGCGCGGCGAGCTGACGGCTCGGACGAACTGCGCCCAGTCGAGGGTGGCGGTTTTCAGAAAAGTCGCCGCAAGCGGAATCAGCACCACGAGGCTCAGGTAAGCCACCGTGATGCCGAGCGTCAGGCCAAAACCGGGCAACGCGCTCGGTTTTCGGAAGGTCAACGTGGTCATGCTGGGTACTCTTTCAGGTTAATGCCAGCCTGTTGCGGCCACCGGCCCCAAGCGGCCAGAAGCGCGCCCAAGGGCGCGCTCCGGTGTGACGCTCGACGCGTCGGTCGGCGCCGGCTGCGGCGCAGTTCCGTCA
Organism: Paraburkholderia sp. PREW-6R; assembly: GCF_039621805.1. Classification (NCBI taxonomy): domain Bacteria; kingdom Pseudomonadati; phylum Pseudomonadota; class Betaproteobacteria; order Burkholderiales; family Burkholderiaceae; genus Paraburkholderia; species Paraburkholderia sp. PREW-6R. Next base: position 1,425,265 of record NZ_CP155073.1, on the reverse strand, counting down.
TGGCGTCACTGCGGCTGGTAGATCGAATCGAACACGCCGCCGTCGGCAAAGTGCGTTTTCTGCGCGTTGGTCCATCCGCCGAACGAATCGTCGACCGTATAGAGCTTCAGCTTTGGAAACCTGGCAGTCAGCTCGGCCGGCACTTTGGTCGAACGCGGACGATAGAAGTTTTTCGCGGCGATCTCCTGGCCTTCCTCGCTATAGAGGAAGTTCAGATAGGCCTCGGCAACCTTGCGCGTGCCGTGCCGGTCGACCACCTTGTCCACCACCGCCACCGGCGGCTCGGCCAGAATGCTCACCGACGGCACTACGATCTCGAACTTGTCCGCGCCGAACTCCTTCTGCGACAGAAACGCCTCGTTTTCCCACGCGATCAGCACGTCGCCGATGCCGCGCTGCACGAAGCTGGTGGTCGCGCCGCGCGCGCCCGAATCCAGCACGCCGGCGTTCTTGTAAAGCTTGCCCACGAACTCCCTCGCCTTCTGGTCGTTGCCGCCCGGCTGATGTTCGGCGTACACCCACGCAGCCAGATAGTTCCAGCGCGCGCCGCCCGAAGTCTTCGGATTCGGTGTGACGATCGACACGCCCGGTTTGACGAGGTCATCCCAGTCCTTGATGTGCCTGGGGTTGCCCTTGCGCACCAGAAACACGATCGTCGACGTGTACGGCGACGCGTTGTCCGGCAGACGCTTCTGCCAGCCCTTGTCGATGAGACCCTTGCTGGCGAGCGCGTCGATGTCGTAGGCAAGCGCCAGCGTCACCACGTCGGCCTGCAAACCGTCGAGCACCGAGCGAGCCTGCGCGCCAGAACCGCCATGTGACTGTTTGAACGTGATCGTCTCGCCCGTTCTGGCTTTCCACGCTTTACCAAAAGCCGCGTTTTCGTCCTGATACAACTCCCGTGTCGGATCGTAGGACACGTTCAGCAACGTGGTATCCGCCGCCTGCGCCTGGGTGGCCGCGCCCAGTGCCGCGACCGCACCCGCGGCGCAGAATGCGAGCGCCGCGATCAGTTTTCCTGTTCTGCCTTTCAGCCCCGTGCCTTGATGGTTCATGCCAACTTTCTCCGCGTTGCGATGTGCTGAAGCTGCGTGTGATGTGTTTTTGTGTCGCCCTCACCTGTCTGGAGAAGCGACCCGCAGAGCAGTCTATCGAACGGCTTACATCATTAAAAATAATGTTTCTTCATGTTTTAATACGGAAAAGTGGTAACGACGGCGGCCGCCGGCGTTCATGCATCAAAGCCGCCGCTGGAGCGCCCGTGGACGGCGCTGCTGCGTCGCTCGCAGACAGGAACTTAAAGTAAAGCTTGAAATGCGCCGGATACTGTATAAAAATACAGTCACCTGTTCATCCATACAGTGGCGCCATGACCAAACTTACCGCACGACAGCAGCAGGTTTTCGATCTGATCCGCCGGGCAATTGAACGCACCGGCTTTCCGCCCACCCGCGCGGAAATCGCCGCCGAACTTGGGTTCAGCTCGGCGAACTCCGCAGAGGAGCATTTGAGAGCGCTTGCGCGCAAGGGCGTGATCGAACTCGCCGCGGGGGCGTCGCGCGGCATCCGCCTGCTGTCCACGCCGGAGGAGGCACCGCATCAGTTCACGTTGCCGCATGCCAGCATCATGCAACTGTCGTTGCCACTCATCGGCCGTGTCGCGGCGGGCAGTCCGATCCTTGCACAGGAACATATCTCTCAGCACTACGCGTGTGACCCGGCGCTGTTTTCGAGCAAGCCCGATTACCTGTTGAAGGTGCGCGGCCTGTCCATGCGTGACGCGGGAATTTTCGACGGCGACCTGCTTGCCGTCCAGAAGAAGAGCGAGGCGAAAGACGGCCAGATCATCATTGCCCGTCTCGGCGACGACGTGACCGTCAAACGCCTGAAGCGCCGGCCCAACGGGCTGGAACTGATTGCCGAGAACCCTGATTACGAGAATATCTTCGTCGAAACCGGCAGCGCGGAGTTTGCGCTCGAAGGGATCGCCGTCGGTCTGATCCGGCCTGGCGAGTTTTAAAGCAGCGGCTTTTGCGGCTTGCTGGTGGTGCCGACCGCGAGTTTGCGATGGTTGGTTATGGATCGGTCGTCGGCTGGCAATCGTCACCCTTTTCCCGTCATTGTCGCCTGCTTCATTACTGATCGAATCCCGTTTGCCCGGCGCCGCTAGCCTGCCGCTCGCTGCCCTGCCTGGTGCTCGGCTTCGCCGAACACAGTTGCCTCAACGTTGAATTGCCTGGAGAGTCTCATGGAACGTCTTGCCCGCCTGCTGCCCTTTCGCCAGTTTGGTCGCCTGCGCCATCTGCGCAAGCTCGTGCCCTGCTCGTTGACTGGCGCATCCAACGTGAGCACGCCTTCGCTGTTCGATCAGCCTGACGTCGCGATGCCCATGCTGCCGTCCGCGCTGCCGGCCTTTGCCCGGGTATCGTTGAACTCCGGCCTGAACACGGCCGAGCCCACGCGCCGGGCGCCGGTTCGGGTCTATCACGGGCCGTCGCGGCTCATCATGGTCGGCACGATGGACGCGGTATGCCGGATGATCGACCGCTGCATCGCAGACGAAGCCAACGTGCACGGCGCGGTGTTCGAATCCTGAGCACGGCGGCAATCAACGAACCGGGACTGGTAGGTAAGGGATCGTTTTGGCGTGGTCGAGGTCCACGTTAGATCCCACCTCACGGAGAGTGTCATTCGATGACAGTTCCAACAAGCACGAGTCCTGGCACGAGGCGTGGCACAAAGCGCGCGCTTATGGCCGCGCTGGTTGCGGTCGTGGTGATCGCGGCGTTAGGGCTGGGTTATGCGTCGCCGTATATTGCGTTGAATAACCTCAAACGCGCTGCGGACGCTCGCGACGCGGCAACCGTGAACCAGTACGTCGATTTTCCGGCCTTGCGCGACAGCCTCAAGCAGCAGGTGACCGCACTTTTGACCCGGCGGCTCGACGCGCAGAGCAATGGCAATCCGTTGGCTGCGATTGGCGCGATGATCGGCGTAGCGCTGGTCGGTCCGCTGGTGGACGCCTACGCCACACCGGATGGCGTCGCCGCGTTGCTCAATGGGATGCCGCCGCGTGGCAACCCTGGCGAGCGGCCGCAGGCGCCGCCGTTATCGTCGTCGCCGGCCGACAATCCGCAGGCGGCGACGCCGGTGACGCCAGCCGGCCCCGCTGCAGGCAACAATTCAAGCAACGGCGCGGCGAACAATGGCATTGGCAATGGCGCGGGCAACAACATGGCCGACAATCCAGCCGCCAACAGCAACACGCCGCCGCAGCCGCCGCAAACCACGGCTGGCTATCGGGGCATCAATGAATTTGTGGTCACCTACCAGCACGGCGCGGGCGACGCGCGTTATTCGGCGATCTTCCAGCGCGAAGGCCTGTTCACGTGGAAACTGGCGGCAGTCAACCTGAACGAATAAGTCTTTGAAATCCGCGCGCTCTGGAGCTTCCGGAGCGCGCCGTAGGCAGCAGTGCAATCCAGCCGTCAGGCCGCCGCCTGCTGTTGCTCCTGTGCCGAAGAGCACGCCACCAGAATGCTGCACGATATACGGTCGAGCAGCGGCGTGTTCCCCGCGCCCATCCACCATCGCGATAAGCCGGTACGGCAACGGTGGCCAACCACTACGAGGTCGACATGCAACTCGTTCGCAAGATTTGCGATTTCGTCGATCGGGTGGCCGAATGCGAAGTGGCCCTGCGCGGTCACCCCTCGCTCGGTCAGCCAGTCCACGCCCTCCTGAAGAATATCGCGCGCGGTTTTCTCGAAGCTGCCGCAGGCGACGTCGGTCAGCAGGCCCGCGCTTTGCGCAATGCTCGAACGCATATCGACGACAGACAGTAAATGCGTCTCCGCTTTGAGGTCCAAGGCCAAGTCCGCGCCGCAGCGTAACGCCTTGCGGCCCTCGCGCGAGCCGTCGTAGCACAGCAGGATTTTTTGGTAGCTCGCCATGATTTTCTCCCTTCGCGCAAAGCGCGCGTTGTCAATCAATCATGGTGCGCCGCAATTCAGCTTGCAAGGGATGGAAAACGCCAGGTGTGCGCCGCCAGACGCCAGACACATGCGGCCCGGCCCGCGGACTTTTTCCCACGCTGGCGGCCGGCCCGCCAGCCCTCCTTACCGCGCAGGGTGAAGCACCCGCGCTCGGCGGTTTGCGGCGCTGCGCGACGGCCGGCACGCCACGCTACGCAACCCTGGCGCCGCCGTGGTGCGAACCGCTTTACAGTTGCATCTGCATCTGCATCTTCAGCAACCATCACGCAGACGACTGGACGAAGCGCACCGACGCTTACCCCGGTCAGCCCAGGAGACTTTCGTTCCATGTCCGAAGTTGCCATCCAGTTTCAGAACGTCAGAAAGCGCTACGGCGACAAAACGGTCGTAGACGGTCTGTCGTTCCACGTCGATGCCGGCGAATGTTTCGGGCTGCTTGGCCCGAACGGCGCCGGCAAGACCACGACCCTGCGCATGCTGCTGGGTATCGCCGCGCCCGACGCCGGCGCGATCCGCCTGTGCGGCGAACCGATTCCGGACCGCGCACGGCTCGCCCGAACGCGCGTCGGCGTCGTCCCTCAATTCGATAATCTCGACCCCGACTTTACGGTGCGCGAGAACCTGCTCGTGTTTGGCCGCTATTTCGGACTGTCCGCCGCGCAGTGCCGGGACAGGGTGCCGCCCTTGCTCGAATTCGCGCGGCTCGAGTCCAAGGCTGACGCGCGCGTCAGCGAACTCTCGGGCGGCATGAAACGGCGCCTCACGCTTGCCCGCGCACTCGTCAACGATCCGGACGTGCTGATTATGGACGAGCCGACCACCGGGCTCGATCCGCAGGCACGGCATCTGATCTGGGAGCGCCTGCGCTCGCTGCTCGCACGCGGCAAGACCATTTTGCTCACCACGCATTTCATGGAAGAAGCCGAACGCCTGTGTCATCGTCTATGTGTGATCGAAGAAGGTCGCAAGATCGCGGAAGGCGCGCCGGGCGAGCTGATCGCGTCCGAAATCGGTTGCGATGTGATTGAGATTTTCGGTCCTGATCCGCTCGCGCTGCGCGACGAGCTGGCACCGCTGGTCGAACGAACCGAAATCAGCGGAGAAACGCTCTTCTGCTATGTGAACGATGCGCAGCCTGTGCACGCACGTCTGAAGCGGCGTACCGATCTGCGCTACCTGCACCGCCCGGCAAACCTTGAAGATGTATTTCTGCGGCTCACAGGCCGTGAAATGCAGGATTGATACGCCAACACCGAGACCCGCATGGACGCACGCTCATACGACAGGCGCGAAAGCACACGGAACAGCGCACCCGAACCATCGCCCGACTGCACCGCAGACACCGCACCCAGCCACGCGCCGTCCGCGCAAACGCCCTTCGCCGCGTTGCCGGCGAACGCAGTCAACTGGATCGCGGTATGGCGTCGCAACTATCTCGTGTGGAGAAAACTCGCCATCGCGTCGATGTTCGGCAATCTGGCCGACCCGATGATCTATCTGTTCGGCCTGGGCTTCGGACTCGGATTGATGGTCGGACATGTCGACGGCGTGTCGTACATCGCGTTTCTCGCGGCCGGCACCGTGGCGTCGAGCGTGATGATGTCGGCGAGTTTCGAGTCGATGTATTCGGGCTTCTCGCGCATGCATGTGCAACGCACATGGGAAGCGATCATGCATACGCCGCTCGCGCTCGGCGACATCGTGCTCGGTGAGGTGGTGTGGGCGGCCAGCAAGTCGGTGCTCTCGGGCGCGGCGATCATGCTCGTGGCCGGCGCGCTCGGCTATGCGAACTTTCCGTCGATGCTGCTCGCGCTGCCAGTGATCGTGCTGACCGGACTCGCGTTTTCGAGCGCGGCAATGGTGGTGACGGCGCTCGCGCCGTCGTATGACTTTTTCATGTTCTACCAGACGCTCGTGCTGACGCCGATGATGTTGCTCTCCGGCGTGTTCTTCCCGGTTTCCCAGTTGCCGGCCGCTGCGCGCGTGGCTACGCAGCTGTTGCCGCTTTCACATGCGGTCGATCTGATCCGTCCGGCCATGCTCGCGCGCCCGGTGAATCACGCACTGTTGCACGTGGCCGTGCTGATGTTCTACGCGGTGGGCGGCTTCATCGTGTCAGCGATCCTGTTCCGGCGCAGGATGATGAAATGAGCCACACGCGCTAAGCGCGACGCACGGCATCGACCAGGTTTTCGATGACCATGCATAGGCGGATCAACTGAAATCAGAGCCACGCGCGTGTGGCCTCACTTGACGCCAGCTTCCTTCTTAATCCTCATCGTCCGTCCACGGAATGTCGACGTCGGAGATGAATGCCACGGTCGCAAACGGGCCGCCATCCTGCCGCCCGATCTTGCCGTCGGCACGTTGCCACTCGACCCGGAACACCGTGCCGGGGTCGTCCGCAATCAGGCGCACGGTGCGCACTTCGTCCGGGTCTGCCTCTTCGACCGGACCGTCGAGCGACACCTGGAGTTCCTGCGGCCACAAACCGTCGGCCGGATCGTAGATCTTGTCTCCATCGGGGATCAGCGTGAACGCCTCGACGCCAATCGTGGCGGACGCCTCCACGATCATTTTGCCAAGCGCGCGCAATAACGCGGTCGCCCGCGCCGAATTCGCCTGCCGGATCGCAAGGTCACCGCGCGTCAGCGCCTGTTCGAGTTTTGGGTTGGTTTTCTGTTGCGCCATTCGATGTCCTGAGTTCTCTTGATCTGTTGTAGATGGCAAGCGCATCCTCATTGAGGTTCATGAAGGCCGCATGCCGTGCTCCATATTCGGCAGCATCCTAACATCGGTGTGCAGTGCAACATGCTAAGCACGCACTGCAAGTGTTCCAACTTTCCGCTGCCCGCCCCGACCCCCACAGTGTAGGTCGTGATTTCCGATCTGGCAGGGAGATTTGGCCCTTGCCTTGCACCGGCGCACTGCATGTCGCGTCGAGTGAATCCTGCTAAACGTTTGCGCGTGCACTAACCGCAGCGCTGGCCATGCACGACGCAATGCCCGCGCCTGGCAGCGTACGTCGTTACATTGATCCCGCCGCTACCGCTCCGAAACGGCCGCGCCCTTTCGCTTACGTGCCGAAGTGACGGCGTCGCTTCCATTGGCTCCCCTGCCGTCCGCGGCGCGCGCGAGGCCCGCACGCTGAACCGCAGTTGTCCTTCCGGTCGCTTTCGATTTCACGCCGCCCATCTCGCGGATCAGATGATCGCGAAACGCCACGACCGACGGCGGCAGCTCACGCCCCGCCATGGTTTGCACCTGGATACTGCGCTGGCGCATCTGCGGGTGCGTCAGCGGCATCACGACGAAGCCGTCGTCGGCATACCGGTCGCGTACCGACAGCAGGCCGGTGAACATGATGGCGCCGGTCTTTTGCGCGTATCGGTACATGGCGCCACTGTTGTTGCAGGTCAGGTCGGGTTCGAGCAGCACGCCCTCGAGCGCACACGTGATGTCGATCAACTGCCGGATCGTCGTGCCCGGTTCGGGCAGCACGAGCGGATAGCGCTGCAGGTCCGCGAGCGACACCTTCGCGCGCGTGGCAAGCGGATGGTCGGCGCGCAGGAGCGCCATCACCGGCGCGCGCCCGGTGTGCTCGACCCGCACGCCTTTTTCCGGCGCGAGGCTGAAGGTCAGCGCGAGATCCGCGTCGCCGTCGCGTACGCGGCGCGTTGCGTCGCCGGGCGACATGACCGAGAGCGTGAAGTGGATGCCTGGATACTGGCCGCGAAAGTCGGCCATCGCGCGCGGCAGGAAGTCCGCGGCGAATCCCTCGGAACTCACCACCTTGATCGTGCTGCCGTGCAGCGTTTCCAGGCCGCCGATTTCCTGCATCACATGCTCCGCTTCGAGCAGGCTGCGCTGCGCGTACGAAAGCAGCCGTTCGCCGGCTTCGGAGAGCGCCATGCCGCGCGGGCGTCGCTCGAAAAGCGCAACCCCGAGCTCGCTTTCGAGCCTCGCCACCTGCCGGCTGATTGCGGACACGGCGACGTGCAGCCGCGCGGATGCGTCGCTCAGTGAACCGGTGCGCGCGACTTCGACGAAATAGCGCAATGCAAGACCGTGAAGGGACAGTGCCATGAGTGCCTCTCTGAAGCCCTGACGCCTTCACACCGGAAGCATCCAACGTCGAGCTAACTGATGCGTGAGAAAGTTTCGGCCCGCGCAGGTCACACTCCTGACTCCACGCGACTCGAGCCTCGCAGCTTTGCCTTTTCAGCAACGCAAGCATCGAAACACGATCATTGTGACAAAAAATACGGCCTTCTAGAATCGATTCGAAGCTACAGGCCGCGAGCCGTTTCCAGACTTTTCCGCACGGGCAGCGGATCGCCCGGACTGGCGAGCACGACGCGCGCCGCCCTTCGCATCCCGCACTGGAGACACCCATGAGCCGCGATCAGGCAATCGAACACGCGACACACCATTTCGAAACCGGCGAGTTTCTGAAGACGCTGAACCGGCGCGTCGGTTTTCGCACCGAAAGCCAGGAAAGCGACCGCGCCGCGCTGCTGCGGTCGTACCTGACCGACGAGATCACGCCGGAAGCCGAACGGTTGGGTTTCGCCACGCGCATCGCCGACAACCCCGTGGCGGGTTTCGGTCCGTTTCTGCTGGCGAGCCGTCACGAACGCGACGATCTGCCAACCGTGCTGATCTATGGCCATGGCGACGTGGTGCGCGGCTACGACAGCCAGTGGCGCGCGCCGCTAACGCCGTGGGCCGTCACGGTCGAAGGCGAGCGCTGGTACGGCCGCGGCACCGCCGACAACAAAGGCCAGCACAGCATCAACCTGGCGGCACTCGGTAGCGTACTGGACGCCCGCGGCGGCCGCCTCGGCTTCAATGCCAAACTGCTGATCGAGATGGGCGAGGAAACCGGCTCGCCCGGACTCGACGCAATCTGCCGCGCCCACCAGGAAGAACTCCGTGCCGACGTATTGATCGCTTCAGACGGACCGCGCCTTGCCGCGCGCCGTCCCACCCTGTTCCTGGGCTCGCGCGGCGTGGTGAATTTCAGGCTGTCGCTGAACCTGCGCGAAGGCGCCCATCATTCCGGCAACTGGGGCGGCCTGCTGCGCAATCCGGCGACCGTACTGGCCAACGCACTCGCCAGTCTCGTCGACGCGCGCGGCGTGATCGCCGTCGACGGCTTACGTCCTCCACCGATTCCTGAAGCCGTGCGCCACGCGCTCGCCGACATCAGCGTAGGCGGCGGACCGGGCGACCCCGCCGTCGACGACCAGTGGGGCGAGCCCGGCCTGAGCGCACCCGAACGCGTGTTTGGCTGGAACAGCTTCGAAATCCTTGCGATGAAGGCAGGCAATCCGGAGAACCCGGTCAATGCCATTCCGTCGTCGGCGTTCGCGGTCTGCCAGTTGCGCTTCGTCGTCGGCACCGATTGGCAAAACCTCGCGCAACACCTGCGCACGCATCTGGATGCGCACGGCTTCCCGCTCGTCGAGATTGATGTCGAGCGCGGCGCGCCCGCTACCCGCCTGAACCCGGACGATCCGTGGGTGACATGGGCGATTGCATCGCTCGAAGAAACGACCGGCAAGAAAACCGCCGTGTTGCCGAATCTGGGCGGCACGCTGCCCAACGAAGTGTTCGCCGACACTTTGGGCCTGCCGACCCTGTGGGTCCCGCATTCCTACCCCGCCTGCTCGCAGCATGCGCCGAACGAGCATCTGCTCGGGCCGGTGGTGCGCGAGGGATTGCAGATCATGGCCGGCCTTTTCTGGGATCTCGGCGAACGCTCGCGGCGCGATAGCACGCCGCGCGATAGCACGCCGCGCGCAAGCTCGTCACACGCCGGGGCCGGCGCTCGAGTGGACTGACATCACGCGCCGACTCTGCGGCTCCACGACGAACCGGAACGAACCGGTTCCGACACGCTCCACCACGAGGTACGTTCAACGATGAGCACGTCCACCTTGCAAGCCAGCGCCGCGCGGCCGTCCGCCGCGAAGGTCCATCGCATCATTCTCGCGGCATCGATCGGCAATGCGCTCGAATGGTTCGACCTCGTCGTCTATGGCTTCTTCGCAGTGACCATCGCGAAACTGTTTTTTCCGGCGCGGACCGAGGCCATCTCGCTGATGCTCACGCTCGGCACCTTCGGCATTTCGTATCTGATCCGGCCGCTCGGCGGACTCGTGCTCGGCTCCCTCGCGGACCGCGCCGGACGCAAGGCGTCGCTGTTGCTGTCGATTACGCTGATGATGGTCGGCACCTTGACCATCGCCGTGATGCCGCCGTATGCGGCGATCGGCTTGTGGGCGCCCGCGGGCATCATGCTTTCGCGACTCGTGCAGGGTTTCTCGGCGGGCGGCGAGTTCGGGGCGTCGACGGCGTTCCTGGTCGAGCATGCACCCGAGCGGCGCGGCTTCATGGGCAGCTGGCAGTTCGCGAGTCAGGGTCTCGCCACGCTGCTCGCCTCGGGCTTTGGCGCGTTGCTGACGAGCCAGCTCAGCGCCGCGCAACTTCAATCCTGGGGCTGGCGCGTGCCGTTCCTGTTTGGACTGGCGATCGGCCCGGTGGGTTTTTACATCCGCCGTTATGTCGACGAAGGCGCCGAGTTCAACGCGGAGCCGAAAGCGCGCGCGCCGCTGCGTGAGCTGTTCGTCACGCAGAAACTGCGGATGCTGCTCGCGGTCGGTTCACTGATCATCTCGACGGCGGCCAACTACATGATCCTGTACATGCCGACCTACGCAATCAAGCAGCTGCATCTGCCCGCTTCCAGCGGCTTCGCGGCAACGCTTGCCACCGGTGTCGTGCTCACGGTCCTCACGCCGTTCGCCGGTCATCTGTCGGACAGCATGGGGCGCATCCGGATCATGGCAGCAGCTGCCGTGCTGCTGCTCGTGACGGTGTATCCGGCGTTTGTCTACATGAACGCACATCCGTCATTCCCGACAATGCTGCTCGCGTTAATCTGGATCGGCTTGCTGAAGGCGACCTACTTTGGCGCGTTGCCGGCGTTGATGTCCGAGATTTTTCCGACGCAGACGCGCGCAACGGGCCTCGCCGTGAGCTACAACGTCGGCGTAACGGTGTTCGGCGGCTTTGCGCCGTTCGTGATCACCTGGCTGATCGATGCATCGGGCAGCCCACTCGCGCCGGGCTTCTATCTGATGTTCTGCGCCGTGGCGAGTCTGGTGGCGCTGTATGCGGTGCGTGCGAAGCTCGCCATTCGCTGAATGCGTCGAGTCGTCGTCGTGCAAAGCGGCCGTGTGCGGACAACAGCGGGCAAAAAGCTGAAGTCCGCGCACGGCCTGCCCGCATCACGGCGCCGGATTCGGCTGCAATTCGTGCAGCGCGTCGATCTCGGCAAGCGCCTCGGGCGAGAGTTTTACCTCGGCACTCGCGATGTTTTCCTTCAACTGATCGAGCGACGTCGCGCCGATCAGATTGCTGGTGACGAAAGGCCGGCTGTTCACGAACGCAAGTGCAAACTGCGCGGGCGACAGGCCGTGCCGCTTCGCGAGTTCCACATAGCGCGTCGTGGCTTGAACCGCATGCGGTTTGCTGTAGCGCTGAAACCGCTCGAAGAGCGAGATACGCGCGCCGGCCGGCCGCGCGCCGCCCTCGTACTTGCCCGACAACCAGCCGAATGCGAGCGGCGAGTACGCGAGCAGTCCAATATTGTCGCGATGTGCGTATTCCGACAGGCCCACTTCGTAAGTGCGGTTGAGCAGACTGTACGGGTTCTGGATGCTCACAATACGCGGCAAGCCGAGCTTTTCCGCCGCACGCAGAAACTGCGCGACGCCCCACGGCGTTTCGTTCGATACGCCGATGTGACGCACCTTGCCCGCCTTCACGAATTCGGCGAGCACGGCAAGCGTCTCCTCGATCGGCACGGTGTACGCGTCGTCGACCCACGGGTACGCGGGACGGCCAAACGTCATCGTGCTGCGATCCGGCCAGTGCAACTGATACAGATCGACGTAATCCGTTTGCAGACGTTTCAGGCTGCCGTTCAGTGCTTCGGTCAGGTTCTTGCGGTCGAACTGATTGCCCTCGCCCCGGATATGCCGCGGGTTGTGCGGCTGACGCGCGGGACCGGCGATCTTGGTAGCCAGCACGATCTTCTCGCGCGCGCTGCGATGCTGCGCGAGCCATGTGCCGATGTAGCGCTCGGTCGAGCCTTGCGTCTCGGCGCGCGGCGGCACCGGATACATTTCGGCCGTGTCGATCAGATTGACACCGTGGTCGAGCGCAGTGTCGATCTGGGCATGCGCTTCCTGTTCAGTGTTCTGCTCGCCCCATGTCATGGTGCCCAGGCCGATCAGGCTGACTGTCACATCCGATTCGCCGAGTCTGCGATATTCCATCGAACTTGTCCTGTTGGTTGTGTAGCGGGAAACCGCCGACGTTACCACGCCGACGCAACGCCTGCAGCGCGGCTAGAATGCAGTTCCGGCAGATGCGCCGGGCGCGCCGCGCGCAGTCTGCGCTTCGGCTTTTCGCGCCGGGCCGGACTCTGGCCGGCCGCTTTCGCAAGCTTTCACTCCTGACGCGATGAATCCCGAACACCTCGAACTGCTTGTCACACGTGTGATGCCGTTTGGCAAGTACAAAGGACGCCTGATCGCCGACCTGCCCGGCCATTATCTGAATTGGTTCGCGAGCCAGGGCTTTCCGCCCGGCGAGATCGGCCGGCTGCTCGCGCTGATGCATGAGATCGACCACAACGGTCTTAAATCGCTGATCGAGCCTTTGCGCAAGCGTTGAGCGGGCCGACACGTTGGGCGCCCCGCGACGGCAATCGATGCGTCATCCTCGCGCTAGGTCGTGACACATCCGATCGCTGCCAGCCGCGCAAGCAGACGGTCGACGGCTTCGTCCACCGGCATGCGGTCCGACGGGATTTCGACGTCGCACGCATGCGGCGCCTCGAACGGACGGGACACGCCGGTGAAGTCCGCGATCTCGCCGCGTCGCGCGCGGGCGTAGAGACCCTTTACGTCGCGCGCTTCACACACTGCGAGCGGCGCATTGATGAACGCTTCGATAAAACCTTCGCCGACGATCTCGCGCGCCGCACGACGATGCCGGTGTTCGGGCGAGATCACCGCCGCAACGACGATGAAGCCCTGCTGCATGAAAAGCGCCGCAACGTGCGCGATGCGGCGCAGGTTTTCGGTTCGGTCTTCGGCCGAAAAACCGAGGTCGGCATTCAGGCCCTGACGCAACACGTCGCCGTCCAGCACGACGCACGGGCGCCCTGCTTCTGCCAGCCGCTGCTCGAGTGCGTTGGCGAGCGTCGATTTGCCGGCGCCGGACAGGCCCGTCATCCACAACACGGCGCCGCGTCGCGCGCTCACGATTTTTGCCCCGCGACGATGTCTTGCATGGCGTGCGGTGTCGTTGCCTGCGCGTGTTCATGCTCGTGTTCTGTCGACGCACGGAGGTCAACGCGGTCCCGTGCAGCCAGACGCGGGCCCAACCCGTCGATCAGCGGTTGCAGCAGTGCATCGCGCGGCTGCCAGCGCCGCACCGATGTCTTGTAAAGCGGACGACGCACCTGCGCGGAACTTGCGGTGCTCACGCGGCGCGAAGTCTGATGGAATGCGAGACAGCGCTCGTCCCATTCGAGCCCGCAATGCGCGAGCAGACGGCGGACATTGCCCTCGAAATCATCGACCAGTTCCTCATAGTTCACCTCGATCATCACGCCCTCGGGAAGTACGCGTTGCCAGTGGGCCATCAGCGCGTCATACGCCCGATAGTAGCGGCCCAGTTCACCGAGATCGTAGCCGAACGGCACGTCATGAAAGAGCCGCGCGAAAATCGACAGACACGTTTGCAACGGCGAGCGGCGGCTGTGAATGAAGCGGGCGTTCGGCAGCGCCAGATGAATCAGACCGATATTGATGAAATTGAACGGGTATTTGTCAGTGAAACGTAGCAGCTGCGACTGACCGCCTTCTGCGGCCCGGTCACCCCGGCTCGCCGCGTCCGTGTCATGCGACTGCTGGGGCTGAAGTTCAGGCACCGCGTCGCGCATGCGGCGCAGATAGTCGGCGCCCAGCGCGCCGAGTTGCGCTGCGCCGACGCGATGCATGGCTTCCACGTCGATCCGCAACGGATCGTTCTCGTCGCGGCGAATGCTGGCGACAAGCGCCTCGCTCAGTTCGGTGCGCTCGCCGCCACCGAACACCCGCGGGTGGCTCGCGAGAATCTGCTCGATCAGCGTCGAGCCGGAGCGCGGCATTCCAACGATAAAGATCGGTGCCGACGACGGGTCGCCGAGCCCGGTCTTCTCTGCCAGCAACCCGGCCGGGAAGCGTGCCGACAGACGCGTGAAGAGCCCGAGCGTGTCGGCTTCGTTGTAACGGATGCTCGCGCGGTGCAGCGCGTTGGCGATCAGAAAGTGATCGAACGAGGCGTCGTTGCTGCCCGTGTCGCATAGCGCCTGGCCATAAGCGAAATGCAGCTCGGCCTGATTCGCGGGCGTGAGCGACGCGGCTCTGGCGACGAGGCGCTCCAGTGCGGCGAACACAGGATCGTCGACGGAAAGACGCTGGGTCTGCACCAGATTGCGGTAATACAGCGGGACTTGCGGCGCGGCATCGATGGCACGGCGATACGACTGATGGGCTGCCTCGAAGCGACCGAGCGCCTGCAGGCAGTTACCGAGATTATTGTGCGAACCATCGGCGAGCGGATTCAGACGGATGGCGTGGCGATAGGCATCTGCCGCCTCCTCCAGCCGATGCATCTGTTCGAGCGACCAGCCGAGACCATGACGCAGATCCGCATTGTCCGGATCGAGCGCCACGGCCGCCTGATAACTCTGCACCGCTTGTGGAAACCGGCCGAGCGCGGCACAGGTGGCGCCCATGCGCTCGCGGATCGACGCGTCGTTCGGATCGAGCGCGCAGGCTGCGTTGAAGCAATGCAATGCGACGTCGAGTTCGCCGCGCGCGGCGTGCAACTCGCCTTTAACGCGCCACGCAGACGCGCTAGCCGGCTGGGGATCGTGCTTCATTAACGCCAGTTGATGCGGATGCGCGTCGCGCGATCCTGTGTGGTGAGCGGTCGAGTTGAAAACGTAGTGACGATGCGCTGAGAGGTACGTCTTGTCTGAGGGGAAATTAACAGGCGTGCCCTACAGTTGAGTTGCGAAAATTTAACGAAGTGTTACAGGGCGGGTGCCCGGTAATGAAGTGTGAGGAATAACGCCGCGCTTGCGCGCAAGGTTTCGACCCTGAACACATTGCTTTGCGTAACGCGGTGAATCGCAAGCATCGTAATGTGCGGACACAAATGCGGCTGAACTCACCGCCAGACGCGGCCTCTCACATTTACATCCGGGAGAAAATCGTGAACAGGCTCACAGGTTCGATCGTGCTGTTGGGGTTGGTTGCAAGTCTCGCTGGCTGCGCAGTCGCGCCCGGATATGACTACGGCTACGCGCAACCTTATTACCCCGGCTATGGTTATGCGTATGGGCCACCGTACGCGCCAGTGTATGGCTCGGTTGGCATCTACGGCGGCTGGGGCGGCTCATGCTGCTACTACCACGGCGGCGGATGGCATGGCTGGCATGGTGACGGGCACGGCGGCCACGGAGGATGGCACGGCAACGGCGGCAGCGGTGGGTGGCACGGCGGCGGTGGCGGTGGCGGCTATGGCGGTTATGGTTCCGGCGGCGGCAGCTCGTGGAGCAGCGGCGGCGGCAGCCATGGAGGACACGGACGGTGAGCGGTGTGGGCTGGCTATTGACGTCGCCGCGTCAGTGCATCTGCGTCGCGCCTCGACTCATGCACGAGATGCGTCGACAGCGCGAAAGCCGAACCGCAAAATATTGAATACGCCGCTGCAAAGACAAAAAAGGCGTTGTGATTTCTCACAACGCCTTTTGCAAAACGACTTACTGCCTAATTCTTTGGGGTGGCTGATGGGGCTCGAACCCACGACAACAGGAATCACAATCCTGGACTCTACCAACTGAGCTACAGCCACCACTGAGATCTGCTCGGTTCGTCTAAAATACATGACTACCCGACGAAGAAACGAGATTATACGAACAAGAATCAGCTTTGCCTAGTCCTTTATTCATAAATCTCAGCAGGCTCGCGCAGATGCTGTCTTGCTTCGTCGAAGATCGCGAGGTCGCGCGAAGCAAGCCGTTTGCTATCGGACAACACGCGACGCCAGCCACGCGCGCCCGACTCGCCGCGATACAGGCCCAGCGCATGGCGTGTAATAGCGCCGAGATAGGTGCCGCGCGCCATCTCAGCCGCGCAGTATTCGATCAGCCGGGCTTCAACCTGTTCACGTGTAAGTGCTGCTTCCGATGAACCGTAGAAGCGCGCATCCACGTCGGCGAGCACATAGGGGTTGTGATAAGCCTCACGTCCAAGCATCACCCCGTCGACGTGCTGAAGATGTGTTTGAACCTCATCGAGCGTTTTGATACCGCCATTGATGATCACTTCCAGCTGCGGAAAATCGCGCTTCAACTGATAGGCGTAGTCGTATTTGAGCGGGGGGATTTCGCGGTTTTCCTTTGGGCTCAAACCTTTGAGAATCGCATTGCGCGCATGCACGATGAACACGTTGCAGCCCGCCTCGGCGACCGTACCGACGAAGTCCCGCACGAAGCTGTAGTCCTCGACGGCATCCACGCCGATCCGATGCTTGACCGTGACCGGAACAGACACCGCATCGCGCATGGCCTTCACACAGTCGGCGACGAGTTGCGGCTCGTTCATCAAACACGCACCGAAAGCGCCGCGCTGCACGCGCTCAGACGGGCAACCGCAGTTCAGATTGATTTCGTCGTAGCCCCACTGCTCTCCAAGCCTCGCCGACTTCGCCAGGTCAGCGGGTTCGCTGCCGCCGAGTTGCAGCGCCACCGGCGCCTCTTCCGGCGCGAATGCCAGATGACGCGGTACGTCACCGTGGAGCAGCGCACCTGTCGTGACCATTTCCGTATACAGCCACGTATGGCGTGAAATGATCCGATGCAGCGAGCGGCAGTGACGGTCGGTCCAGTCCATCATGGGCGCCACTGAAACACGGCGCGGACTGGGGAGGTGAGAAAAGGACATGGGAGCGGTCGGACGGCGTTGAATCAAAACGAGATTTTACCGCAAGCGACGAGATGGCCTGGCGGTCCGCAGATAACGTCCCCTTTTGAGACCGCTGCCCGAAAAAAACCACCCTGCGATCCGGGGCTTTTCCCCATTTTCCAGTTAGCTCATTAGGGTCGGACCGTCGGGTGGCCTTGCGCTGCAATGCTCTGACGGATTATTTCAGATTCAAGAATAGTAATTTCAGATTATCGGCACAAATTTTCGATAGTAGGGGTATACACTGCCTTCATCGACGTTGCAGACACACCTTCCCCGGCTCATGCAACGCCATCCTGAAATGAAGTCGAAACGTTATCTGGAGTCCTACCATGAAGACCAAGCTCATCGCCGCTTTGCTGGTTGCTGTGTCCGCCTCGATCGCTGCTCCCGCTTTTGCCAGCGGCTACGGCCCGGCACCGTTCTACCGTCCGTCGACGGGCGCACCGGCTTCGCAACAAGGCCAGAACGCTCAGACCGTCGCAGCTGAACGTGCGAACGCCCAAGGCTACGCTTACGGTGGCGTGCACAATGTGTCGTCGGAATCGGGCAAGCGTGAAGCTGCTACGGGTCCGCAATCGGTTTTCTTCGGCAACTAAGCTTTGCTGCTGATACCGCTGTCGCCACGGACAGCGGACACACCGGGCGCCGCCATCCACTCCGGATGCCGGCGCCCGGTGCCGTTTACGCGCCTTCACCTTGCGTAGTTCACCTCACTCGCTGCCGCTTCCGTGCGTTGGCGCTTCGCAAAAACGGTTCTGGTTGGTGAAGCGGTCGACCGTTCCCACTACTCTCCCCCACGGCAGCGGCTGTCCTGGTCGGGCAGTCAGCTCACCCGAGCGTCCAGAGGTTTCACTTACGACGAACGGGTGGCGACGCCGCAAGTCTTGCGGTCGATGACCTTACGCGATGCGCAGTCCACTTCGGCGCAAAGGTGCTCGTTTAGCCCACGCTCAGTCGCTATCGGCCGACAGGAATTGCCGCCCGTCGCCAGTGATCTCCACGTCGCCGCCCGCCTCCGTGGCAAAGCCGCTTGCGAGCAGTTCCGCGGTCACGGACGGAGCGAACGTGGGTGCTGGCCGGCCGATACCGACGTCGTTCAAACGCCGCAGCGCTTCAACCGCTTCGGGACTCAGTGTGGGTGACATGGCGGCCTCCGTCGGACTGACAGATCATGCTAGCAACTTTCGCGGGCGGACGCAGATCCGCCGCAGAGGCGAACGTGTCGCATGTCTGACGAGCCAACTTGAATCGCCGCGAATCTTTACGCTCACATGAGGTCTATCAGACGAATACGTGAACGACGATTTCCATCTAGCGAGCGAAACCGGCACTGTGTGAGCGGCGGATCACCGCACGCGAAGCGCAAAGGAGGAGGACGAGATGAAACAGACGAGGCAGCAATGCAGTCATCAACCCGGTGACCGACTCAGTCACCAGCCCGGACAGAAGCCCACGCCAACGCGCACACACCCCGCCATCCGGGCCACCCGGGCAGCAGGCGCGGTGCTCGCGATCCTCGGCGCAAGCAGCGCGACGGCGTTCGCGCAGAGCGCGTCACCCGCCCAGCCGTCGCCGAAGACGCTGCAGGCGCAAGCCGCCCCGCCAAACAGCTCGCCGATGGTCAAATCGCCCGAAGCGGCTTCGGGATCGACCGGTTCGAGCAATCCCGACAACATGCCGATCAAGCGCCCAGGCAAGCCGACCAACGACAGGATGACGCATGAGCCGCCCGCAAGCGGCGCCAATGCGAAATAGCAGCCGCCGCGCGTACGCAGCTCACAGCCGCGCGATCGAGACCTCCGTCGATTTCACCAGTGCGACGACTTCCGAGCCGACTTTCAGGTCGAGCTCGTCTACCGAGCGGGTGGTGATCACCGAGGTCACGACGCCGAACGGCGTATCCACGTCCACCTCGGATACGACCGATCCACGGATAATTTCCTTGATCTTGCCTCTGAACTGATTGCGAACGTTGATGGCGGAAATGCTCATAGCGGGTGGCTCCAGAAGCGATTGAAAAAATTCAGTCAAAGGACAGTCAGACGGCCCAGCGGACGTCTGTCGGCCGCCGGGTGCGGCCTTTTTCATGCTCGTCGTACGGACGGCGCGACAGCGCGTCGTCGTTCGGCGCGTTCTTCAGAACTCGCTGCAGCACGTGTTCCTCGAGCGCCGCGAATCCCGCCGACGCCCGCGCCCGTGGCCGCGCAAGCGGCACCGGCTGATCGAGCGCAATACGGCCCGCTTCGATCAGCAGAATGCGGTCTCCTAGCGCGACGGCTTCGTGCACGTCGTGCGTAACGAGCAGCGCGGTGAATCGATGCTCGCGCCACAGGCGCTCGATCAGCGCGTGCATTTCGATTCGCGTGAGCGCGTCGAGTGCGCCGAGCGGTTCATCGAGCAGCAGCAATTGCGGTCGATGCACGAGCGCTCGCGCCAGCGCCACGCGCTGACGCTGGCCGCCTGAGAGCTGCGCGGGCCAGTCGTTGGCCCGTTCGAGCAGCCCGACTTCGGCGAGCACTGCGCGCGCGTCTTCGCGTGCGCCGCGGCCAAGGCCGAGCATCACGTTTTGCAGCACACTTTTCCACGGCAGCAGGCGCGCGTCCTGAAACATGATGCGCGTGTCGAGCGGCCGGCCGTCTTCGGCACGCTTTTCGAGCACGCCGGACGTCGCCTTCTCCAGACCGGCGACGAGCCGCAGCAACGTCGATTTTCCGCAGCCGCTGCGTCCGACGATCGCGACGAAACTGCCGCGCTCGATCGACAGATCGAAACCGGATAGCACCGTGCGCTCGCCATACTGCTTGCCGACGCCACGCAGTTGCACCGAATAGTCAGCCGGCCCGCACGTCGCGTCGCGCGCGAGCGGCGCGCCGCGCGCGTAGTCGAGCTCGGCCACTTCGTTCGCGTCGTGATCCACGTTGCGCGGCTGGGCCATTTCGGCTTCGAGATCGCGGCCCGCAACACCGCCGAACGACGTCGACAAGGTCGTTGCGCTCATGATTTCGCTCCCCGCTGATAGGCCGGATGCCAGCGCAGCGACACGCGTTCGAGGGCTCGTGCCAGCATGTCGGCGAGTTTGCCAAGACCTGCGTACAGCAGAATGCCGACCACCACGACGTCGGTTTGCAGAAACTCGCGCGCGTTCATCGTCATGTAGCCGATGCCCGACTGTGCGGAGATCGTTTCCGCGACGATCAGCGTGACCCACATCAGGCCGAATGCGAAGCGCACACCGACCAGAATCGACGGGAGCGCGCCCGGCAGAATCACATGGCGATACAGCGCGAAACCCTTCACGCCGTAGCTGCGCGCCATTTCGATCAGATTGGCGTCGACCGAGCGGATCCCATGAAACGTGTTCACATAGATCGGGAAAAACACGCCCAGCGCGACGAGAAACACCTTCGCTTCTTCCTCGATACCGAACCACAGGATCACGAGCGGAATCATTGCGAGCGCAGGAATGTTGCGGACCATCTGCACGGTGGAATCGAGCGCGATTTCGATCGGCTTGAAAAGGCCGGTCGCGAGTCCGAGCACGAGTCCGATCCCGCCGCCGATCACGAAACCTGACACCGCGCGCCATGTGCTGACTTCCACGTCGGCCCACATTTCGCCGGACTGGATCAGCGACCACGCGGCTTTCAGCACCGCAAGCGGTTCGGGCAACACGCGCGTGGACAGCGCGCCGCTGCGCGCGGCCAGTTCCCACGCGAGCAGGATGGCAAGCGGCGCGAGCCACGGCGCCAGATACGCGCCGACGCGGCGCAGTGCGGCTGCGCCCGTACCTGCTGTCCCGTTCGACTGCGCGTGCGGGCCGACCTGCGTGTCCGTCTTCGCGCTCGCGTCGCGCTGTGCGTTGACAATGAACTGAGCCATGATTGCTTTTCCTCATTGCTGGCCGATGAGCCAGTGAGCCAGTGAGCCAGTGAGCCGCTTCGCCGGGCGTCGCTGCCGCGACTCAACACAGCGGACGCGACCGGACGCCGGCTCCCGGCGGCGCGCCAGATCAGCTTGCGCTCGCCGACTTCGGCAGATAGTTGTTGCCGACGATTTCACCGAACGGTCCCGACAGCGGACCGTTGGCGACCTTGTTCAGGCGGTTCGGCAGCAGCGGGAACACCAGCTCCGCAAAGCGATACGATTCTTCGAGGTGCGGATAGCCGGACAGGATGAACGTGTCGATGCCGAGGTCCGCGTATTCCTTCATGCGCTCCGCGACCTGCTCAGGACTGCCGACGAGCGCCGTGCCCGCCCCACCCCGCACGAGGCCGACGCCCGCCCACAGATTCGGATACACCTCCAGCTCCGCGCGGCTGCCGCGACGGCCGCCGTGCAGCGCGGCCATTCGGCGCTGTCCTTCGGAATCCATTTTGGAGAACGAAGCCTGGGCGCGCGCGATGGTGTCGTCGTCGAGCCTGCTGATCAGCTTGTCGGCCGCCGCCCACGCTTCTTCTTCCGTTTCGCGCACGATCACGTGCAGGCGGATGCCGAATTTGATCGTGCGGCCACGCGCCGCGGCGCGTTCGCGGATGTCCGCGATCTTCCTCGCCACCGCAGCCGGTGGCTCGCCCCACGTCAGATACGTGTCGATGTGGTCGCCCGCGATGTCGTGCGCCGCCGCCGACGAACCGCCGAACCACAGCGGCGGATGCGGGTGCTGCACGGGCGGATAGAGCGCCTTGCCGCCCTTTGAGACCAGATGCTTACCGTTGAAGTCGATCGCTTCATTGGTGTGGGCCGCGGTGAGCAGCTTGCGCCAGATGTGCAGGAATTCGTCGGTGATTTCGTAGCGCGTATCGTGATCGACGAACACGCCGTCGCCTTCCAGCTCTGCCGCATCGCCACCCGTCACGACGTTGATCAGCAGCCGCCCGTTCGACAAGCGGTCGAACGTCGCCGCCATGCGCGCCGCCAGCCCCGGCGATGAAATGCCCGGCCGTATCGCGACCAGGAACTTCAGACGCTTCGTCGCCGCAATCAGGCTCGAGGCGACCACCCACGCGTCTTCGCACGAGCGGCCCGTCGGCAGCAGCACGCCTTCGTAGCCGAGCGTATCGGCGGCCACGGCGATCTGCTGGAAGTAGTCGTAATCGGCTGCGCGCGCGCCTTGGGACGTACCGAGATAGCGGCTATCACCGTGAGTCGGAATGAACCAGAACACATTCATGTGCTGCTCCTGCATGTTCGTAACGAAATTCGAAGGAAGACCGTGCGTCGGGCGAATGCGCACACGCCGGCCGCGCGCATCCAACCGGCGCAAAGCCGGACGTTGCAGGCGCAAGTAAAGGGTGACGATGATCAGGCGCGCATCGGCGCGGGACCGCTTCCCGCCGGTCAACCGCTCTGGTGCACGCGCATGCGAAGCGGCACAGACAGCGTTGGGTCCGGACAGGACAAGGCGACGGCTTTCCTTCGACCAGCCGGGCGCGTCATGCGCCCGATTCAAGGACGACGGCAGCAACGCCGTCTGCATGGAGAAACAGTCTAGGGATCGCGCCGCGGCTTTTGAACGATTTTTTTTAGCTTAAGTTTTCCACTTTCGTGATTAGCCCGACGCTAAAGCATACGGATGTTGCAGGTGGCCCACGCCTGAGCACGGGGTGTCCCCATAACGGGGCGTCCCCATATAATGGCGCCACATTTCCTATAATCCGGCACACGCGGCAGCCCGCGCCGCCTGTGCCTCGCAGGTGCAATGCATGCAAAAACTCATCCTGTCGTTCGTCGCCGGCTTTCTGGCTTCGCTGTTCTTTCATGAATCCACCCTCGCGCTGCTGCACGCGGCCGGTCTGATCGACCCAACCGGTTTTTCCACCGCGCCGTTCCTGCCAACAGGTTTGCCCGAGTTCATCGCAAACGCGATCTGGAGTGCGTTCTGGGCGGTGCTGATGGCATGGCTGCTGCGCGTGTCGCCAGAGCACCGCGCGCCGTGGGTGCCGGCCTTCGTATTCGGCGGAATCGCGTTGACCGCCGCCAGCGTGTTCGTGGTCGACCCGATTCGCGGCATCTGGCCGAGCGGCAACATGCTGCCGCGTCTTGCGGTGGGTTTTGCGGCGAACGCCATGTGGGGCTGGGGTGCGCTTGTTTTCATGCGCGCCTTCATGGCCGGCTCGGAAGAGCATTGAACAGTGCGGGGCTAGCGTGCGCCGCCCCGCAACCTTCTTATCCGCGCAGTTCTCGCAGCGGATGTTCGTGAGCCGGCCAAGGGCTTTCGAACATTTTGCCGACGTCGGCGGCGCCTACGTCTTCAATGCGCGCAATGCGCCAGCGCGGCGCATTATCCTTGTCGATGATGCGTGCGCGAATGCCTTCCACCGTGTCGCCAAACTGGAAGCTCGAACGCGTCAGATCGAGATCGCGCCGTAGCACGTCCGCCATCGACCCTTCCGCGCGCGTCACGACCTCGAGCGACACCGCCATCGAAAGCGGCGAGCGCTCGCGCAACACGGCAATGGTCTGCTCGGCCCAGCCCGCCGCGTCGCCGTTGTGTTCCTGTTCGAGCGACGACAGGATCTGCGCAACGTCGGGCTTCGCGAAATGCCGGTCGATCAACATGCGTGCGTTTGCGAGCGCCGACTCTTCCGGCGCCGGCGCCACCTGATATGCAGCCGCTTCACGCTCGACGCACGCAACCACATCCGCGCCACGCTCGAACCGCTCGCTTCGCAAGATATCGATCAGCGCGGGCAGTGCGTCGTCGTCCATATAGAGGTCGGCAAGGCCTGCGTAAAGTGCGTCCGCCGCACCGATCGTTTCGCCCGTCACCGCCAGATAGCGGCCGATCGCACCCGGCGTGCGCGCGAGAAACCAGCCTGCGCCCACGTCCGGAAAGAGGCCGATGCGCGTCTCGGGCATCGCCATCTTCGTGGACTGCGTGACTACGCGCAGCCCGCCGGTGCGATGTGCACCCTGCGAAATGCCCATGCCGCCGCCCATGACGACGCCGTTCATCAACGCGATATACGGCTTGGGATACGTGAAGATCGCGTGATTGAGGCTGTACTCCTCGGTGAAGAAAGTGTCGCGCGCAGCCAGATCGCCGCGCTGCGCGGACTCGTACAGGAAGCGGACATCGCCTCCCGCGCAGAACGCGCGTGGGTTGCGCGTATGCACGACGACAGCGAGCACGTCGGGGTCTTCACGCCATTGCTCGAGCGCGGCGTGCATCGCGCGGATCATTCCGGTGGACAGCGCATTGAGCGCCTTCGGTCGATCCAGTTCAATGAAACCGATGCGGTTGGCTACGTGGGTCGCGACTTCGTCGCTGATGGCGGGCGAGGCGGATGGGGGCATGGGGAACGTGGCGCTGCGGCGCGTAATGATCTGGAACTGAACGTTATCACGCGCTCGCGGCTTTGGCTTTCGTGGCGGGTCGAACTCCGGTCTCGGGTTTGCGCCGAACCGCGCGGGTTTTGCTCACGGCCGGCACGCTCGCGGCAGGCGAAGGCGGCATGCCGAGCCAGGCGTCGAGCGCGACGTCCACGATGGTATCGAGCGGCACCGTCGGAAACACCGGGCATGTCAGATTCAACGCGACAATGCCATGCAAGGTCGCCCAGAACGCTTCGGCCCACACGGCCGCTTGCGTCGATGCGGATAACCGCCCTGCCGCCTTGAGCTCCTCGATGGCGACGATCATCATGGAAAGCGCGGCGGCCCCGTCGTCGGCGTCGTCACTTTGCGTGGTGCCGGCCGGAGCGGATTCAACCGGGTTCGCGGCCCCCTGGCCGGACGCCGCCTCTTTCGCCTTCGCCTTTGCCCTTTCCATGCTCGCCTCGCCGCCGAGCGCGGCACCCATGTAGCTCGGATCTTCCATGAAGATCAGCCGGTAGGTTTCCGGATGCGCGACGCCAAACGCCACATACGCGCGGGCGAGCGCTTTTAACCGCTCGCCTGCGTCGGCGATGTCAGCGAGCGGCATGAATGTCTGCAGCAGTTGCGCATACCCTTGCGCGCACAGCGCCTGCGCGATCTCGTCGCGGCTCGCGAAATGCAGGTACAGCGTGGCGGGCGAGTATTCGATCGCGTCGGCGATCTTGCGCATGGACAGCGCGGCAAAGCCTTCGCGCATCACGATGTGCCGCGCCGCGTCGAGTATGCGTTCGCGCAGCGCCTGTTTCTGACGGGTCTTTCGTTCGGCGATTCCCATGCCCATCATTCTCCGGTTGACAAACTGAAAAGTCAAATTAAACTGAACACTGTTCACTGAACGGTGTTCAGTAAATTCTCAGGTGTCAGTCCGAATCGCTCGCTGCCTGATAGTGACGTGTTCGGTCGCTACCTCGTGCACAACGCTTTGCAAGGAGCCGTCATGGAAACCGCAGGAAAAGTTGGACTGTTTGGCGCCGCCGGTGCGGCTGGCCGGATTATCGGCGCAGCGCTTGGCGCGGCGGGTCGCGATTACCGGGTAGTGGGCCGCTCGCGTGAGCCGCTCGATGCGTCATTCGGACATGACCCGCACGCGGAAATCGTCACGTGGAATCCGGACGACCCCGCGTCGATTCGCGCGGCGGCAGCTGGCTTGCAGACCGTGATCTACCTGGTCGGCGTGCCCTACGACCAGTTCGCGAAACACCCGCCGCTCATGGAGCGCACGCTTGCGGGGGTTACGGCCGCGGGGGTGGAGCGCTTCATCCTGATCGGCACCGTGTATCCGTACGGCCGCGCGCAGGCCAATCCGGTCACCGAGATACATCCGCGCGAACCGCATACGTTCAAAGGGACAATGCGCCTCGCTCAGGAAAACCTGGTGCTCGACGCGCATGGCCGCAACAACTTGTCGACGCTGGTGCTGCGCCTGCCCGACTTTTACGGGCCGGGTATCGAGCGCAGTCTGCTGAACGGCGTGTTCGACGCCGCGGTGAGCGGCAAGCGCGCGCAGATGATCGGCCCGGTCGACGTGCCGCACGAGTTCATCTATCTGCCCGATATCGGACCCGTGGTCGAGAAGCTGACGCGCACGCCGCAAGCGTACGGCCGCTGGCTGCATCTGGCCGGCGCGGGCACGATTACCCAACGCGAAGTCGCACGGCACGCATATGGGCTTGAGGGACGCGAGCCGAAGCTGATGGTGGCTGGCAAGACCATGTTGCGCGTCGTAGGCCTCGTCAATCCGCTGATGCGGGAATTGGTCGAGATGAATTACCTGATGACCGAGCCGCTCGTGCTCGACGACACTGCGCTGACCCAGCTGATCGGGCCGATCGCGAAGACATCATACGAAGAAGGGATTCGTCGCGCGGTCGAAGCGGCGCGCGCGGGGCAGCAGGCCAAGCGGGAGAAGCCGCAGCACAGCGCGGCCTGAAGCGAATCCAGCGAGAGGAGCCGCCTTGATGCGGTGCGCCTTCAAGCGCTGCGCCCTGATGCGCGCTGGTTCGGCTCGGTTCGCGTCGGATCGCCCCTGCTCGCTTCAGGTGCGCGTCACCCGCCTAAGCCCGCCACGTTGCCAGGTGGAAAGTGGCCGCTTTTAAGCAGCACGGGCGTGCCGTTGCTGATCTGCAGATGCTCGCGCGCCACGGCTTCGATACGCGGACGACCTGCGTCGAACGCGCGCAGCCAGCCTTCGAGATCCTCGGAGTAAGCGCCGAAGTGGTCTTCGAGCGCCTCGACCGAGATCGCGCACGGCACGGGCGCGCCGTCCACCAGCGCGGGAAATACGACGGTCAGATTGGAGTCGCGGTAAGCAGGCGCGTCCGCGGGAAACCGAATTTCCATGGTCGCCTCATCAGAAGGTTGCGGCATGGAGCCAGCGTCGGCAAGAACCGACTGGCCCTGAACAACGTCGATATGGTACTCGCGCGGCCCGAGCGCGGTCCAGTGCGCGGCGGCATCGCGCTCGGCGCCGACCTGCCGGCGACCTTTGCCTGACGTCATCGATCGCCGCCGAGCAGGCGATCCACCTGGTCTCGCCCGGCCTGCTCCACGAAGAGAAGCGCTTCTTCCTCGCTGTTAAAACGCTGCTCATCGCCGAGGTCAAGCAGCGTTTCCATCCGATGCGGGTCGTCCGGACCCAGTTCGGCAAGGCTCACGGAGCCGACGTAAGTGCCACTCGCCGCACCGCCCTCGCCCGCCGCCGATGCCGGCGCGTCGGCCGCCGGCACGAGGCGCGCGGCGGCGCTGATGTAATAGCCACGATAGGGGCCGGTAACGCGTTCTGCCATATTCTTTTCTCCTCAGTTCGATTCCGGAGCGAACGCGGCACCCATACAAATCTAGGCGACGCGTTCGCGACACAAGACCCAGGTAAGGCGCGCGCCGAACCAATTAGTTCGATTCCTCGCCGCGCGGATGCGATTGCGCGCCAAGCCGGTCGTCCGCGCATTTTGCATTGTTGCACTCGCGCTGGAAGTCGCACTTGCACTGGCACTCTCACTTGCATGTTCACGCCGTCGCCTATCGAGCGCTTCCGGCGGCACGCTCCGTGCTGCCGATGACACACCTTTTCGAGACCGGAGATCGCAGTATGGGAAAATATTTTGTGGAGCAGCAGGAATTTCCTGAACCGGACGCCGCGAACACCTGGTTTGCGTATGCCGAAAAACATGGAATCGACATCTCCAGAGCGATCAGCATCTGGGAAGACGCGGCGACGGAAAATGGCGAGGCAAGCCGCCGCGAGGTCGGCGCTGCCGGCATCACCATTGAAACGGCCTGACGTCCTCCTGGACGGAAAGCGACACCCCAAGTGCGCGCGGCAGGACCGGAAAACCATCTGAAAGGAATCAACACGATGCAATTCATGACGCAACTGCGCCGCGCCGCCCGTCCCGGCCGCTTCCGACTTCACGTTGCGCCCGCCGCGGCTCGCAGACTTCCCGTGCTTGCCGCACTGCCCACTGTCCTGTTGCTGGGAGCGACACTCGGCGGCTGCGCTTCGTCGAACACGACGTCGCTGATCAACCTGCCGAACGGCCAGACCGGTTTT
Organism: Paraburkholderia sp. PREW-6R; assembly: GCF_039621805.1. NCBI lineage: Bacteria > Pseudomonadati > Pseudomonadota > Betaproteobacteria > Burkholderiales > Burkholderiaceae > Paraburkholderia > Paraburkholderia sp. PREW-6R. The sequence continues at coordinate 1,397,243 of NZ_CP155073.1, read as the reverse complement.
GCGGTGAATTGCAGCGGCGCCGACGCGGCGTCGAGCTGGGCCTCGTGCTACGTGCAGGCCGGCAAGGCGTGCGGCGCAACGGGCTATGACATCGTGTCGAAAGACAATGACGAAGGCGGCGCCGCCGGCGGCAGCGTCACGAACGTCGTATCGGCCAACGTGAAAAACCGTTCGATGATCGTGCGCTGCAAATGAAGACGCATAGGCGCGCTTGCTGCTCAGTGCGCCTGCATCTTCGAAAAGATATTCAGCACCGCGACCCCGGCGATGATGAGCCCGAGCCCGATGATCGCGGGCAGGTCGGGCACCTGCCGGTACAGCAGCAAGGCGACCAGCGTAATCAGCACGATGCCCGCGCCTGACCACACCGCGTAGACGATGCCGACCGGAATGCTCCTGAGCGTGAGCGACAGGCAATAGAACGCGACGCCGTAACCCAGCACCACCACCGCCGACGGCACGAGCCGCGAGAAACCGTCGGAGGCGCGCATCGCGGAAGTCGCAATGACTTCGGCGACGATCGCGATCCCGAGCAACGCATACGGAGGCACGCGCATCGGCTCAGGCTTTGGCAAGCGCGAGTTTGCTGTAGTCGTGACCGAGGTGCGCGCAGAGCGCTTCGACCACCAGCTCGTGATCGGCGCGCTGCGGCAAGCCGGAGACCGTGATCGATCCGATCACGCCAGCGCCCGCGACAGTCAGCGGAAATGCGCCGCCGTGCGATGCGTATTCAGCGGCCGGCAGACCATGTTTGTCGGCGAGCGAACTGCCCGCCTGCTGCATCTTCAAGCCGATCGCGTACGAACTGCGGCGAAAGTGCTCGACCGTATTGCCCTTGCGGCGCGCCCAGTCCACATTGTCTGGCGTCGCGCCGTCGAGCAGGCTGAAAAAGAGCGGCTGGCCGAAAGTACGCACGTCGATCGCGACGGCAATACCGCGTGCCTTCCCGACTTCATGCAGATAGGCGCCGAGTTGCCATGCACGGTCAGCGTCGAATTGTGGAAAGACCAGCGCTTTTTCCTGAGCGGCAATCACCTGCAGATCGTGTGCGATATCCATGGAGTCCAGAGCGAAGATAAGAATGGGAGTGTGCGCTGCCCAGAGCGACAGCATCACGGGGAGATCTGAATTCTAGCGCAGCCCCCTGGACGCCCCTTCCACCATGCGACGACACCGATACGCAACACGACTTCGCGCAACCCCGCGCAACCCTCCGCGACACTCGGCGGTCGCACTTCCGCCCACTGGCGCGACTCGAATTGATAGCGAGCCGTAAGCGCGTTTGTTAAAGAGGTATTGCAACGGCGCATGCTTTACCCTATAATCTTTTCTTCGACGGACGCGGGGTGGAGCAGTCTGGCAGCTCGTCGGGCTCATAACCCGAAGGTCGTAGGTTCAAATCCTACCCCCGCAACCAATAAAGCTTCGCTGGTTCAAACGTCGAAAACACATTGAAGGCTTGCCCAACCGGCAGGCCTTTTTTGTTTTCTACGCGGTGTTTTTGCGCCGCTTTGCGCCACCCTGTTCGCAGCGCGCGCACTCCTCACTTCCAATGCGCGGCACGGTATGAACGTCCGCGGGTGATAAACTCCTATCACCCTTTCTCGTCCCCTTCCTATGAAATTCTGTTCTGTCTGCGGCCACGGCGTCAGTCTGAGCATTCCGCCGGGCGACAACCGCGAGCGCTACGTGTGCGGCAATTGCGGCACGATTCACTATCAGAATCCGCGCAACGTCGTCGGTACGGTTCCGGTGTGGGACGACAAGGTGCTGCTGTGCCGTCGCGCGATCGAGCCGCGCTACGGTTACTGGACGCTGCCCGCGGGCTTCATGGAAATGGGCGAGACGACCGCCGAAGCCGCCTCGCGCGAAACGCTCGAAGAAGCGGGCGCGCGCGTGGAGGTGCAAAGCCTTTTCTCGCTGCTCAACGTGCCGCACGTGCATCAGGTGCATCTGTTCTACATGGCGCGCCTGCTCGATCTGGACATCGCCGCCGGCGAAGAGAGTCTCGAAGTCAAGCTTTTCGACGAGCATGAGATCCCTTGGGAAGAGATCGCCTTCCCGACCGTCGGCCAGACACTGCGTTTCTTTTTCGCCGACCGCGCCGCCGGCAGCTATGGCCTGCATACGGGCGACATCTTCCGTTCGCTGCGCGAAGGTTAAGCGGGATCCCGCATGGTTCCCTGGCTCGGACCTGACGATCCGTTTCCCTCCGTCGAGCGCGCGCTCGGTCCGTCGAGCGGCGCACCCGGCCTGCTGGCGGCGAGCGGCGACCTGCTGCCTTCGCGTCTGATCGACGCCTACCGGCGCGGCATTTTCCCATGGTACTCGGACGGCCAGCCTGTGCTGTGGTGGAGTCCCGATCCGCGCATGATCCTGCGGCCCGCCGAATTCAAGCTGTCGCCGTCGCTGCGCAAGACGCTCAGGCGCGTGCTGCGAGATGACGCGTGGGAAATCCGCGTCGACCATGATTTTGCCTCGGTGATGCGCGCCTGCGCGCACGCACCCCGGCGCGGACAGCGCGGCACGTGGATCACGGCGGACGTCGTGGAAGCGTATTCATCACTGCATCGCGCCGGCGACGCACACAGCATCGAAACCTGGTTCGAAGGCCGGCGTGTAGGCGGTTTATACGGTGTGTCGTTCGGCCGGATGTTCTTTGGCGAATCGATGTTCGCGGAGGTCACGGATGCGTCGAAAATGGCGCTGGCCGCGCTCGTCGCGCACTTGCGACGTCACAAAATAGAAATGATAGACTGCCAGCAGAACACGTCGCATCTGGCGTCGCTTGGCGGTCGCGAGATAGCGCGCAAGGCGTTTATCGCGCATGTTCGCGCGTCTGTCGACGCACCCGTCATTCCTTGGCGCTTCGACAAGACCGTGCTGCTCGAACTCGTCGCGCGCGCGGCGTAGGAAGAATCAGGCCGAATCCGGATCCATCGTCTACCGAGCCGCGGCTGACGAGCAGCGGGTGGTCGCCGCATGGCGCCGGGTTGGCATTACCAGAGACGCTTCGAGAGCTGCCAACGTGACTCACCCCAACGAGCTGCCTCTTTCCCCGCTTTCGGCGCTGCAATTTTATGCAACGGCGCCCTATCCCTGCAGTTATCTGGACGGGCGCGTCGCGCGCTCACAGGTCGCCACGCCCAGTCACCTGATCAATTCCGACGTCTACACGGATCTCGTCAAGGCCGGTTTCCGGCGCTCGGGCGTCTTCACATACCGTCCGTACTGCGACGGCTGCCGCGCGTGCGTGCCGGTGCGCGTTCCGGTCGACCGGTTCGAGCCGAACCGCACACAGCGTCGCGTGTGGAAAAAACATGGCGAACTGGTGGCCACCGTTGCCCCACTTCATTACGACGAGGAACACTACGCGTTGTACATGCGCTATCAATCGGCGAGGCATGCGGGCGGCGGGATGGATCGCGACAGCCGCGACCAGTACGAACAGTTCCTGCTGCAAAGCCGGATCAACTCGCGCCTCGTCGAGTTTCGCGAGCCGCTGCCGGGCCGTCCGGACGCTCCCGGCATTCTGCGGATGATCAGCATGATCGACATCCTCGGCGACGGCCTCTCGTCGGTCTATACGTTCTTCGAGCCGGGACTGGCGCACACGAGCTTCGGCACCTACAACATCTACTGGCAGATCGAGCAGGCGCGCAGCCTGAAGCTGCCGTACGTGTACCTCGGCTACTGGATTCGCGAGAGCCCGAAAATGGCGTACAAGGCTAATTTCCGGCCACTGGAAGGTCTGACCGACGGCGTATGGCATGTGCTCGATCCGCAGAGCGTCGATCTTCCGCCGGTCGATCTGGCGTTGCATGGCAAACGCGGGCCGGGACGGCCTTAGAGACGCCCCGGCAGTCTCATTAGAACGGTAAAGCCGTTAAAATAGCGGGTTCCCATTTTTTGGCCGCCCGGCTTCGTCCCGTGTTCAGTTCCCTCTACCCGCTCGTACGCGCTCAACTCTTTCGCATGGACGCGGAAGAGGCTCACCACCTGACCTTGCGTATACTCGGCGCCGCCGGCCGCACCGGCCTCGCGGGCGCGCTTGCGCCGCGCGTGCCGGACGCGCCTCGCACCGTGATGAGCCTGACGTTCCGCAATCCGGTCGGGATGGCGGCCGGGCTCGACAAGGACGGCGCGTGCATAGACGGTCTGGCCGCGCTTGGCTTTGGTTTTATCGAAGTGGGCACGGTCACGCCGCGCGCGCAACCGGGCAATCCGAAGCCGCGCATGTTCCGTCTGCCGCAGGCAAACGCCGTGATCAACCGCCTTGGCTTTAACAATGCGGGCGTCGACCAGTTCGTGAAGAATGTCCAGGCCGCTCGCTACCGCGGCATTCTCGGGCTGAATATCGGCAAGAATGCGGACACGCCGATCGAGCGCGCCGCGGAAGACTATCTGTATTGCCTCGAACGCGTGTATCCGTTCGCGAGCTACGTGACCGTGAACATCTCGTCGCCGAATACGAAGAATCTGCGCCAGTTGCAAGGCGCGGACGAACTCGACGCGCTGCTCGCGGCGCTCAAGGACAAGCAGCAGCGTCTCGCCGACATGCACGGCAAGCTCGTGCCGCTCGCGCTGAAAATCGCGCCGGACCTCGACGACGAACAGATCAAATCCATTGCGGACACGCTGTTGCGGCACCGGTTCGAAGGCGTGATCGCCACCAATACCACGCTGTCGCGCACAGCCGTCGCAGGCCTGCCGCACGGCGACGAAGCGGGTGGCCTGTCGGGCAAGCCGGTATTCGACGCGTCCAACGGCGTGATCCGCAAGCTGCGCGCCGAAGTCGGCGAAACGGTGCCGATCATCGGCGTCGGCGGGATTTTTTCGGGTGAGGACGCCCGCGCCAAACTGGCGGCCGGGGCGTCGCTGGTGCAGGTTTATACCGGCTTCATCTATCGCGGCCCGGCGCTGGTCGCCGAGTGCGTGCAGGCGTTGCGCTAACGCGGCTCCGGTCTGGTTGCGCGTCGCCTGGCGCACGCGTCTTGCGGCGCATGGCTAGCGACGCGCGGCGAGCGGCTCACGACGCGCGGGCTAGCGACGCGCGGGCTCACGATGCGCGGGCTAGCGACGCGCGGGCTAGCGACTAGCGGCTTGCAACCGGCGCAGCCGCGCAAGTCGTGCCACCACCGCCGCAGCTCGGCGCAGCGCACATCATTCCCCAGCGAACCTCAATCCGAGCGCGACCCGCGCGGCGTCAGCCATGGCGATCATCTGCAGCGACTTGCTGTGCGGCATCAGCGGGCTTTCCATCTCGCCCGCTCTGATGAGCTCACAAAAGTGCGCAGTTTCGTAGTTCAATCCACCGCCTTCGAACGGCTCGTCGAGTTCGGCCACGCGACCGTCCGCGTAACGAATCGTCGCGCGCGACGGATTCCACCACGGCTCGTGAATCGTCACGTGGCCCGCTTTGCCCATCAGCAACGCGTCGCCCTTGCCATGCAGATCGAGTCCGCAGAACAGTTGCGCCATCCCGCGCTCGTGCAGGCTGTTCAGGCTCGCGAAGGTGTCCACGCCGGTTTCTCCGAGCCGCCCGAGCGTCTGCACTTCACGAGGCGCGCCAAGCCAGTCGACGGCCAGAAACATCTCGTAGATGCCGATGTCGAGCAGCGCGCCGCCCGCATGTTCGAACGATAGCGACGGGTGGTCGTGCGGCACGCCCGGCACTGAACAGCCCGCGCGCACGAGGCCAACGTCGCCGATCGGCTCCGCAGATAGATGCGCACGCAACTTTCTGTAAAGCGGATAGAACGGTGGCTTCATCGCCTCCATGAAAAGCCGCTCAGCGGTGCGCGCGGCGTCGAGTACGCGCTCCAGTTGCGGCCGATTGATCGTAGCGGGTTTTTCGCACAGCACGTGCAGCCCCGCTTGCAGCGCGGCGATCGCGTAGTCCGCGTGACTGTCCTGGACGGTGGCGATGTAAAGAGCGTCTATCCCGCTCGCGAGCAGCGCTTCGAAGTCGGCGCATGCCTCGCCGCCGAATTCCGCGGCCAATGCCTGGGCCGGCTCGGCGCGGCGCGACCATATCGCGCTCAGTTGCGCGTCCGGCACGTAAGCGAGTCCCTGTGCGAAGCGCCGGGCGATACGGCCGGCGCCGACCATTCCCCATTGGATCACGCGCTGCGGGTCATTGTGAGGCGTTGCAGATCTCATCGTTTCTTTCAGGTTCCATGCAGTTCAGGGCAGCGGCTATTGTCGCGCGAACGGCGTCGCTCAGGGCGACGTTCGCGCGCGTCGAACCGCATGCGAAGAACCTTGCATAGGAATGCCGGCAATCGGGCAGGCCCGGCGCGCGTCGGAACGCACCGGTTCATACCTGTGGCTGCCGGCGAGACTAGCGGGCCGGTCAGGACGCCCCTAGCCGCGCGCAGGCGGTTCAGCGGACAGCTTGCCGCTGACTTCTTCCGCCGTGTAGTCGATCATCGCGAGCGACGCCCTTTCAGCCTCTTTCGGATCATGCCGCTCGATGGCTTCGACCACGCGGCGATGCGACTCCACTGCCGTTTCCCACAAGCCGTCATTGCCCTTGACGATCGGATTGACTGTGGACAGCGCGCCGCGAATGATCGCAGCCATCTGCATGAAAAACTGGTTGCCGCTCGCGACGACGACGCGCTCATGGAACAGTTCATCCGCTTCCTGATAGCCCGGTTCGCTCGGACGGATCTGGCGAAACGCTTCGAACGCTTCGCGAATCGCCGCGACGTCCGCGACGCTGCCACGCGTGGCCGCCTGCGCCGACGCGCGCGGTTCGATCAGAATCCGAAACTCGATCACGTCACGCAGAAACAGCGGATCGGGCTTCGCGCGAAAACGCCAGTTCACGACGTCTTCGTCGATCATGCGCCAATCGCTCATCGGCCGGATACGCGTGCCGATTTTTGGGCGGACGTCCAGCATGTCCCGCGCGAGCAGCATCGACAGCGCCTCGCGCATGACGGTGCGGCTGACGTCGAACTCCTTGGACAACACATCCTGCGGCGGCAGGATGGCGCCGTACTTCTCTTCGACGATGCCCGTGACGAGCCCGTCCATCACTTTGCTGACCAGTGATCGGTCTTTGTTTGCCTGTTCCATTGACACTCTCCCCGAAGCGGTGTTTTCCCCCGCGTAGCCTGTTGATGAAGCGGCCCTTTTGTGTCGTTGTTTATGTGCTTCTGGTTTTTTTACGATACGTTGCTAGCTTCAAAACGGTTGCGCCAGTTGGGAAACTTCCTGACAGGGTTATCCCTCTGAAGAATTGTTTCTTTCATGAAACGCGACACATTCCGACGGGCCTTCAAGCTTGCCTCTGAAGGGTGCCTGTCTAACCAGATTTGCATCGTGCGAAGACGCACGTAATCGCGCGATTTGTCTGACTGACCCTAACGGGTGGCTACCCAGTGGCGGAAAAAAACTGGGGCGGAAAACGTCCGATCGCCTCGAGGCGAAATCATTCGAGTGGCGAGCGCTGCTGGCCGGCGCGAGAAAACGATTCGATTCTGATCCGCGCCTTCTGCGCGATCATCTTTTATTGCGCGTTCAGCAAAGCGCAGCGGTGAAGCAATCAAGCCATTCGTACGGTATCCTGCCTAATATCCAGGCTACCCACGCGCGCCGCCCCCCACCAGTCTTTACAACATTTCGAACGTATTGACGAGCGACGCCCCGTCGCGTTCGCGACGCCGCGCGCCGAAAAACGGCTGACCGCTGCGGACCTGGCGCGTCAGGCCGATAAACGGAACGCCGTGCTCGAGGTACGGCCCTTCCGTCTTGCGAAACCCAAACTGCTCGTAGAAGCTGCGCAACCCGGACGGCGCGCTCACACGCACTGCACGTCCCGGCCAACGCTCGGCGACTGCCTGCAGCACCCGTTCGATCAGCAACTCAGCTGTGCCGTCGCCGCGTCGCAATGGACTGGTCAGTATCTTGTCGATCGTGATCTCCGGATCTTCCGCGTCGCCCGGTTGGACGCGTGCATAAGCGAGCACAGGCATGGGCCGCGCCATGTCCTCCACTGCGAATACGTGAAGCGAATCTTCGTCGCGGCCGTCCGCGTCAAGACACACGTGCGACTGCTCGACGACGAATACCGCACTGCGCGCCCGCATGATCAGATACAACTCGCGTGCCGAGAGCTGATCGAATTCCAGCGTTTTCCAGTTCATTACGTTCCCCAGCGATAAAGGAGTTCGGCGAAGCCTGCATTCGAAAGGCCTCGGTGGCCTGGCTCGATGCGCCGGCCTCTTCTCATGGCTACACGGTACGTGCCGGCTACCGGTGTTTCAGTGCGGCATCGCACTGACGCCAGGGGTTGCCGATCTTGAAGCCGGGCTGTCCAACACCGAATTCCCGGTTCGATCCGACAGTGATAATCAGGACTGCGACGAGGCAGCCAAAAAATACTGGGCCGTGGTTCGAATCGGTCGGAGCTACTTCCCGCCGGGATGTCCCAGACAGGTCGCTTGCGCTAGGTGCCGTAGACGCAAACGATAAACCTGTCGCATCACAACACGCGCGACCGGAAGTCATGAAGATTTCGAAGAGGCGGCGCAATCGGCATGCGTTCAAAAACGCCACCGTGGCGGCTTTGTACTCGCCACTTGTCGTGAGTGCAATGCGCGCGACGCACGTCGCCGCACTTCCTTAAGACGGGATGTGATTCGCAGACATCCCCGTTTGCGCCTGCGCAAGCTGCGCTGTTTCGTCTGCGCTACGTTTCGCGATTTCTCGCCGAGCCTACGAAGCGAGCGCATCGTTAAAAACGCGGCGGGCGCCCTTCGTCTTTAAGCACTGACGAAACACTCACGCTGGTCTCATGCGCCGCAAGTGCCACAAGTGCAACGACGGCTACCGTACATGCACGAAGCCCTTCCGAAGATAAAGTCGCAACGTGGCAGCTTCATGACGTGCATCTGATGATGGCTATTCGTGTGATGTCTGCGTAATCGGGTGAAGCAAAAAACGCGGCCCGAGTGTACAGATTTGCATCACGTATCAGCGACGAGACGTTTCTGTCGAAGGGCATCGCGAAACGCGGCAAACATCGTGACGAATGCAAAGTTGCGGAGATAGATTCAGGCGGCCACTTTTTACCGGAGACTCGATTGAGCCCGCGAGTGAAACTGTCAGATGTACCGCGTTTTGCGTTGCGCGGAGAGGCGAGTCCTCCTCTTGAATGATGTTTTCGAACAGCCAGAATTGAACGCTTTGGACATCGCGTATGGCATGCGCCGCTCATCCCCGGCAGCAATCTTCTGTATCCAGAGGGCGCAACGGCAACTGTTTAGCGACGCCGATCACGCGAAGCAACGGGTCGCAAACGATTTCGTTGTGCGCGCATCCAACCCGAGGCGCAACGGCCAATGCAACACGTATGACTTGCCTCGCCAGTACGCGCTCAGTCGATGCGATATCCGCCAATTTCCGCCGGGTAACGTCTATATGCGCTGGCCAACCGTTTGCGAGCGGTGAAAAATCTCGCGATAGCGGGCAGCAGATGCGGGTTGTGCGATGGCACGGCTCGATCAAGGGCAACGCTCGAGTGGGTCATGGCATTCAAAAATGCGAACAGTGCGGCATCGAACAAAAGCCGCTGAACACATCTGAATCAAATCCGGCACACTCCGGACGCCGCATGAAATGGCACTCAAGAATGCCGATTCAATGCCGTAACACCCGATTCAAAGCGCTGCCTGGCACCCGCCAGGTCAATATCATCAAGGACTTGCATCAAATAAAAATACGTTGCCGCCCGCAGGTACGCCAGATTGGCGCTGTACAGATTTGAAACAAAAAGCCGCGTTTACCTTCGCGCGCCGCTAAGGTTTTGTGCGCTGCGCCGCACCAGCACTCGTTTTCCCTATCGTTGGCATAGTCCTCGCTAATAAGAGTTCGCAGCACCGTGTCGCCGTTGACGAAAGCAATAAGAACGGCGGCGATACGTCAGGCCAATACGGGGCCGGTCCTGTTCATCCTTCGCTGCTCGCCAGGCAGCAAGTCAATACCAAGGGATGCAGGCGCCGGATCAAAAACAGGAAGCTACGCCAGACGGCGGGCTTCACGCGAGGACCGAACATGTTGACACTTCAATCAGATCTGCACGGAAACCATTTGCTCGGCGCTTTGCCGTCACACGAATGGCAAGCTTTGGCTCCCCATCTCGAACTGGTTCATCTCCGCACCGAACAGTTGTTGTGTGACTCCGGTCAACGCATTCATCACGTTTATTTCCCGACCACGGCCATCATTTCCATGCTTTCGACGATGGAAGACGGCAGCTCGGTCGAAATCGCCGCAGTGGGCCGTGAAGGCATGACGGGTGTGCCGGTTCTGACGGGCGGCGAGACCATGCCGAACCGCGTTCAGGTGCAATGCGCCGGCTTCGCTTACCGGATGAGCGCACAGGCGCTTAAACAGCAATTCGCGCGCTCCGACTTCCTGCGCCGTCTGATGCTGCTTTATATGCACGCCCTGCTCACGCAAGTCGCGCAAACTGCCGCCTGCAATCGCCATCACGCGCTGAACAAGCAACTGTGCCGCTGGTTGCTGATCGAAGTGGACCGCGTCGCGTCGAACGAACTGACGGTTACCCAACAGCTGATCGCCGACATGCTGGGCGTGCGCCGCGAAGGGATCACCGAGGCGGCCGGCAAGCTGCACGACGAAGGTCTGATTCATCACAGCCGCGGCCGTATCAAGGTCCTCGACCGCAAAGGCCTCGAAGCCCGCGCGTGCGAATGCTACGGTCTGGTCAAGCGTGAGTTCGACCGCCTTCTGCCGCGTCTTCGTCAGGCTGAGACCGTCGAATAACAACTACTTCGCTCAACGACTGGGTGGAGTCCACCATGTTCAGGAATACTGCACGTTTCCTCGACGCACTCTTCGTGATTGCGGGAGGGCTGCTCGCTCACTGGATGCGATTTTCGATCCCGATAGCTTTATCGGATACCGAACGTCTGCTGATCGCATTCAACTGCGTGCTTGTGTTACTGCTGTTCCCCGGTTTTGGGGTGTATGAGCCATGGCGCGGCAAGGCGCTCATGTCGATGCTCGTACGCGTGGCCGCCGCATGGATGACCGTGGTGGCTGCCGCGCTCGTGCTCGCGTTCACGCTGCATCGGATGGATGCGGTCTCGCGTTTGTGGTTTGGCTATTCGACGCTGATCTCCGGCGCGCTGATCATCGCGACCAAGTGTGTCGTGCACGTCGCGCTGCGCATCGTGCGCCGGCATGGAATGAATCATCGCACTGTGGCAATCGTCGGCGCACCGGGCTTTTCGCGCACGCTGCTCGCCCATCTCGAGCACGCGCCGCAAGCCGGCTTCAAACCGGTCTGCATGCTCGATACCAGCGTGGAAGGTACTCATTCAACCGGCGTACGTCTGAACCGTCTGCCTGTGTTGACCGATCTGAATGCGTTCGTCGACAAGGTGCGCAACGAGCGCGTGAATGAAGTGTGGCTCGCGTTGCCGCTCTCCCAGGAGCATACGATCTATCGCTTCACGCGTATCTTCCGCAACGACTTCGTGAATCTGCGTTTCATTCCGGACGTGCGCGGCCTGTCGCTCTTCAGTCATGGTCTTGTTGATGTCGTCGGGCTCCCCACGCTCAACCTGAGCGCAACGCCGATATCGTCGCCGCAGATGTGGCCGAAGCTGATTTTTGATCGCCTTTTCGCTGCGGTCGCACTGCTTGCGCTGTCGCCGGTGTTCGTCGCGCTTGCGATCGGCATCAAGGCGACCTCGCCCGGACCGGTCTTCTTCCGCCAGACCCGCAAGGGGGTGGACGGCCAGCCATTCGGAATCTACAAGTTCCGCTCGATGTCGGTTCACCAGGAAGCGCACGGTCAGATCACTCAGGCCACGCGAAACGATACGCGGGTGACGAAACTCGGTGCTTTCATGCGACGCACCAGTCTCGACGAATTGCCGCAGTTCCTCAACGTGCTGCTCGGTCAGATGTCCGTCGTCGGTCCACGTCCACATGCCGTCGAACACGATGACCTGTACAAGGATCAGGTGTATGGCTACATGCATCGTTACCGGATCAAGCCGGGCATCACGGGCTGGGCACAGGTCAACGGTTATCGCGGCGCCACGACCAAAGTCGAGAAAATGGAAGCGCGTGTGAAGTTCGACCTGTTCTACATCCACAACTGGTCGTTCTGGTTCGACATGAAGATTGTTTTCATCACGATCTTCAAGGGCTTCGTTGGCCGCAACGCGTTCTGACCATGCCGATACGGGAACCGCAAGTGAAAGTCTCCGTGATCGTGCCCACCTACCGCCGTACCGCTGACCTCGCGCGCTGCCTCGCCGCGCTCGACGCGCAGAAGCGCCGTGCCGACGAGGTGATCGTGGTCGCGCGCCACGACGATTATGCGACGCTCGACTGGCTGCGCACCCGCGAAGCCAACCGTCCTGACCCGCGCCGCTGGCTCGTGCTCTTGCATAAGCCCGGCGTGGTGGCGGCCTACAACCTCGGCATCGAAAGCGCAACCGGAGACGTGTTGTGCTTCACCGAGGACGACGCGGCGCCCCACCCCGACTGGATTGCGCGAATTTCACGTGCATTCCGGCATCATCCCGAGCTTGGTGGTCTGGGCGGACGGGATATCGTGCATCAGCGCAATGGCGTGCTGGAGGGCAAGAAGCCGCGCGTCGGACTCGTGCGCTGGTACGGCCGCACGATCGGCAATCACCATATCGGCCACGGAAAGGCGCGCAAGGTGCAGGTGCTCAAGGGCGTGAACATGGCGTTCCGGCGCAATGCGATCGGCTCCCAGCGCTTCGACGCGCGCCTGCGCGGCACTGGCGCACAGACGCACTGCGAGATGGCCTTCAGCCTGAATATGCAACGCCGCGGCTGGACGTTGATCTATGATCCTGCGCTGCTCGTCGAGCATTTTCCCGATCCGCGCAACGAGGACGATCAGCGCCTCACGTTCAACGACGCCGCCTTTTACAACGCGTCGTTCAATCTTCGGCTGATCCTGTGCGAATATCTGACGCCCGCCGGCCGTCTTGCGTTCATCCTCTATTCGACGCTGATCGGCGACCGTGCGAATCCGGGGTTTGTGCGCGCTTTGTCGCTTGCGTTCGAAAAAGGCGGCCTTGCGCTTGCGCTCAGGAAATGGAGAGTGGGGTTGCGCGCGATGCGCGGCGCCTGGCAGGAAGCGGTCCGTTGACCGTTCAGTAGACTCGCTGTACGCGAGGAGACCACATAAGAAAAAAAGGTGAGCGTAGTGCGCGGCATGAAGCCGCGCGCTACACAACACCTATTACAGAAACGCGCTGACGTCGGTATGAAACCGCACGGCGAGCGCCTTTGCCACTTTTTTGCTGATCGCCCGCCGCCCGGCGAGAATGTCGCTCACTACGGTCGGCGACGCGATTCCGATCAGATCCTTCTGCTTGAGGTTGTTCGTTTCCAGCAAATAGCGCAGCACTTCGCGCGGCTCTGCTTTCGGGACCTTCACATTCTGCACTTCCCACCGCTCGATCAGATCTGTCAGGATTGCAAAAAGATCAGCAAGCGGATCATCTCCTTTACCGTTCAGATGGTCGGAAAGCGAGTTGGCGATCTGCACCATCTGCTGATAGTCCTCTTCCGTGCGAATGGGTTTGATCGGCAACTGGCTTTGCAACGCTACCCAGTTGTGAGCGATGTCGGGAAACTTTCCCGGAAGGCGATCGGCGTTCATGAGTTTAAGTTCTTCCTCGTCCAAAGGTCGTGCTTCGCGAGTGTTGATACACGACGACGAATCACGACAGCCTGTTGTAGTGAATCGCCGACGGTGATTTCATCGGCGAAAGTCTGCTCCAGGTTGTTATAGCCATACGTGAGGCGTGCATGCGCCAATGAATACCGCGTCAACAGCGCATTGCGCGCCCCCGGATGTCGCTTTTTAAGTCCAGCAGGACTTTCGTCGCTCGATCGGCCACGCGTTTTCATGCAGGTCCTCACGCGCGATGCGCGCGATCCAGCTGCAAACGAGACGGGCCAATCAGATCTGATAGCTGCCGAACGGGATGGTAAAAACGGCCTGGTATGACTGGATACGGCTTGTACGACTTGTTAAGGCTTGTACGACTTGTTAAGGCTTCTCCGGCTGACTGCGTTACAACCAGCGGCTTCGTCACCCGGAACCGACGACTTCTCGATCCGGGTGGCGGTTCACGCCGCCTTTCACCACTTTTGCTTCAACTACGGCGCACCGCGCGCCACGGCGCTCACGCGAGCGGCACCTAAAACTCCGGGCCGCCTTTGTGCGCCTGCGCGACAGGCCGATGCACGCGACCATTCCCGCGCGTATCGCTTTCCGCCGACTCGGGCGTTGCGGGCCGCAATCCCGTCGCTGCGATCGTGCGCGTCATTTCCAGCATGAACGCGCGCCGGAACACCGCCGCCGAAAAACGCTCGGCATTAGCGCGGCATGCCGCGGGCGTCAACCATTCGCGGTTCTGTTCGAATCGTTCAATCGCGCCGACCAGCGACCCGACAGTTGGCTGTCCGAAATACACGCCGCTTGGGCCGGCATCGCCGAGCGGCACGACTGTTTCGAGCGCGCCACCGCGGCCGAACGTAATGACCGGCGTGCCGCACGCCTGCGCTTCGAGCAACACGGGATCGAAGTCTTCGGCTGCAAACACCAGCGCGCGCGCACGTTGCAGGTAATCTTTGAGCACATCGCGCGACTGCTCGCCGAGCATCGTCACATTCGGGCCCGCTTTCGCGCGAAGCGCCGCCATGCGCGCAGCGTCGCCAATCACGACCAGCCGGCGATGCGGGGTCGAGTTGAACGCGTCGACGATCAGATCGATACGCTGATGCGGCACCGCGCGCGACACTGCCACAAAAAAGTCTTCTTTACGCGTGCACAACCGGAATGCTTTCACGTCGACCGGAGGTGCTATGACCGCTGCTGCGCGCCGCTGCGTCTTCATCAAACGACGCGCGGCAAAGCGCGAATTCACGATCAACCGGTCGACGCCCTGGGCCGAATCCGCATGCCATCCGCGCAGACAATGAAACGCGACGCGCGCGATCCACGACCTCGGTCCATGAGTCAGCCCCGCTTCGCGCAGATACTCGTGCTGCCGGTCCCATGCATGACGCGCCGGTGAATGCGCGTAATTCACGTGCAGCTGGTTGGGACCGCATATCACGCCGGGCGCGAGCGCGTCGGACGTCGTAATGATCAGATCGTAAGCCGACAAATCGAACTGCCCGAGTGCGAGCGACACCCATGGCCAATACGCGCGATAACGGCGCCGCGCGAACGGCAAGCGTTGCAGGAATGACGTCTTAACGGGTTTGCCGCCGAGCGGCCGCCGGTCTTCGAGGAAATCGACAAGGCTGAAAAGGTCGGCGTCGGGATAGCAGTGAATGAGCTGTTCGAGCACTGTCTGCGCTCCGTCAGGTGCGACGAGCCAGTCGTGCACGATCGCCACTCTCATGATCCCCTCGCTGCCGTTGAAAACACCCTTTGGGCCTCGCATCGAGTGTATGTGGCGGAAAGTTTGCCGTGCGTGCGGGTGCCCACATTCAACGCGCGACAGTGCGGGAATTAATCCAGGATCATGCGTTATTCGCCGGTTGCCAGGCGAAAGCCGCGCCTATGGAGTGAGGTCGGGACAGAGGAGGAGAAAGACGAAGCAGATGAAGCGGAAGCAGCCGCAATCGCTACCGGCGTTGATTAGCGCAGACGATTGGCAATGCCGCGAGTGAGGACGAACGGATGGTGCTTCAGACAGGCGGAAGGAACAACTGGCATCCTTCCGCCGTGCCTGGTTGCGATGCTCAGGTCTTGCTGTATTCGATCGTCTCGACGCCCGTGTCCGTGCCGAGCAGGCACACATTGGCTGCGCGGGCGGCAAACAGTCCTACCGTCACGACGCCGGGCCACGCATTGACATGCATCTCGAGCGTACGCGGGTCGCTGATGCGCAAACCTTTTACGTCGATGATCTCATTGCCGTTGTCCGTGATGAACGGCAAGCCCTCTTTCGTCACACGCACCACCGGCACGCCGCCCAGCGCCGTGACGCGCCGCCCGATCGACGTGCGCGCCATCGGCACCACTTCGATCGGCAGCGGGAAAGTGCCGAGCGTGTCGACCAGTTTGCTCGAATCCGCGATGCACACGAACACGTCCGACACCGACGCGACGATCTTCTCGCGCGTCAGCGCACCGCCGCCGCCTTTGATCATTGCGCCGCTGTGGTCGATTTCGTCGGCGCCGTCGACGTACACGCGCAGGGAGTCGATCTCGTTCAGATCGAGCACGTTAAAGCCATGCGACTGCAAACGCGCGGTGGTGGCGAGCGAACTCGACACGGCGCCGCGATAGCGCCCCTTGCTGGCGGCCAGCGCGTCGATGAAGCAGTTCGCGGTGCTGCCGGTGCCCACGCCGATCACCGAGCCTTCCGGCACATTGGCGTTCACATAGTCGGCGGCAGCCTGGCCGACCAGTTGCTTGAGTTCGTCTTGAGTCATGGGAAAGGCAGGCGAGCAGTAAAAGAACCTAGTTTAGCGGAGTGGCGCGCGAGCGCCGCACGGCATTACTTCCTGACCGACCGCTGTCGCACCGCTTCGAACAGACACACGCCGCTCGCGACCGACACGTTCAGGCTTTCCACCGTGCCGGCCATCGGGATCTGCATCACCACGTCGCAGGTGTCGCGCGTGAGGCGGCGCATGCCTTCGCCTTCCGCGCCCATTACGAGCGCCACCGGGCCGTCCAGCTCGGTCTCATAGAGGCTCTTGCTCGCCTCGCCCGCCGTACCGACCACCCACACGCCTGCCTCTTTCAGATCGCGCAGCGCGCGCGCCAGATTGGTCACCGTGATGTAGGGCACGGTGTCCGCCGCGCCGCTCGCCACTTTGGCCGCCGTGGCATTCAGGCCGACCGCGCGATCGCGCGGCGCAATCACCGCGTGTGCGCCGGCGGCGTCGGCCACTCGCAGGCACGCGCCGAGATTATGCGGATCGGTCACGCCGTCCAGCACGAGAATCAACGGCGAACCGTTGATGCCGTCGAGCAGCTCGGCCAGGTTCTGCGCGAGCGGCAAGTCGCCCGCGCGTGCCACCACACCCTGATGACGCTCCGTATGCGCCAGACCCCATAGACGCGTCTCGTCGGCGGCGATCAGACGCACGCCGGCCTCTTTGGCCGCATGCAGGAATTCGGTCATGCGACGGTCTTTGCGCGTGGCGTCGTAATAAACATCTTCGACCGACGATGCGTCGTGACGAATACGCGCTGTCACTGCGTGAAAACCGTAGAGAACCTTAAGACGTGCCATGACTGATACAACCTTTGATTGAACGCGCGGCAAACGCGCGCTGCTGTGATGAATACGGGCCCGAACGCCTGACGACCAGACTGCCCGACTAGCCAACGACCCAATTACCAAATGCAGACCGCGCGCAACCGGCACGTTGCTTCGTGCCCGATGCGCGCGGTCCTGACAGTGCTTCGCGGTTAACGCTTTTTGCGAGCCTGCGTTTTAGATGCGGCTCTGGCCGCGGTGCCGTGCTTCCTGGCCGCGCCGCGCGCTGTCCGCGCTTCCTCCACGGCCGCGCTCTGGGCAGGCGCCGCTTTCTTGCGACGCGCGCCCGGCGCAGCAGGTGCGCCTTCGGCCGCGGGCAACGCGCGCACGCGCGCGCCGTTCTCAGGAGACGACTTCTCGGCGTGCGTGGTGCGCGCCGCCGGCGGCTTGATCGGCGTATCCCGCACGAGGCGGAAGTCGATCTTGCGCGCATCCAGATCGACGCGGCTTACCTGCACCCGCACGCGATCCGACAGACGGTAACGGATGCCCGTACGTTCGCCGCGCAACTCGTTCTTGATCTCGTCATACTGGAAGTAGTCGGAGCCGAGTTCCGTAACGTGCACGAGACCTTCGATAAAGAGCGAATCGAGCTGCACGAAAATACCGAACGACGTGACGCCGTTCACCATGCCGCCGTATTCTTCTCCGAGCTTGTCGCGCATGAAGTAGCACTTGAGCCATGCTTCGACGTCGCGCGAGGCTTCGTCGGCGCGACGCTCGTTGGCCGAACAATGCAGCCCGAGCTCTTCCCAGATCGCCACGTTGTTCGAGCGAGCGCGGCCCCGTTTTTCTTCGTCTGACTGCTGCATGGCGCGGGCGCGCGGCGACAGCGCCGTATTGAGCTCGACGCCTTGCGGCGGCTCCGGCTGATACTTGCGCCCCTGCAGGATGGCGTAAATCGCGCGGTGCGTCAGCAGGTCGGGATAACGGCGAATCGGGCTCGTGAAGTGCGCATACGCCTCATACGCGAGACCGAAGTGGCCGATGTTGTCCGGGCTGTACACCGCCTGCTGCATGGAGCGCAGCAGCATGGTCTGCAACATCTGCGCGTCGGGCCGGTCGCGGATCTGCGCCATCAGCGCGGCGTAGTCGCTCGCATGCGGCTTCTCGCCGCCGTTCAGCGTGAGGCCCATGCCGCGCAGGAAAGTGCGCAGGTTTTCCAGCTTCTCGGCGGTCGGGCCAGCGTGCACACGGAACAGCCCAGGATGCTTGTTTCGCTTGAGGAAATCCGCCGCGCACACGTTCGCGGCCAGCATGCATTCCTCGATCAGCTTGTGTGCGTCGTTGCGCGTGCGCGGAACGATCTGCTCGATCTTGCCCTGCGCATTGCAGACAATGTATGTCTCGGTCGTGTCGAAGTCGATCGCGCCACGTTTCTGGCGCGCCGCGAACAATGCCTTGTACACGCCGTACAGATTCTGCAGTTGCGGCAGCAGCGCGGCACGACGCGCAGCCTCCGGCCCCTTGGTGTTTTTCAGCACCGCGGCGACTTCCGTGTAAGTGAGACGCGCGGCCGAGTGAATCACACCGGGATAGAACTGATACGCCTTCACTTCGCCGCGCGCGGTGACGATCATGTCGCACACCAGCACGCAACGATCGACGGCCGGATTCAGCGAACACAGTCCGTTCGACAGCTTCTCGGGCAGCATCGGAATCACGCGGCGCGGGAAATAGACCGACGTGCTGCGTTCGAGCGCGTCGGCGTCGAGGCCGCTCTTGGGCTGCACGTAGTGCGATACGTCCGCGATCGCGACGATCAGGCGGAAGCCCTCGCCACGGCCAACCTGCACCGGCTCGCAGTACACGGCGTCGTCGAAGTCGCGCGCGTCTTCCCCGTCGATGGTGACGAGCGGCACGTCGCGCAGGTCGATACGATGCCGCGCGTCGACCGGGCGCACTTCGTCCGGCAGCTTCGCGGCTTCGTCGAGCGCGGCCTGGCTGAACTCGTGCGGCACGCCGTATTTACGCACCGCGATTTCGATTTCCATCCCGGGGTCGTCGATATCGCCCAGCACTTCGACCACCCGGCCAAGCGGCTGCGAATGACGGCTCGGGAAGTCGGTCAGCTCGACTACGACGACCTGGCCGACCTTCGCCTTCTTGGTGTTCTGCGTGATCAGAATGTCGTGGCCGATGCGCTTGTCTTCGGGCGCCACGATCAGCGCGCCGTTCTCGTTGAGCAGGCGGCCGATCACGCGCTTGTTGGCGCGGTCCGTGACCTCGACGATATGCCCTTCCGGCCGGCCCCGCCGGTCATAGCCGACGATCCGCGCGAGCACGCGGTCGTTGTGCATGACCTTCTGCATTTCGCCGGTGGGCAGGAACAGATCGTCCTGACCGTCGTCGCGAATCAGGAAGCCGAAGCCGTCGCGATGACCCTGCACACGGCCCGCGACGAAGTTCGACGGATGGGTGAGCTGATAGAGATTGCGCTGATCGAGCCGGATCTGGCCGTCGCGCTCCATTGCGCCTAAGCGCTTGAAAAAGCCTTCGCGCTCCTGGCGTTTGATCGACAAGGCTTCGGCGATGTCATTCGCGGCAAGCGGCGCTTCACTCGTGCGCAGCACGCCGAGAATTTCTTCGCGGCTTGGAATCGGATACGGAAATTTGCTCAAGGGCTTGTCGATGATTTTTTCTCGTTGCATGGACGTCGGTCTGCGATGTGGCTCGGCTTAAGAAGCGCTTGGGTCCCGCCTGAGTCTCGCTCGGGTCACGCTTAGGGCCCGCTCGGGTCTCGTTTGGGTCGCGCTTCAGTCGCACTCTGGTTGCACTTCAACTGCACTTCACTTGCGCTTGAATTGCACCTGCATTTGCACAGCAAAGACTGCTTGGGTCCGGCTCGGTCAAGGCTGAGTCCGACGGGCGTGTGTGCACCGTGCCAACGAACTACTGCGAGGCATTCTAACACCCGTCCTGCACGCTAAGACGCGCCGTCAAACGTTGCTGGAAGCGGCGCAGCGGTTGTCGTCGCGCGGTTTAAGCGAGTTTTGAGAAAGGCTTGACAGGTCCGAATCTGTCGCTATAATTGCGTTCTTTGCTGTTCATCACCTGCCCAGGTGGCGAAATTGGTAGACGCACTAGGTTCAGGTCCTAGCGGTGGCAACACTGTGGAGGTTCGAGTCCTCTCTTGGGCACCAGATTCAAAAGTAAAGCCGCTTACGAGCGGCTTTACTTTTTGTGTGAAGCCTCGCGGTGGAATCCGTTTGATCCGTGGTTCAATCCAGCGGTTCGATGCGATTCTTGTCACGAGGTAGCAGGACGGTTGGTTCGACACGGCGTATCAACGTCGCGGTATGTTCGCGGTACGTTTCAACCCGGCGGTTAATGTAGCGAGTTCAGTTTGAAGCTGGGGATTGACACGCTGCATCATCCCGCTAAAATAGCGGTCTAACTTGAAGACGTGCCCAGGTGGCGGAATTGGTAGACGCACTAGGTTCAGGTCCTAGCGGTGGCAACACCGTGGAGGTTCGAGTCCTCTCCTGGGCACCACGCTCTTCAAGTAAAAAGAAACACCCCAATACCCCGTCAAGCTTTTGCGCTTCACGGGGTTTTTGCTTTCTGAGCGACACGTCAGGCACGAACACCGCGCCGCCCAGACGTTCATAACCGCAACCAGTCAAACAATTACATTTTCCCGACATTCGAGCGCTAATCTGGCGACGAATGAAATCAACTCCAGGTATTAGTACGGATAAACGCATGTTCAAACATGCAGCCGTTTAATACTCGGCGTACACTCGCTCGAAGCCCAAGCCACAGGGCGTACGGGGCTGTGGCGCCGCTCGTCGTCGAACACGGGTAACTGGAGACTCAGGAGAACAATCAATGAGCTGGACACGGGAACAGAGAAACGTCACGATCGCGGCCTATCTGGGCTGGACACTCGACGCATTCGATTTCTTTCTCATGGTATTCGTGCTGAAAGATATCGCGGCGGAATTCAACACCAAAATACCCGCCGTCGCTTTCGGAATCATGCTGACCTTGATGATGCGTCCGGTCGGCGCACTGATATTCGGCTGGCTCGCGGACAAATACGGCAGGCGTCCCACGCTGATGGTCAACATTGCGTGCTTCTCGCTGCTCGAACTGCTGTCGGGCTTCTCGCCGAACCTCACCACCCTGCTCGTGCTGCGCGCGTTGTTCGGCATTGCAATGGGCGGCGAATGGGGCGTCGGCGGCGCACTGACCATGGAAACCGTTCCGCCCAAGTCGCGCGGCGTTGTCTCGGGCCTTCTGCAGGCGGGTTATCCGAGCGGCTATCTGCTGGCGTCGATCGTGTTCGGCGTGTTCTATCAATACATAGGCTGGCGGGGCATGTTCTTCGTCGGCGTGCTGCCCGCGCTGCTCGTGCTGTATGTGCGCGCGCACGTGCCGGAATCGCCGGCATTCCAGACGCTCGAAAAGAAAGCGCGGCCGGGCCTCGTCGCCACGCTCAAGCAGAACGTCGGCCTGTCGCTGTACGCCATCATTCTGATGACCGCGTTCAACTTCTTCTCGCACGGTTCACAGGATCTGTATCCGACCTTCCTGCGCGTGCAGCATCAGTTCGACGCGCACACGGTCTCGTGGATCACGGTCGTGCTGAATATCGGCGCGATCTGCGGTGGCCTGTTCTTTGGCTTCATGTCCGAGCGGATCGGCCGCAAGCGCGCCATTTTCATCGCCGCCCTGATTGCGTTGCCGGTACTGCCGCTGTGGGCATTCTCCAGCACGCCGGTGCTGCTCGCCCTCGGCGCATTCCTGATGCAGATCTCGGTGCAAGGCGCATGGGGCGTGATTCCAGTCCACCTGAACGAGATCTCGCCTGACGAGATTCGCGCAACGTTCCCCGGCCTCGTCTACCAGCTCGGCAACCTGATCGCTTCGGTCAACGGTCCGCTGCAGGCAAGCGCTGCCGAGGCACACGGCAACAACTATGCACTCGTGATGGCGGTGGTGATCGGCATCGTCGCTGTCGTGATTGCGGCGCTGATTCCGTTTAGCCGCGAGCGTCGCGGCATCGACATGACGCAGTCGGCCAAACAGGTTGCGGCACAGCTTTAAGCGTTCGAACTAAACAGCTAGGGGCACGACGCATTATCGTGCACAATAGACACAAAGGCGGCTCGATCCGCCACGGCACGCTCAAGCGCGCCGAGCATCTGAAAAAGGCCAACCAGCAGTAACAGCAGCAGCCCTACGAGGCCGCTCCGATTTCCGTCGGAGCGGCCTTTTTTATTGTCGCGCGGCAAGACGCACCGCGCGTCCGACACGATGCAGACCGGCGTCAGGTCTTCTAGAGGAGTTCGTCCACGCACGCGACTTGATCGGCACCCACACGCTTCTTTATCCTCGAAAAACGTCTGTTTCAAATAGTTATTTGAATCGCTTGTTTGCGGGCCGGGCGCCCGGCAACTGGGAGACGCAATATGGCAGTTCGCACCACAGGCCGGCAAGCCGGCGACACGAAATCCCGCATCCTCGACGCGGCGGAGACGCTGTTCATCGAATGCGGTTATGAGGCGATGTCGTTGCGGCAGATCACCTCGCGGGCCGAAGTGAATCTCGCGGCGGTCAACTACCACTTTGGCAGCAAGGAATCGCTGATTCATTCGATGCTTTCACGCCGGCTCGACCGGCTCAACCAGGAGCGGCTCAAGCTGCTCGACCGCTTCGACCAGATGCTCGGCGCGCGTCTGACCTGCGAGCACGTGCTCGGTGCGATGTTCATTCCCGCGCTGCGGCTCTCGCGCGATTCGCGGGTCGGCGGCAAGGCGTTTCTGCGTCTGTTGGGCCGCGCTTACACCGATCCGTCGTCGTTCATCCGCGACTTTCTGAATGCGCATTACGAGTCGGTGGCCATGCGCTTTTTCGATGCGTTCCAGCGTGCGCTGCCTCATCTGCCGCGTGAGGAACTTGGCTGGCGCCTGCATTTTGCGATCGGTGCATTGTCGGGTGTGCTCGCCGGTACCGACACCGACAGCCTCATCAACGAGTTCTCCCAAGGCAAGTCGATGGACGACCTGCAACTGATCGCACGCCTGGCGTCATTGATGGTTGCCGCGCTCAAGGCCCCGCTGCCGGACAGCTCACAGCTGGCGACGTTCGCCGCCGTGCTCGGCGACGCAACGGACGGCGCGGAAGGCGGCGCGCACCCTTCCACGGAAGCGGCCAGGGCAAGTGGGGGTGAAAGCCGCGCCGTGGATAAGCCGACGGTCGGCAACGCTGGCGCATTGCACGCACGAGAGGACGAGGCGGCGGCAGATACACCGTCAGCGTCGGGCGAGTCGAATGACGAACAGCGCGACAGCAGCATCGAAGCCGGTTCGCATCATCAGGCGATGCATGGGCATGCCTGACACCGCACAGCGACTCCTTGCGACGAGCGGCGGCGCGGCACAACGCGCAGTCTGCGAGCGCGAGGGTCGCGCCGCCGGCCACGTCATGTGCGACATCCATGCAAGCCGAACCGGATCCAATGCACCGCCACTACGAAAAACGAAACTGTACTCCCCGGGCTTCACCGACCTGAGCATATCGTCCAGGTTGCGCACGTCCGCGGCATTGCACTGTCGAACCGGTAACACGACTCGCAGCGCCTCGCAGCATCCCGGCAGGCACTGCGCCGAAAAACAGCGTGCAAGCGGGCCGGCATCGTATGCAATGAAGCGGCTGAAAAATGGCACCGCGGTTGCGCGCGTGCCATAGGCGTCAGAAGAAGACCGACAGAACGCGAGCCGTCCGCGCCCCGTGGACGCGATCGCCCGCACCATTGAAGCAGGAGGAAACGTCATGCCGTGGTTCGCCCTGGTGCTCGTCATTGCTGCTTTCGCGCTCATCCATGTGCAGGCGCGCGCCTCATGGTGGCTCGCCTTCATGATCGTCTGGGTGGCGGCCGCGCATCTGAGCGGCGCGGCGGGTCCCGCCGTCACGGCCGTGCTCTCGATCGTGCTCGTGCTGCCCGCGCTGGTACTGGCAATCAGGCCCGTGCGCCGCGCATGGCTGACCCGGCCGGTGCTGGACATCTTCCGCAAGATTCTGCCGGACATGTCGCCAACCGAGCGCGACGCGATCGAAGCCGGCACCGTCTGGTGGGACGCCGAGCTGTTCTCGGGACGCCCGCGCTGGGATACCCTGCTCGCCTATGGACCGGCCACACTCACGCCGGAAGAGCAGTCGTTTCTCGACGTGGAATGCGAGCGGTTGTGCGATCTTGCGAACGACTGGGAAACCACGATGGTCTGGCAAGACCTGTCGCCGCAAACCTGGCAGTACATCAAGGACAACGGCTTTCTCGGCATGATCATTCCGAAGCAGTACGGCGGCAGGCAGTTCTCCGCGTACGCGCATTCGCAGGTCATCATGAAGCTCGCGACGCGCTGCTCCGCCGCGGCCGTCTCGGTGATGGTGCCGAACTCGCTCGGTCCGGCCGAACTGCTGATGCATTACGGCACCGACGAGCAGAAGAACCACTACCTGCCCCGCCTCGCGCGCGGCGACGAGATCCCCTGCTTCGCGTTGACCAGCCCCTATGCAGGTTCCGACGCCGCGGCGATTCCGGATGTCGGTATCGTCTGCAAGGGCATGTTCGAAGGACGCGAGACGCTCGGCTTTCGCGTCACGTGGGACAAGCGCTACATCACGCTCGGTCCGATCGCGACGGTGCTCGGCCTCGCGTTTCGCGCGCTCGACCCGCAGCGGCTGCTCGGCGGCAGCGAGGAGCCCGGCATCACCTGCGCGCTGATTCCCACCGACCACCCGGGCGTGAACATCGGCCGCCGCCACTGGCCGCTCAACGCCGTCTTCCAGAACGGCCCGAACTCAGGCAAGGACGTCTTCATTCCGCTCGACTGGGTGATCGGCGGCCGCGCGCAGGTGGGCAACGGCTGGCGCATGCTGATGGAATGTCTCGCGGCCGGCCGGGCGATTTCGCTGCCGTCGTCGAACGTGGGCATGGCGAAACTCGCCGTGCGCGGCACCGGCGCGTATGCGGCGGTGCGCCGTCAGTTCCGCACCGCCGTCGGCAAATTCGAGGGCGTGCAGGAAGCGCTCGGCCGCATGGGCGGCAATCTGTATGTGATGGACGCCGCGCGCCGGCTGTCCGCGCATGCGGTCGATCTGGGCGAAAAGCCGTCCGTGATTTCGGCGATCGCCAAGTATCACATTACCGAACGCGCGCGCAGCGTCGTCAACGACGGCATGGACGTCGCCGCCGGCAAGGGCATCTGCATGGGGCCGTCGAACTTTCTCGCACGCGCCTACCAGCAGGTGCCGATCGCAATCACAGTGGAAGGCGCGAACATCCTCACGCGCTGCCTGATTATCTTCGGCCAGGGGGCGATCCGTTGCCATCCATATGTGCTGAAGGAAATGGCCGCCACGCGTGAAGCAGATCACGCGAAAGCACTGCGCGATTTCGACGAAGCGTTCTTCGGTCATGTCAGCTTCACGCTGTCGAACGTCGTGCGCAGCTTCGTGTACGGGGTCACGGGCGGTGCGTTCATCGCCGGACCCCGTTCGGCCCATGCGCCGCTGCATGCGTACTACCGCGCGGCCACCCGCCTCTCGACCGCGTTCGCGCTCCTCGCCGACGTGTCGATGTTCGTGCTCGGCGGCGATCTGAAACGGCGCGAGCGCATTTCCGCGCGACTTGGCGACGTGCTCTCGCAGCTTTACCTGATCTCCGCGACGCTCAAGCGTTTCGAGGACGAAGGCCGCCAGAACGAAGATCTGCCGCTCGTGCGCTGGGGCGTCGAAGATTCGTTGTATCGCGCGCAGCAGGCGCTCGACGGCGTGCTCGCCAACTTTCCGAACCGGCTTGCGGCCGGGCTCGTGCGCGTGCTGGCGTTTCCTTTCGGCCTGCCGCACCGCGAGCCGTCCGACCAGCTCGGCAGTGAAATCGCAGAGCTGATGCAAAAGCCGGGTGCGGCGCGCAACCGGCTCGTGTCGGATTCGTACGTGCCGCATCCTGATGTCGACGCGCTCGGTTACGGTGAACTCGTGTTCGAGCTGAATCCGCGCTTCACGCAGATCGACCAGAAGCTGCGCGACGCGGTCAGGCAAGGGTTGCTCGAACCCATGCCGCAAAGCCTGCCGAGCCTCGCCGCATGGACCGACGCCGCGCAGCACAAAGGACTGATCGACGCGGACGATCGTCGCGTGATCGAAGACTACGCGCGTTACGGCGCCCTCGTCGTGAAGGTGGACGACTTCCCGGCCGATTTCGGCATGCTGGCGAGCTTGCACCGGCGCAAGGAAACACTCGACAAGGCACTCGAATTTATCGCCTGAGCTTGAAATACCACCGGGTCCGGCACACCCTCTGGACCAGACCCGGTGCACACTGACACACGTCCCGCATCAGCCACCCGGGACTTTCGACGAATGTGCCAGCGGAGCAGCGAACCCTATGAACGACTCTTATCTGAACTTCGTCAACTCGCCGTTCGGCGCGCGGCTCGCGCGCTCGCTCGGCTTGCCGAAGCCCGAGGTATTACGCCGCTATCGCACGGACCGTCCGGAGTTCGACGGCATGGTGGCGATCGGCGCAGGCCGCGAACCGGCATTGCTGGACGCGCTCGCGCACCTCGTGAAAAGCATCGGCGTGACGAGCGTCGCGCATGAAAGCGCCGGGACGTGGGTGCCGCTCGCGAACCGGCATGGACTGATGACCGGCCGTTTCGAACCTGCCGGGAGCGGCTCGCAGGCCAGGCTCGCCGCGCTGCTGTTCGACGCGAGCGGCATTGCCGACAGCAGCCAGCTCGAACCGTTGTACGGCTTCTTTCACGACACGCTGCGCTCGGTCGGCAAATGCGGGCGCATCGTCGTGCTCGGCAGGCCGCCAGAGGATTGTGCGACACCGCGTCAGTGGACCGCGCAGCGGGCGCTCGAAGGGCTCACCCGCTCGCTGGGCAAGGAAGCGCGTCGCGGCATCACGGCGAACCTCGTGTACGTCGGGCAACGCGCGGAGAACGAAATCGAAGCAACGCTACGGTTCTTTCTCTCGCCACGATCGGCTTATGTGTCGGGACAGGCGGTGCGGATCGGCATGGCGAGCACGAGCGCCAGCGCGGGCACCGGCTCGGCTTGCGCGGCAGCGTTCGACTGGAAGCAGCCGCTTGCCGGCCGCCGCGCGGTCGTGACCGGCGCCGCGCGCGGCATCGGCGCGTCGATTGCGAGCGTGCTCGCCGGCGAAGGCGCGCACGTGATCGGCATCGACATTCCGGCGGCGCAACAAGCGCTCGACGCGACGATGCGGCAGCTGAACGGCACCGCACTCGCGTTCGACATCGCCGCGCCCGAAGCGCCTGCGCAGATTGCGGCGGCGCTCGACGAGCAGGGCGTGGACATCATCGTGCACAACGCCGGCATCACGAAAGACAAAACGATCGCGAAGATGACCGACGCCGCGTGGCAGAACGTGATCGACGTCAACCTGTCGGCGCAGGAACGGATCGACGACGCGCTGCTCGCGGCCGGAATCCTGCGCGATGGCGGCCGCATCGTCGCGGTGTCGTCGATCAGCGGGATTGCGGGCAACTTCGGCCAAACCCATTACGCGACCTCGAAGGCCGGCGTGATCGGCCGCGTGCAAAGCATGGCGCCGCATCTGCGCGCGCGCGGCATCACGATCAATGCAGTCGCGCCGGGCTTCATCGAAACCCAGATGACCGCGAAGATTCCACTGACGATCCGTGAGGCCGGCCGCCGCATGAATTCAATGAGCCAGGGCGGCCAGCCGGTCGACGTCGCGCAGACCATCGCGTGGCTCGCGCATCCCGGCTCGGCTGGCGTGACCGGTCAGGTGGTGCGCGTGTGCGGCCAGAGCCTGATTGGAGCGTGACCATGGGTGATCCAGTGGACCCGTTCGGCAGCGCCCGCGCCACACAAGCGGCGCGGCACGACGGCGCGCGGCCGAAAACCATCGTCATCGAACAGTTGCCTAAGCCGGCCAAACTCTACGCACGCGCGCTTACCGGCATCGTCAAACGCGGACGCGACACGCAGCTGCCCGCGCTGCGGCTCGTGCGCCCCGCCGTTGCGCTCGACCCCGGCGCGATCTGGCGTTATGCGCGCGTGTGCGGTTTCATTCCCGAGCATGGCGTGCCGTTCACGTATCCGCATCTGCTCGCGTTTCCGCTTCATCTGCTGATGCTGACCGACCCGGCATTTCCCTGGCCGGCGCTCGGCCTCGTGCATCTCGCGAACCATGTGCGGTTGCGGCGGCCGCTCGCCTACAAGGATCTGTTGCGCATCGAAGTCGAGTTCGGTGCGCTGCTGCGTCACGACAAAGGCCAGGCTTTCGTGCTTCACACACGCATTTACCGTCGGGGCGAAGCCGTGTGGGATGGCGACAGCGTCTATCTGAAGCGCGGTGTGCCGACCACCGGCAGCGCGCTCGATCCGCTGGACTCCGCCGCCGGCCCGCTGCACCGCATTGCGCGCTGGCAACTGGCGTCGCAACTCGGACGCGACTACGCAACCGTTTCAGGCGACTACAACCCGATTCATCTGAGCGCGCTGTCGGCCAAAGCGTTCGGCTTTCCGCGCGCGATCGCGCACGGCATGTGGACGCTCGCGCGCGCCGCGTCCGCATTGCAGCCGCCCAAGCCGCTCGCCGAAGCCACGTTGTCCGCCGAATTCAGGTTGCCGATGCTGCTGCCCGGAGAAGCGTCGTTGTGGAGCGCGTCGCCTTCGCTGATCGAACGCGATATCGAGGTGCGCGATATCGCCGGAGAAAAGCCACATCTGCGCGGGCGCATGCAATGGCGCATTCAATGAACCATGCGTGAGCGCGTCGGGGCGTCGTGCGAAGCAGTCGTGCACGACCCGGCGCGCCATTCGATAACCAGAAGACCACCGAAAGGAGCCGAGCCATGTCCAACCCGCCGCCAGGCGTACGCCGCGTCGCCATCGTCGGAGGCAACCGGATTCCGTTTGCACGCTCGAACACCGCTTACGCGACCGCGTCGAATCAGGACATGCTGACGTTCACGCTGCAAGGCCTCGTGGATCGCTACAACCTGCACGGCGAACGGCTCGGCGAGGTCGCGGCGGGCGCTGTGATCAAGCATTCGCGCGACTTCAACCTGACGCGTGAATCGGTGCTGTCCACCACGCTCGCGAAGGAAACTCCCGCGTACGACGTGCAACAGGCATGCGGCACCGGACTCGAAGCGACGATCCTCGTCGCCAACAAGATCGCCCTCGGGCAGATCGACGCGGGCATTGCCGGCGGTGTGGACACCACGTCGGATGCGCCGATCGGGGTCAACGAAAGAATGCGCAAGATCCTGCTCGAAGCAAACCGCAGCAGGAGCGCAGGGCAACGCGTCGGGGCGCTGACCAAGCTGCGTCCGGACATGTTTTTCAAGCCACTGCTGCCGCGCAATGGCGAACCGCGCACGGGCCTTTCAATGGGTGAGCACTGCGAACTGATGGCCAAGCGCTTAAACATTTCGCGTGAAGCGCAGGACGTGCTCGCGTACGAAAGTCACCGCAAGCTCAGCGATGCGTACTCGCGCGGCTTCCTCAACGATCTGATGACGCCCTACCGCGGCCTCGCGCGCGACAACACGTTGCGCGCCGACCTGACGCTCGAAAAACTGGCCGGCCTGAAGCCGGTATTCGATCGCGACGCCGGTACGCTGACCGCCGGCAACTCGACGCCGCTCACCGACGGCGCGTCCGCCGTGCTGCTCGCGAGCGAAGCGTGGGCGGCCCGGCATGACCTGCCGGTGCTCGCGTATCTGACGTGGTCGGAGACCGCCGCCGTCGATTATTTCGACAAAAAGGAAGGCCTGCTGATGGCGCCCGCTTACGCCGTGCCGCGCATGCTCGCGCGCGCCGGCCTGACGCTGCAGGACTTCGATCTGTATGAGATTCACGAGGCGTTTGCGGCGCAAGTGCTGTGCACGCTCGCCGCATGGCAGGATGACGAATACTGCCGCACGCAACTCGGTTTGCCCGGGCCGCTCGGCATGATCGAGCGCACCAGACTGAATGTGAACGGCAGCTCGCTCGCGATCGGCCACCCGTTTGCCGCGACGGGCGGCCGCATCGTCGCCGGGCTCGCAAAGATGCTTGCGCAACTCGACAAACCCGCCGGTACGGCGCGCGGATTGATCTCGATCTGCGCGGCGGGCGGCCAGGGCGTGGTGGCGATACTGGAGCGCTGATCGCTTGCAGGACCACGACATAATCGAACGAAGCCGCTTCAGGAGACGACCATGACCCAGCCCACACGAACGCTACTCTCGCCCGCTACCGGGCCTGCCCGCCCGGCAGAGCACGGCAGTGCGCCGAGCAGCCTGCCCACGCGCACGGCCAGCGTCGCGCCGAACACCGACGGCATCTGGTATGCGTCCTATCCGGCGGGCGTGCCGCATGAGATCGATGTCGAACGCTACGAATCGGTCGTCCAGTTTTTCGACGAATCTATCGCGCAGTTCCGCGATCGGGTCGCGTATGTGAGCGTGGGCGCGAACATGACGTATGGTGAACTCGGGCGCAAGGCCGCCGCATTCGCGGCATATCTGCAAAGCGTTGGCGTGCAGCCGGGCGAGCGCGTCGCGATCATGCTGCCGAACACGTTCCAGTATCCGGTCTCGCTGTTCGGCGTGCTGAAGGCCGGCGCCGTGGTGGTCAACGTGAATCCGCTCTACACGGTGCGCGAACTCGCGCATCAATTGAAAGACAGCGGCGCGCAGACCATTGTGGTGTTCGAGAACTTTGCGAAGACCGTGGAAGATGCACTGCCCGGCACGGAGGTGCGGAACGTGATCGTCACCGGGCTCGGCGATCTGCTCGCCGACGGCCTGAATCTCAAAGGACGTCTGCTCAATTTCA
This sequence comes from Paraburkholderia sp. PREW-6R, assembly GCF_039621805.1. Taxonomy (NCBI): domain Bacteria; kingdom Pseudomonadati; phylum Pseudomonadota; class Betaproteobacteria; order Burkholderiales; family Burkholderiaceae; genus Paraburkholderia; species Paraburkholderia sp. PREW-6R. The sequence goes on along the minus strand of NZ_CP155073.1, from coordinate 1,366,083 downwards.
TGCTGCGCCATGTGAAGAAGATGGTGCCCGCCTACACGCTGCCGCAGGCGGTGCCGCTCATCAAGGCGCTCTCCATCGGCGACAGGCGGGCGCTCACTCCCGTGCGAACGTCGCACGATGACATCGCGTTCCTTCAGTACACCGGCGGCACCACCGGCGTGGCGAAAGGCGCCATGCTTACGCACCGGAACATCATCGCCAATCTGCTACAGGCCAAGGCATGGTCGGAAGGTCAGTTGACCGGCGACATAGAAACCGTGCTCACGCCGCTGCCGCTCTATCACATCTATTCGCTGACGGTGAACGCGCTGATCTTCATGGGACTGGGCGGGCGCAACATCCTGATTGCGAATCCGCGCGACATGAAGCGCGTAATGGCCATCATCCGCCATGAGCAATTCACCGGCATGACCGCGGTCAATACGTTGTACAACGCGTTTCTCGACAACGAGGAATTCTGCAAGCGTGACTTTTCCAATCTGAAGCTCGCAATGGCGGGCGGCATGGCCACGCAGAAGTCCGTGGCGGAGCGCTTCCGCAAAGTGACGGGCAAGTCGATCATCGAAGGTTATGGGCTGACGGAGTGTTCGCCGATCGTGTCGATGAACCCCGTGGATCTGTCGAACCTGCGCGAGCACGAAGGATCGATCGGGCTGCCGGCGCCCTCTACCCAGGTGCGGTTTCGCAAGGACGACGGTACATGGGCACAGATCGGCGAAGCGGGTGAACTCTGCGTGAAAGGTCCACAAGTGATGAAAGGCTACTGGAACCGCCCGGAAGAAACAGCCAACGTCATCGATGAGGATGGCTGGCTCGCCACTGGCGACATCGGCGTGATGGATTCGCGCGGCTTCATTCGTTTGATCGACCGCAAAAAAGACATGATCCTGGTGTCGGGCTTTAACGTCTATCCGAACGAAATCGAAGACGTGATCGCCACACATCCGGACGTGCGCGAAGTGGCGGCAATCGGCGTGCCCGACGCCGCGCAAGGCGAGCGCGTAAAGGTGTTCATCGTCAAACGCAACCCCGCGCTGACCGAGCAGCAGATCATTGCGTACAGCCGCAAGCATTTGACGGGCTACAAGGTGCCGAAGCTGGTGGAGTTTCGCGACGAGTTGCCGCAGACCAATGTCGGCAAGATTCTGCGCCGCCAATTGCGTGACGAGGAACTCGCGAAGCAAAGGCCTGCCTGACAGGCAAGGCGCTTGCGTCAGTGAGCTGCCGTCACCTATGGAGAGATCATGAAGCACAGCCCGTTCGTAGGCTTGCGCAGACCGCGCAGATTGCCGGCCTTCATGCGCCTCGCCCGCCTTTCATTGGCGAGCCGCGCGCCGGGAGCGCTCATGGCCGGCCTGCTCGTGGCCGGCGCCGTGGGCGCGAGCGCGCCGGCTTTCGCGCAAAACGACGCTACCCCGCCGCCGCTCGACACCGCCAGCGCGGTCAAGGCGCCTGCCACGCCGTCGTCGCAGGTCGGCAAGCTCACGCTCGACCAGCAGGTCAAATGGCTGCGCGCCGCGCAACAAAGCGGCGCCATGGAAAAACTCGACGACGCGCAACTCGTCGCGCTGTTCCAGTCACTCGACCCGCTTGCGCTGCCGCGCTACATCAAGGAAGGGCCGAACGGCTACCCGTCCTATGAGTTCACCATGTCGCGCTCTGAGCGCATTCACGGTCAGTGGCCCGACACGCCCGATCACATGCTGGTGCGCGTCGCGCACGACCCGCTGCGCATCTACGCGAAGTGGCTGCCCGACGGCGCACACGCCGGCCAGGAAATCATCTACGACGAGTCCAAACGAACCGACGAAATGTACGGTCATCTGGGCGGCATCATGAACGTGATGCCGGTGTGGACATCGCTCACGGGCGCCCTCGCCCACTCGCAGTCGAACCATCAGGTGCGCGACCTCGGCACCGAGTACATCGCGAACCAGTATCTCAGCGAAGGCAAAAAATATATCGAGGCGGGCTTGCCTCGCTCGACCCAGGTGAAAGTCAGCACGATAGACGGCGTACGCGTGGTCGCGCTGACATTCGAGACGCCGACCGGCCAGCCGCAGTTCTATGCGAAGAAAGAAACGCTCGGGCTCGATCTGAGGCATCCGTATTTCCGCACCGTCGAGTCTTATGACAACGACGGCAAGCTTTTCGAAAAGATTGTGTTCGAAAGCATTACGCCGAAAACATTCGACGACTCGACGTTCGATCCCAAAAACAAGGCGTACAGGTTCTGACGCAGCGCTCCGGGCGGCGGCAGCGTCACGCTCTGCTGCCTGGGCGCGCCGCAAACGTCAAGGCATGGCACGTGAGCGCGCCATTCGTCGGCAGATTGGTAACGCAACGTTACAGCGAATAGTTATCAGATGCTTATGCGCTCACAAGCCGTTATAGTGGACGCAGTTCGCCCGCCGACGCGTTCTGCCGCCACACAGGGTAGAATCGCGGCGAACAACCGTCTTCCTAACCTGAATTCTCCATGGCTTCCGCAGAATCGCATCCGCAAAACGACTTCATGAACGCTGCGCGCAAAGAACGTAAGCGCGTTGAGATCTATCTCGTCAACGGCATCCGCCTGACGGGTTGCATCGAGTCGTTCGATCAGTATCTGGTCATGCTGCGCACGCCTGTCGGCCTGCAAGGCATCTACAAGCGCGCGATCTCCACGATCCAGCTCGATACGGGCACGCGTCCGGCGCCGCGGACGGGGCGGCCCTCGCATGGCGAACACACCACGCGCGGCCCGCATGGTTCGCGTGAGCCGCGGGAACATCGCGAACCGCGTGAACCGCGCGAGTCGTACGGCGCGCCGTCGGACCGTTCGGGCTCCGACCGCAATAGCGGCACGTCGGATGGTCCGGTGGTGGTCACGCGCCGCCGCCGTCTGTTCGGCACGGGCGGCGACGGCGGCAACCATGGCGGCGGCCATCACGGCGGCGGCAGCAGCGGCGGCGGTAATGGTGGCAATGGCGGAAGCAGCGGCAACGAATAAAGCGTTTGTTACCCGTGTGGTGCCGAGGTTAATGCACCGGCGGCACACAGCAGGCACCTGACTGCCGATCTGCTGCCGGCCGATCTTCACGCAGGCGCCCTTGAAGCGGCTCCGCTACCCGGTGGAGGGATCGCCGAGCCGCTGCAGGATCTTCTCCAGACGGGTCTTCTGCGGCGCCGTCAGCTCGAATCCCCCTTTGATCGCCAGCACACGGCGACGCCAGTACCCGGCGTCCAGCATGCTCTGCGCCGGTTGCCTCGTTGCCCAGTCCAGGTGTTCCAGTTCGGCTTCCACGACATATGACGCATGCAGGCGTTGCGCGCCGGCGGTTTTGGGTCGTTCCATGCTATTCGCAGCCTCGTGGTTTTCCAGTCCCGTAAGTGGGGTTCCCGTTCGTCCGGCATTGCCTGCGTGCTCATCGTGCTCACGCGAGCACATCCGGAAAACGAGTGAAGCGCAGCCGCTTTCAAGCATTGTTTTAAATATTCCACGTGACGTGTCCCGCCGTTCGACCCGTTAGTCGCCGACGCCGCCTTTGCGCTATGCTGAATAGTCAACCTTTATCCAACGGAGCACGGTCATGACGAGCAAGAAGGCACACCCATCCCAGCCCGCCGCACAGCCGGCCGACGAGCAACCGCTGGAGTCGGTCGACAGCCGTCTCGACGAAGCGCTGGAAGAGAGTTTCCCGGCGAGCGACCCGGTCGCGATCGATTCGACAGATCCGTACGATCCCCGGGAGAAGGAAAAGGCAGCCTTAAAAAAGAAACACTAGCCGCACGGCGGCTGGTGCGAAGGGCAAGCCATCGAACCCGCAGGGCCGGTGGCGGCACGGGCGGCGTGCAAGCGAGCGCGTGACAGGCGGGCGGTGAACGCCGGCGGGCATCATTGGAAATCAGCCCACACCAGCGGCACCTGACGGGAAGCAGCGTAAAAAGTAACGGCAGGCAGCGCTTCTTCCGCCACGGGGTGAACAGCGCCGCAATGTGCCCGATGCAATGACAAAACGTAGATGCTGTGAAACAGCCTGCTGATCGCGTGCCGCTTCACTGCCGACCAGATCAGGTTACGAACGGTGGCGAAAATCCGACCGTGCGGACAGCGCGCAGTCAGATGGCCACCCCGCCCGCCGCGTATGGAGGACGCGTTCCTGCTCAGTGCGTCGGCAAGCCGCTTTCCAGTTGACGCTGCAGGTCTCGCACCTGACGTTGCGCGGCACGCAACTGGTCCTGCGCGGCAGCTTTCTGCTGGGCCAGTGCAGTGGCCTGCGCCTGGTTCTGCTGCTGCTGGTTCGCGACGATGTTCTGCTGCTGACGAGCCACGTCCAGGTCGGCCTGCAGACGGTTCGCGTTATCCTGCTGCAACGCGATCATCCGCTCTGTGAAAGCTTTTTGCGCCTCGAGCTGGGTGCGGCGGATCTCCACGTCGGAGAGTTGCATTGTCTGACGCACGAAGTCCTTATAGATCATGTCGGCGCGCGTCGGGTCCTGCGTCTTGATCACGCGCCAGAAGTTTTTCTGCTGGAACAGCGCGACGTAGTAGGTCATTTCCTTCCCATAGAACAGCAGGCTGGCACCGTAGCTGCCGTTGTAGGTGGTGCGCAGTTCGCTCAGATCCGAGCCGTGAATCATCTGCTGCAGTTCAGCCACGTTGCCCGCGGCGGACTGCTTTGCTTCGGCGGGCGTGAGCGCACTGGTTTGCACCTGTCCAGGTTGCGATACGGATGGCAACGCCGCGCTTGCTCCCGGTTGAGAAACGACACCGGCGCTCGCGCTGCTGTCCGGCAGCGCTTGCGCTTGCACGCCTTGCAAAGTTGCCATCGCGAAAATCCCAGCGAAAGCAACCTGTCGGAGGTTCGACTTTTGGTCCATGTAAATCCTGCTTGAACAGTTCTTGTTTTGATGCATCCGTCTGATTATTACTCACTTTCCCTTGTCTCGGGCTCCTCGTCGAAAATTTGGTATTTGCGCATCTTTTCCCACAACACCTTGCGGCTGATGCCTAGATAGAGCGCGGTGTCCTGCCTGCGCCAGCCATTTACGTCGAGCGCGGCGAGCACGCGATTGCGCTCCGCCATGTCCCATTTGCTGCGGTCCACGAGCACTTCCGGCGCACTGTCGGCCGGCACGGGTTGCGTCGTGCGCGCAAGCGCGAGCAGGCGCTGCAACCGTGCCGCGTCCCACGCACCCACCTGACGAACCGTCACGCCGATCCGCTCGGCGAGATTGCGCAACTCCCGCACGTTGCCCGGGAAATACGTGTCGGCGACGGCATCCGCGAGCCAGTACGGAATATCGGGCAAGGCTGACAGACGCTCGGCGCCGACCACCTGCGAGATGAACGCCTTGAAGATCGAGATCTTGTCCACCGCGCCGCGTTCTTCGAGCGACGGAATCTTCAGTTCGATCACGGCCAGCCGGTAGTACAGATCCGCGCGAAACGTGCCGTCCTTCACCAGTTGCGGCAGGAGCTTGTTGGTCGCCGCGACGAGCCGGAAATCGAGTTTCACCGGCGTGGTCGAGCCGATGCGCGTCACTGCGCTGTCTTCCAGCACGCGCAGCAGCTTCACCTGCTGATAGAGCGGCAGATCGCCGATTTCGTCGAGGAAGAGCGTGCCGCCGTCGGCCTGTTCGAAGTAGCCCTTGTGCGCGACCACAGCGCCGGTGAACGAGCCCTTCGAATGGCCGAAGAACAGCGACTCGAACAGGCCGTCGGGAATCGCGCCGCAGTTGACCGCGACGAACGGACCCTGTCCGTAGCGGCTGTGTTTTTCGTGCAGCAGCTGCGCGATGCGTTCCTTGCCGACGCCGGTCTCGCCATGCACGAGCACGCTCGTGTCACAGTCGGCGAAGGTATCGACTTCGTGCAGCAGCGCCTGCATGCACTCCGAGTTCGCGATCATCGCGTCGGACTCGTGCGTCTTCGCGCTGTGCGCTCGCAGTTGAAGCACCAGCTTCATCACCATCCCGCGCAGTTCCGCGCAGGTGAAATCGAGCGGCAGGATGTGCGAATACTCGGAGGGGTACATGGCCGGATCGTGATCGCGCGGCGCGGCGCCGACCCACACCACCGGGATGCCGTGCGTGGCCTGCCAGTCACGTAGCACCAATGCGCCGCTGTCGATGACCGAGACGCTGATGATCGCCAGCGACGGGCGCTGCGCAGTCCGCTCGGGCGAGATCGCAATATCGTCCGCACGGATCACTTCGACCTCGAAGCTCGCCATGCAGCGTGCGACCCGGTCGACGATGTCGGCCTTGCCTTCCCAGACGTAGATATCGAGTTCCTCGATTTTGATGGTGGGTCTCATCTTGTCCTGGCTACGCTAGTTGACTAGTTGCGCGACGCCGCACGTCAGCGACATGTTGTGGACGGTCGCCGTGCCGACCTGAACGCCGAGCAGCGAAAGCGTCGGAATGAGGACAGTGTCGAGCCGGCTGAAAATGGGTTGCAGGGCGGCCGTCAACAGCCCCGTCACGCCGGACAGGATCGGACCGAGCACGCTGGATAGATCGGTACCGAGCGGAGCCACTTGCAGCAAGCCGGGCATAGCTGCGAAAAGCGCCGTAGTCAGCATCGCACCGTCGCTGCCGACTGCATTGGAGTTGGCGCTCTTCGACGCGTCGAAGCTGCCCGACGATCCGTCGAAAACGAGCGGCGTGAGCGTTCCGGGCGCCAATGGCAGCACGCCGCCAGGATTGAGTCCCACTGTCCCGACCGGCACCGTGACACCCAGGATGACCGCGGACAGCGACACCACGTTGACCGCCCTGGTGCACGCGGCATCACCTGCCAGGCAGACCGAAGCGATGCCAGGCGCAACCTGCAGGGTCGCATTGGTCGCCGCCCTCGTGCTTTCGCAATCGACGGAACTCAGCGTTGCCGTGCCTGTGCCCGCGCCGACCGTCACGACGAGCGGCGCATTGAGCGACGAAAGCGTAACGGCCAGCAGCGGCGCGCCGCCCACGGTCAGCGTCGGCAGCGTGATCGGCAGCAGATTCACCGTCGCATTCATCACCGACGCACGCGCGATCGTGGGCGGCGTCGCGCCGCCTTCGCCCACCGCAAGCACCGGCGGATGAATCACCTGCAGCGAGAGGCCGGCAATACCCGCCAGACCGGACGCGACGTTGATCACCGGCGCATTGACCTGCGAACCGTCCGGGCTGCGCTGGGCGATCTGCGCAGAAACGAGCAGCGCGTCGAGCGCATTGACGGTGGCGCTCGCCGCGGAATCGGGATTCGCCGTACCCAGCGCCAGCAGGCCCGGCGCCGATGTGCCGCCGTCGCCGATCGTGATGGTCTGGCCGCCCGGAACCGCAACCGCGAGCGTTTGCAGGATCGCCGCATTGATCGAGTCGCCGCCGGCCTGCAGCGCCTGCACCAGCGCGACCATCAACGTCTGATAGCTGACGGTGGTGTTCAGCAGACCCTGCATCGACGACGCGCCCAGCGCCACCATCAGGTCTCCCAGCTTGACATGCGCCGACGCGAGACTCTGTACGTTGCCCACGCTCAACGCCACGCCCGTTTTCAGCAGGCCGCCGAGAATCGCATTGAGCAGAGCCGACTGCTGGGTGTTGAGCGTGGCGATCCCGGTGGCCAGCGAGAAGGCGTCGATATTGGTGGCGAGCGCGGTAGCCGTCGCGCTCACGTTGCGCGACGGACCGACGAAGAAGTACGGCACGTTTTCCGTCACCTTGACCTGCACCGCATTCAGCGGCGCGCCGCTCGCGCTGAAATGCGTGCTCGACGAGCCATTCCAGCGTCCACAGGTGGTGCTGAGCGTTGTCGTTCCGCCGTCGGGCGTGAATCCGTTAGAGGCCGCATTCTGCTGCGTGGCGGTGCTCACCGACGCGCAACCGGACGGACTACTGATGACCTGCACGCCGGCCATGGCCGCCAGATCGGCCGTGCGCTGCAATTGCCGCCGCGCGTTATAAAGATGGCCGATGTCGAGCGCGCCCAGAGCCGTGAGCGCAAGGCTTAGGAAAATGGCCGCCACCAGCGCGGCCACGCCGCGCTGGTGGCGCACCGGGCGCACGCCGCACGGGACGCAAGCGCGATGGCGACCGGCAACGGACATCGGAAGCGAACGTCGGCGCATGTCAGTGTGAAGCGCTGCTGCTGAAGTCGGAGCCGGCTTGCGAACCGCCGCCGCCATTCGTGCTCAGCGCGGACTCGTACAGATCGGGAATCCTGCTCTTGAACGATTCCAGATAGCGGTGATAGGCAAGCCCGGCCTCCGCGCCGAGCATGGGTAATGCGGGCGCTGCCTCGCTATTGCTGCTTTGCAGATCCAGCCACGCGCGGGTGGCATGCCCGACTTCGGCCGGTCGGGGCGCAGGTTGGACCGCAGGTTGGAGCGCGGGTCGGGCACCCGGATCGGACTGCGCGAGCGCACCGTTCGCAGCCGCGAGTCCCAAACCCAGCATGATCCCCGTTCCGACGACGATACGAGACATCGATCCCCTGCACCGCCGTTCACATTGTTCGTTTTTCATAGGCCTTCCCTGATTGCCTGTTGCTTACCGCGCAAACCGTTGCAACACCCGTGGCGACAGTTCGCCGCCCTGTGCGCTCGCCATGGCGCGCATCTGTTCGCCCGGCTGCTGCGGCGTGACGGACGGCGGCGCAGATGAGAACTGGCCGCCACGCGTCTGCGCGCGCTTCGCCGCAACCACTTTCGCTGCGTCGCTGCGGATCGCCGTGCGCACTTCAGGCGCCAGCTTCTGCTGGTTCATGACGGCGAGCGCCTCGCCCTCTTTTCCGCTGCAGAGCAGGAACAGCACGACGTTGCTGACGATCTTCCGATTGTTCTGGTCCAGCTGTCCTGCCTGCATCAGCGGCACGCGCGCACCGTCGACGTCGCCATTGCGCAAGCGCGCATAACCGAGGTCGGATAGCGTGACGGCATCGGTCGGCGCAAGTTCAGACGCCTGCTGGAGCGCCTGTGCAGCGCGCCCGAAATCGCCCGCCGCGCCCGCCAGCAGACCCAGCCCGCGATAGCCGCGCGCAGCGAGCGGGGTCTTCAGCAGCTGCTCGTAGGCCGTCGCGGCAGCCGCCGGCTGCTGCGTCATACGCAGCGCGTCGGCGCGCAGCAGCACGGTCTCCGGCGTGGCGCCGTACTGTTTCTCATAAGCGTCAATATGCGCGAGCGACGCGTAGTAAAGCCCCTGCGACTGCATCTGATCGATCAGCCCGAGATACATGCCGGGCGTATCGGGCACCGCGTCGTGGCTGGTCTGCTGGGCGACCACCGCACGCTCCGCCTGCGCGCCCACCCCATAGCCACCCTCCTTCGACGCGCACGCGCCGACGACAATCAACGCGGCAAGCGCCGCTCCTGAACCGATGCCGCGAAGTACGCCGCGCGTCACATACCGGGCCGGAAAACTGTCAACCATGATTCGATCCTCAGCGATGCATCGCATACAACGACTTCGTGACGGCCAGCACGCCGGGACCGGCCGTGACGATCATCAACGCAGGCAGCAGCGTCACGATCATCACGCCCGTCATCTTTACCGTGAGGCGGCCAATTCTTTCCCGCAACATCGCCCGGCGCGCTTCGCGCAGGCGGTCACCGAACTGCTTCAACGGTTCCTGAACAGCGCCGCCATGCCGGTCGACCTGCACCAGCAAGCGCACCACCGCGTTCAGATCCGCGTTGTTAAAACCGCTGGACAGACGGCTGAGCGACTGCTCGCGCGAGCGGCCCGCCGTGAACTGGCGTTGCGCGATCTCGAGTTCGCTCGAAAGCACTGGCAGTACGGTCCGGAAATCGTTGACCATCACCTGCAAACTCTGATCGAGCGACAACCCGACACCCTGTAACAGGCGCAGCAGATCGACCAGCAGCGGCAGTTCCACGACGACGCCGCTGCGACGCCGGCGCGCCCGCTGTCCGAGAAAAAACTTGGGCGCCATGAAGCCGAGCACGATCATCATGATTTCCAGCATCACGTAGACCGGCCCCGACACCCGCCCGCTTGCGAATATCCCGACCACTAACGGCATCACCAGCCCGCTCATGACGCGCGCAATCAGAAAGAGACCGCGTGCACGCGTATCCACGAAGCCGCATTGGTCGAGTAGCCGCCGGTCTTCTTCGGCAACGATCTGCCGCCCGATCGGCGTCTCGATCCAGCGCACCCCGACCCGCGCGAAACGCTCCAGCATCCCTTTGAAACCTGCGGGCTGCGTGCTGCGGTTCGCCGCGCTGCCGTCTGCCGCATGCTCGCCGCCGCCGCGCGCTGCGCGCGCATGGCCCGCGCTGTGCAACGCGCGTTCGTCGAGCGCGTGCACGAGGGTGCGCTCGCTTCGCCGTATCGTGACGACGCGCACGATCAATACGACGGCCATCAGCAACACGCCGAGTGCCGCTAACGCGAGTGCGATTGCCGCGAGCCGATGTGCGTCCATGCTCAGTCCTTCAGCTTTGCCATTCGATGCAGCAGATACGCGCCGACTATCTGCAACACGAATGCAACGTAGACAAGCTTGCGGCCCAACGGATCGAACCACATCGACCCGAAATAGGCCGGATTAGTCAGGATCAGAAAGCCCCCAATGGCCACGGGCAAGCCGGCGAGCACCCATGACGAAAGCCGGGTTTCCGCCGACATTGCTGCGAGTTCACGCTCGGCCTGTTCGAGATCGCGCATGAACGACGACATCCGGTCGAGCATCACGTCGGCGCGGCCGCCGTATTTGACCGACAGACGCAACACCGAACCCACCAGTTCGAGTTCGCGCGTGTCGTAGATCACGGCGACGTGATAGAGCGCGCGGTCGATTTCCACGCCGGCACGCAGCATGCGCGACACGTGATCGAGGCACTCGCGCAGCGGCGCTTCCGTGGTTTGCAACGCGGCCTGGAAGGCGGCAGGCACGCTGTTGCCCAGCGTGATCAGGCGCACGATGCCATCCAGAAAAAGCGGCACCTGCCGCACGATCAGTCGACGGCGCTGGTTGATGCGCATCGTCATGAAAAAACAAACGAACGTCGTACACGTGAACAGCGTGATGGCAGCAGCCATGACGCCACCCTCGATCGCCGCCCACAGCGAGACAACCCCCACCATGCTGCCAATGATCAGTGCCGGCACGCGAGCGTTCGTCATGCCGGCACGCGTGATCGCATGCTGCGCGATGAACTCGACGCGTGCCCGCAGATAGCGCAGGTAAGCGCGCCAGTCCGCATCGGGCGGCGGCGCCTGTGGCGCGATGGTCGCGCCGGTGGGCGCTGCCGGGCGCAGCGGCGGCGCCACCCGTTGCGGCGCCGCCGGAGCGCCAGCCATGGCGCCAATGCCGCCCGCGGCCGACGCCATGCGGCTATCGATGAAGCGCTCGGCGCACACGCGGTCCTTGCGCTGCGTGCCGCGTTGCCACAGCAGCAACGCGCCTGCCGCGCACAGCAAGGCAAGCGCCGCGAACACCAGCACTGCGCTAGACATTGAATCCTCCACCGAAGCCGCCGCCGGAACCGAAACCTCCATGCCCGTAGGGATTGGCCGCCGCCGCGCCGCCCAACGCCTGGCGAAAGCGTGCGAGCTTCGGCGAATGGGGATGAATGCCGAGCGACACCCAGTTGTCGAGCTCATCGCCTTCGGCGGTGGCGATCGGCTCGTAGCGATACAGCTCCTGCGTCGCGATGATGTTGTCCGACAGGCCGGTGACTTCGGTCACCGACAGAATCCGCCGGCGGCCGCTCGAAAGCCGTCCGATCTGCACGATGAAGTCGACCGCATTGGCGATCTGGCGGCGCAGACTCGACTCGGTGCCCTGGAAGCCCGCGAAGCCCGCCAGCATTTCGAGCCGGTACAGACACTCGCGCGGCGAACTGGCGTGCACCGTGCCCATCGAACCGTCGTGCCCGGTGTTCATGGCCTGCAGCATTTCGAGCACTTCGCCGCCCCGTACTTCGCCGACGATGATGCGGTCTGGCCGCATGCGCAGCGTGTTGCGCAACAGGTCGCGAATCGTCACGACGCCCGCACCGTCGAAACCACCGGGACGACTCTCCAGCCGGACCACGTGCGGATGATTCAGCGAGAGTTCGGCCGTGTCCTCGATCGTTACCACGCGCTCCGCATCGGGAATGTGAAAGGCGAGCGCATTGAGCAGCGACGTCTTGCCCGAGCTCGTGCCGCCCGACACCAGCACGTTGCAGCGCGCGGCCACCGCCGCTTCAAGCAGCGCGCCGATTTCGGCGTTATAGGTGCCGTTGCCGAGCAGGTCGTCGGGCCGCAGCGGGTCCTTGCGAAACTTGCGGATCGACACGATCGGCCCGTCGATCGACAGCGGCTCGATCACCACGTTCACCCGGCCGCCGTCCGGCAGGCGCGCATCCACCATGGGATTCGATTCGTCCAGACGCCGCCCGATCGGCGCAAGTATGCGCCGCACGATACGCAACAGGTGCGCGTTGTCGGCAAAGCGCACCTGGTACCGGGTCAGGATGCCGTGACGCGACACGTACACGTCGTTGTAGCCGTTGATCAGGATATCTTCGACCGCCGGATCGGCAAGCAGATCTTCGATCGGCCCGAAACCCGCCAGCTCCTTGGTCAACGCCTCGGCAATCAGCCGGACCTCACTCTCGTTGATCGGAATGCGGCGCAGCCGCACGAAGCTGTCCATCTCCAGATCGACGAACTGATTGATCGCGTGACGCGACCAGCGGCCGAACTCCGAGCCGAGTTCCTCGATACGCGACAGCAGATGTTCGTGCGCCGCGTTCTTGATGTCCTGAAACTGCTGGCTCTGCGCGAAAGACGGCGCGTCGTCGGCAAATTCAATCTCTTTTGCCATCGTTTATGACCGCTTGTGAGTGGATGGAATAAGGCGCCGGAATGCGCCGAGCCCTGCTTTGCCGCGCGCGTGCGCGTCGGCGTGGCTGGCACCGCCGAGGCGCTCGACGAGCGGCTCCAGCGCGCGCACGTAAGGGTCGCGCGCCGCCGAATCGGCCAGCAGATGCCCCTGATTGACCGCCTGGCCAAGCGCCACGCGCCGGTCTGGCAAGGTGGCGAGCAAAGGAATGTCCAGACGCTGCGCGATCTGCGCGGCGGCGAGCCCGAGATCGCCGTCGAACTTGTTGACGACGAGCTGCACGTTCGCGGTATTCACCCCCTCTTCGCGCAACGAATCGAGCACGCTCACCGCGGAGACGATGGATGCCACGCCCTGATCGCACAGGAGCCACGTTTCGTCGGCCGCCTGCGCGACGTGGGCGATGAATTCGCTGTTGCTGAAACCGCCGAGGTCGACGATCTGCTGATCGAAGAAAGCGCGCAGCCGGTTGAGCAGACCGATCGACGACGAGTACGACACTTCCCGCATATCGGCGAGATTGGGCGGCAGCGTGGTGAGCGCGAGACCGCTGCTGTGATGCGACAGCGCGGTGTGCACGAAGGTCTGATCGAAGCGGCGCAGGTTACGCACGGCTTCGACGAAACTGAACTCGCTGCGCGTATTGAGCAGCAGGGAACCGTCCGACGCCGGCAGGCCAAGATCGAGCAGCGCGGCCTGGCGGCCTTGCGACACATCGCGCCGTTGCAGCATGACCGCGAGATTCGCCGCGAGTGTGCTGACTCCCATGCCGACGCGGGCGCCTACCAGCGCCGTGACCCGTCCATGACGGCTGACGGGCTCGACAAGATTGTCGAGCACCTGCCGCGTAATGCGCAGCGCGTCTTCCGCGGGCGCCGACAGATCGATGAAGTCGCGCACGCCGGCGCGCAGCGCGGCAAGCGCGCTTTCCGGCTCGGCGAGCGAACCGAGTGCGACAATCTGCATGCCCGGATACGCGGCGCGCACGGCGCTTGCGGCCGCGCTCGCCGAGGCCGCACGGCCGCCCGAAAAATCGACGAACACGAGTGAAGGATTCAGCGTGGCGATGCGCTGCATCAGCATGGCCGGGTCGAGCGTGGCCGGTTCGACCACGCCGGCGCCCGCGAGCGTCTCGGCGAGCCAATGCACATGCCCGTCGGCCAGCGACGCAAACACGAAGTAATCGGTGACCGCACGTTCAGTCAATGAATGCGTTCTCGCGTTCATGGTGGACATCCTCTTTTTGCATCGGCCGTGAAGCCGCCGCGTAGTCCTGCTCGCCGGCCGACGCGCGCGGGTCGCCCGCTCGCTCGCCTGCACCCGCAACATGCCGGTGCGCCACGAGGGCGCGCGCCGGCCTCACTTCGAAAATCCCGGTGCTGCGTCGCCCGCCGCCATCCCGCCGATCAGCGAGCGCCACACTGGCCCGTTGCGCTGTTCGGACTGCTCGCCCGGCGTCGCCGGCAAGGTCGCGCCCCTCGCGAGCGGCGAGACCAGATGCGGCGTCACGATGATGACCAGCTCCTTCTCGTTCTGCTGGTAGTTCAGCTGCTTGAAGAACGTGCCGATCACCGGCAGGTCGCCCAGCAACGGCACCTTCGCCACGTTCGACGCGGTCTCGCGATCGATCAGGCCGCCGATCACGAAGCTCTCGCCGTCGCCGAGTTCGACCGTGGTGTCCGCGCGCCGGGTTGTGAACGCCGGCACCGACACGCCGCTGATCGTCACCGCGTTGGCAAAATCGAGCTGGCTTGCCTCGGGCGCCACCTTCAACGCGATGCGCTGCGGGCTCAGCACGGTCGGCGTGAGCGTCAGCCCGACACCGTAAGGCTTGTATTCGATAGCCGTGGAACCGAGCGCCTGAGGCACCGGAATCGGCACCTCGCCGCCTGCGAGGAAGCTCGCGCTCTGGCCGGACAGCGCCACGAGCGTCGGCTCGGCCAGCACGCGCGCGAGGTTGTTGCTTTCCATCAGGCTCAGGTTGGCGAACAGTCCGTGCGTCGCCGAGTTGAACACCAGGTTGAAGGCCGACGAGATCGGCGAAGTGCTCGTCATGACCGGCGCCTGCCCTGCCGTTGCGGACACCGAACTCAGCGCGGACGGCGCGAACGAGCCGAACGTGAAGCCGTTGTTCTGCTTGAAGAAGTTAAAGCCCACCTCTTTCAACACAGAGCGGCTGAACTCGACCACCCGTACGTCGACCTGCACGACCGAACGGCTTGCGACCGTCGACGTGTCGAGCACCGCGCCTTCGGCGACTGCCGCACCGCCGTTGCCGGTCGCAGCGCCCTTGCCCAGTGAACCCTCCGCTACCGCGACCGCGCGCTGGTGCGCTTCCATCGTGGCCGACTTGCCGGTGACGAGCGCCGTGTCGCCGAGCACGCTGACGCTCGGCGTGTCCGGCCCGAGCAGCGAGGCCGCGGCGGCCGTGGTGACGTTCACCGTGTACTTCGACGGGGTGTCGCTGCCGCGCTCCCATACCATCAGGGACGTCGTGCCCGCCGCCTTGCCTACCAGCAGCACGCCGCCTGTGCCCGCCCCCTGCCCGGCCCCCTTGATGATCAGCACGTCGGCCACCGACGGGTCACCGAGCGCCACGCGCTGCAGTGCATGCCCGGTCGTCAGCTGTTGCTGTCCACCGACGGTCAGCAGGACCGTCGACGGTGGCGCGGGTTGGCCTGTCGACGCCGGTTCGGCCTGCGCCGGCCGCGGCTTCGTCATGTGACCGGCTGCGACGGCCAGGGACGATGCAGCCAGCAGCACAGCACCAACCCATACGGCCTTACCGAAACCAGAAATCCGTTTTGTCATTTGCTTGTGGACGAGCTGGGCGCCCGCTCCGTCAAACCGCTACCAGGCGACCGTTTCGGCGCGCCCACCCCGAATCACTTCGATTCCGTTTTTTGTACTGTTCGCATTGCCCGCCGTGCGCATCGGCATCGGCATCGGCATCGGCGGATGCGGGACCGGCGGCGCCAGCCGGGGCGCGGCCGCCCCGACGTTGCCGGCGCCCGCCAGCGCGTCGAGCGACACGCCGGCCGCCGCCTTCGTCGAACCTTGCAGCGGCGTTGCCGCGTCGCTGCGTGCAGCCGTTTTGATCACGCCCGGCAACGCTGCAAAAGCGCTTTCATCGACGATGTCCGGATCCTTCGGATTGCGCAGTGCGAAGATCAGACGGCCAGCGCTTTCCGCCAGCGTCAGCCGGTCGACGTCCGCAACCGGCACGGCCAGCACCGCCGTGCGCACCGTCGCGTTCGGATCGGCCGCCGCGTCGCCGCCTGCTGTCGCGTTGCCGAAGGCCAGTACGCGCACTTTCGACAACAGCAAACGCGCCTGGGTGTGGTCCACTTCCGTGCTCCCGGGCAGACCGTTGTCGCGCTTGAGCGTGAAGAACACGTCGACGAAGTTGCCGGGCCTGAGGCGATTGGCAACCGCGTTGCTCTCATCGACTCGCACCGCCAGCGCCCGCTCGCCGGGTTCGACGTGTTCCGCAATGCCCGACGACAACTGCGTCTCGAGCACCGGCGTTTGCGCGCCGATGTCTGCGTTGGGCACGCGGCCCGCGAGTTGGCCCGGATCGCTGAAGGCGCCGTTCGGGTTGATCGGCAGCGACTGCACACGCAGTGCGTCGGCGGGAATGGGTTTGCCGGCCGGCAGCGGCCGGGCGGCAACCACGACCGCGAACGTGGGCTGCGCGGTGGCCGTGACCACGGCCGGCGCGGGACGGCGCGCGAGCGTGATGGCCAGCACGCCCAGCAGCACGGCGACGGCGATCAGCACGCCCGCGAGCATTCTGGTCAGATTCGGCATGACGACTCACTGCGTCGATGGAACGATGCCGCACCGTGCGCACGCGTTGGCGCACACGGACGGACAGATGGGTGCAAGAGCGGCGCTTGCGTCACTGAATGTTCTCCGGATTGAGTTGCACGGTGGCGCTGCTGGTGAGCGTGGCGGGCAGCGTGAAGTTCAGGAACGGAATGGCGGGCAGGATCGGGTTCGACCGGTAGTCGTAGCTCATCACGACATTCACGCACCGCATGTCGTTGCCGGGTCCGCAGGCACTCGAAGTGGGTGTGCAACTCGCGCTCGCCACGAGTGACGACGCAGCGGCTTTGGCGGCCACACAGGCCGCCGCGGCGCGATTGGTGAGCGCGCTTTGCAGCGAACTGTTGCTCTGCCAGTTCAGCGCGGCGCGCGCTCCTTCCTCGGCAGCGAGCGTGAGATTTTGCTGCGCGACCATCAGCAGACTGAAGGTGACGATGCTGTAGACGATCACAAAGAAGAGCGGGAAGATCAACGCGAATTCGATCGCTGTCGAACCTGTCTGACGACGTGCGCGAACCGGCCGCGCCGGCCGGCCGGAGTCAATGACTGAACGGCTCGCGGGTGTGCTCATGGCGCGCCACCGTGATGGATGTGCACCGCCAGCCAGACGAAAGCTGCGAGGCTCAGGCACGCTCCATAGGGCGTGGCCGCCTTGCCGGCAAGCGCGATCGCGGGATCGTTTCGCTGGCCGCGGCTCGTGAGGCTCCCCGACCTGGCGAGGCGGGTGCGCGCCGCGGTCAGCAGCCAGAGTGCATGCAGCCCCCCCGCAATGCTCGCGATGATCCACAGGCCCGGAAGAGCGCTGGCGCCGCACCACGCGCCGAGCACCGAAAAAACTTTCACGTCGGCGGCGCCCATCACGCCGAGCGCAAAGAACGGCAGCAACGCGAGCAGCCCTGCGACCGCTCCAAGCAGTGCATGGCCGGCCGAAACATTGAACGGTCCGGCTTTCAGCAGCGCGCACAAAAAGGCCGCCGCCAATCCGGCTGCAACGAGCGAATGAGGAATACGCCGACTGCGGCAATCACACATGGCGACGGCTGCAGCCCAGGCGATAAAGATAATTAGCGTGGCTAAGTAAATCATTCTGGACTCGACGGGCGAGATAATTCAATGCGAACTGCATATACAGTTCGCATTGATCTCAAATAGCCGGTTTCTTTAGCGCGGGTAAAACCAGTGGACATTTTTATCCACAGGGTTTTAGGACGCTTACAAAAGCAGCTGCCGCAAGACTCAGATGTTAGTCAGCGCAGTGGTGATGACCGTGAATGCGTGGGTCAGGCCGCCGGTTACACCGGTTAGGGCGGTGACAATGACTGCCGCCACGAGCCCCGCAATCAGGCCGTATTCGATAGCCGTAACGCCTTTGTCTTCTCTCAGGAAGCGTTGTGTGAACGTTTTCATTTGAACCCTCGGACTTGTTTTTTCGTTGTGTACTAGCTGCACCTGCCAGCGAAGACTCGTTGGTGCTGCCGACCGTGGTCTCTCATTCCCCGGTCGCGGATTTTGCACCGCACTAGCCGGCCTTGCAGCGGCCTTCAGTTAAACGGATATCCATGAGCTGTCTGTTCGATAACTCACCTCCCTCTTCAATCCGTGATGCTTTCGGGATTTATAGCCGAACAATGATATTTAAGCAATTCTTCAGTTCCCTGGGGTAAAGCACTCCTGGCGTTTTAGCCACGCATCGGGCTCACGCACTTCCTGCGCCGCAGCACATGCGATGAACCATGAATTAGATTCGCTCCACTAATCATTCGCCTGAGCGCCACGTTTAAATGTTCCGTTTCAATCGTTCCGGCCGCTATCGGCGCTCCCGCGTTACCCCGTGCGCCGTAACGGCGCGCGCAGGCCGTTACGTTACGCGCACCGCGCAATCGTCCGGCAGCGCACTTTTCACGCGGGGAATCCCGTTGAGTATGCGCTCCATCGATAGCTCGCGAGGCCTTGCCGCATCTAGCCTTCCGCATGCACGCCGGGAGCACGTCGGGATTTCCCGCCGCCTCGCCTGCCTTGAATGGCACGGGTCCTGCAGTGTGAGTTTCGCAGCAACACCCAACAACACATGCGATCCGAGGGCGAAATGAACATTCAAACGACCAACACCACAGTGCGCGCAACCCTGATTTCGGCGGCCGTCGCCGCGATGCTCTCTCTTGCTGCCTGCGGAGGCTCCGGAAGCCTCAGCTCAGGCACAGGAACGAACGGTAGCGGCTCCGCCGGCGGAGCCCTTTCGACCTCCGGCGACGGCAGCAGCGGCAGCGGTTCCATGGGTTCGAGCGGCTCCGGCACCACCGTCGGCAGCTCGTCGGGCACCTCCGGCACTTCGGGCACGAGCGGCGGTTCGTCGAGCGGCACGGACCCCGTCGCCAATGCGCTCGGCACGACGGTCGACAACACCGGTGGCGTAGTCAGCGATACGGGTTCGACCGTGTCGAGCATCGGTTCGACGATCGCTTCGCAAAGCTTGCCTGGCGTGAGCGCTCAGACGACCCAGGCCGCGGGCGGTGTCGTACAGGAAGTCGGCTCGGCCGTGTCGACGCTCGGCAGCGGCGTGTCACAAGGGCTTGGGCAACTCGGTACCGGCAACGACGCAGTCGGCACCACGGTTTCGAGTCTGGGCGGCGTGGTGGGGCACGTCGGCGGCGCGGTGACGAACGCGGGCAGCCTCGTGACGAGCCTCGGCAGCGGCCCGCTCGCCCCGCTCTCCACGCTCACGTCGCCGCTTGGCGGCGTCGTCACGACGCTCGGCGACGCGGTCACCAACGGCGGCGGCACGCTCACCACCGCGCTGTCCACCGGACCGGTCCAGCAGATCACGCAAACCCTGAGCACCGCGATCACGCCGATCACGTCGATGGTCGCCGCCACCACGCAGACAGCAGGTCTTGCCACCGGCCTTGGCGAGCCGTTAAACGGCGTTCTGTCGACGCTTGGCGGGGGGCTTGGCAACGCAGGCGGTCTGATCGCGGCGACCGGCGGCAATCCGGTCACGGCCGCGCTCGGCAAGACAGTCACGGACACGGGCACCACCGTCTCTTCAGTCGGCGGCCTGCTTACCGGCGGCACGGCCGGCAGTCCGCTCGCTCCTGTCACGAGCGTACTCGGCGGTCTGACGGGCGGCACCGGCAGCGCGCCGCTCACGGGCGCACTCGGCGGCTTGACGGGCGGCACCGGCAGCGGCCCACTTGCCTCGCTGACGGGCGCGCTCGGCGGGGTGACCGGCGGCGCATCGGGTGGCGCGTCAGGCGGCACAGGTCCGCTCGCGCCGGTGACAGGTCTGCTGAGCAGCGTGACGAGTGGCCTGACCAGCGCAAGCGGTGGCAGCAGCGGCCCGCTCGCGCCGGTCACGGGCTTGCTGTCGAGCGTGACGGGCGCTGTCGGCGGCCTCACCACGACCGCGACCGCCACGCCGGCCGCCACGACGGCCAGCGCCTCGACCGGCACGGGCATCGGACTGTCGCTGTCGGGCACGAGCGGCAAGGGCTCGGCAGGCAACGCATCAGCGCCGGTGACGTCGCTCGTGAGCGGCCTGCTCGGCGGTCTGACGAAGAAGTAAGCGCATCCGGCAAAACGATTCTCGCGCAATCGCACCGCAGTTGCGCCGGCGCAGCACGGCCGGCGTACTGCATGCAACCGGAGCGCGGCTTGACGGCCATGTGTTCGGGATTCCGAAAGACCCGTGCTTGACCGGCGGCGCGCCACTCGTCTATCGGCAGCAACGGCGCACTCACGAGAAACCGCACGTTCGACGCACCAGACCCACCGAACAGCAGGTCCAGGCAGCACATTCACGCGCTACGCATAAGCCGCTCGAATGCACACGCGTTCCGTGCGCTGGCAAGCGACGCTCAAGCACCACGGTGCGCGTGACGTAAGACAGACAGGCATGGCAGTATGCGTCCAGGCCACGTATAAGCGACCGCAACCGCCCGGCCAGGCGGTGCACCCGCGACACAAGAACGGCATACGAGGAAAATCCGATGAAACTCGGGTCTCGCAGTAGATCGACCATCGTGCTCGCTGCCCTCGCGGCAGCCACGATGCCGATGCAAGCACACGCGCAATCGCGTTCCGGCGGCGCAGCAGTGGGCGGCAATCCCATGGATTCGCTTCCGCAGATCAAGGCGCCCGACAAGGGCCCGAACGTGACCGTGCAGGTCGCGCCGCAAGCCCCCCAACTTCAGGAACTGCTCGCCCGCCGTATCACGCCGTCACGCGTGCAGGTCGAGGGCGTGAAATCCATTCCCTTCGATGAAGTCGCGCAACGTTTCGCGCCGCTCGTTGGCAAGGACACGACGGTCGGCGATCTGATCCAGCTCGCCAACGGCGTCACGAAGCTCTACCAGGACCGCGGCTATGCGCTCTCCTTCGCGTTCATTCCGGCGCAGACTTTCGAGGGCGGCGTGGTGCGCGTGACGGTCGTGGAAGGCTACGTGTCGGCCGTGAAAGTCACGGGCAAACCTGGCGCGGTCGAGAACAGGATCCGCGCGATTGCCGATCATATCGTCGCCGACCGGCCGCTCAGGCGTGCCACCTTCGAGCGGTACATCAACGTGCTCGGGCTGCTGCCGGGCGTGAAGGTCGCGGCGAACGTACCGCCGCCGCAGAACACCGACGGCGCAACCACGCTCGAACTGAACGTCGAGCGCAAGCCGTTCGACGTCAGCACCGGCATCGACTTCAATCATCCCGGCGTGCAAGGTCTGCTCACCGCAACCGAGAACGGACTGACCGCGCTCGGCGAACAGCTGAGCGTGTCGGCGCTATTGCCCAAAGGCCGCGACAACGTCACCTATCTTGCCGCGCACGGCGCAGTGCCGATCGGCAGCAACGGGTTGACCGCAAAGGTAGACGCAACCCATTATCGTGGCAATCCGACCGACAACCCCGGCCTGCCCAATAGCGTGCAACGCACTGTCATTAACGACAAGGTCGCCGGCTCGCTCGCTTACCCGTTGCTGTTGAGCAATTCGCGCAGCGTGATCGGCACGGCCTCGGTGTATGCGTCGCACGACGAGGATCGCTACCATAATCAGGATACCGGCGCGCAGATCGGCCTGCGCTCCCAGGTGCGCGTGATGCAGTTGCAGGCCGACTACACAGGCGTGGATACCGGGCAAGTGCGCCGCGCCAGTATCAACGTGGCCAAGGCGTTCGACATTCTTGGCGCGTCGAAATCCGGCGACTCAAATGTGCCGGCCGCGCCGGTCGTCAATCCGGCGTCGATCAATTTCGTACGTACCGGCGCAAGCTTCTCGCAGACCAACGAGTGGCCGCTCAAGATCGGCACCGCCGTCTCGTTGACCGGACAGTACAGCGCGGTGTCGCTGCCCACTTCGGAGCAGATCTCATTCGGCGCGCAACGTTTCGCGCAGGGTTATCAACCGGGTGAAGCGTCGGGCGATTCGGGCTGGGGCGCGATGTTCGAAATCAATCGCGGATTTGCGCCGGGCTTCACCTACCTGCGCACGTTGACGCCCTACATTTCGTTCGACATGGCGCGCGTCTATTTGCATGCAGGCACGCCGTCGCCGTCGAGGCTCTCGTCGATTGCATTTGGTTTCCGCCTATCGGACTCGAAGTACTACAGCCTGGATCTGTCGGTTGCGAAAGCGATCGGCGATGCGCCAGTGGAAAGCTCATCGCGCAGCCCGCGTGTGAATGCGACATTCTCCTATCAGCTCAACTGATCCGCAAAAGTGCCGCGGGCTGATTAGAGGGTCCACTATCAAACGGCGCGCGCAGTTTCACGTATTCTGCGCGAGTGATGTTGTTGACCCTCGGCGCACGGCACGCTGCCATGGTCGTGAGTCGCAGAACAAAACTGAACAGAACAGAACTGAACTGAAGCCGCAGAACCTGAGAAGCAGGACCAGGCATCACGGCGACCGCCGTTAGAGGGCCGCCCGAGATACCGATAAACGCCGCGCGACCATGATCGCGCTGTCTTGAGGCAAGGAGGAAGACAATGATGCATTTCACGCAACACGCGCGTTCCATCGCGCTTCGCACCGCCAAACAGGCCGCGCTGGCGGGCCTACTGCTCGGCAGCGCAGTCGTCGCAATGGCACAAGCCAATAGCCCCGTGGGCACCTGGCAAACCATCGACGATCATACGGGCCAGCCCAAGGCGCTGGTGCAGATCAGCGATGACGGCAGCGGCGTATTGAATGGCAAGGTCATCAAGGGGCTCGGCGCGAATGACCAGCCGGATCGCCGCTGTTCAGCCTGCACGGACGCGCGCAAAGATCAGCTGATCCTCGGCATGACGATCATCAACGACATGAAAAAAGACGGCGACGGCTGGGATCACGGTCAGATTCTCGACCCGGAGAACGGCAAGGTCTACAAGTGCAAGATGCATCTCGAAGAAGGCGGCAATAAGCTCGTGGTGCGTGGCTACATTGGCGTGGCGCTGCTCGGCCGCTCGCAGACATGGGTGCGCCAGCAATAACGCCAGCGATAACGCCAGGATTACGTACGATTCGCGAAGATTTGCGACTACTTGAAGGCCGTTAGCAAGGCCAGAATAAACGAACGGCCGACGATATGAATCGTTCGGCCGTTTTCTCTGTTTGAACTCGGAATGTGTGAGCTCATGCAGCGTGCTTGAAGGGCGAGACGTAGGCGAACGGCGAAGACGGCAGCGGTTTGGACGATGCCGGACTGAACAACGAAGGCGCGCCAGCCGCAGGCTTGTCTTCCATACTCTTCAGTTCAGTGCTGACGTGCGTACGCATACGCGCTTCCATCATATTGCACAATTCCTGGCTCGCGTCGCCGAACAACTCTTCCATCACACGCTTGAGCACGCCCGACTCGAACCACGCCTTGAAACGCCGGTGGCAAGTTTGATACGACGGGTATTTGCGCGGCATGGCGGACCACGTGGCGCCGCTATACATGACCCACAGCACCCCGTTGAGCACCGAACGGGTGTTGGCGAGCGGACGGCCGCGCAGTTCGGAACGCGGACGCAGTTCCGGCAAAAGCGGCGCAACGCGTTGCCACTCTTCGTCGTTGATATCGCGATACGGATTCATGGCTTCTCCTTTGTCAAAATCCACGACAAAAGATATCCAGCCAACCGAAGCCGGAATATAAGACCAATCTGAATCTTGAAAATACGCCTCTGAACGGTACGGGTTCAGCAAGCGGAGCGTGACCTATCGCAAAAGCCTATGCGGGACGTTGGCTTCTCGCGCTCCGGTCCGAGAGATCTCAGGTCAGCGATGTGTCGACGAGCCGCCGTGGCGCATCGAGATATTCCTTCGACTGCATCTCGACGATGCGCGACACGGTGCGCGCGAATTCGTTGGCCATCGGGCCATCCACGTACAACTGCTCCGGCGGCACCGCAGCCGACATCAGCAGCTTCACCTTGTGGTCGTAAAACACGTCGATCAACCACGTGAACCGGCGTGCTTCCGACGCCATGCGCGCGGACATCTGCGGCACGCCGGACAGGATCACTGCGTGAAAACGGCTCGCCAGTTCGAGATAGTCGTTCTGCGAACGCGGACCGCCACACAGTGTCGCGAAATCGAACCACACCACGCCGTCCGCCTTGCGCAGCGCCTTCAGCTCGCGCTTCTCGATATGCAGGATCGGACTTTCGTCGGGCACGGCGGCGAGGCTCGCGAACGCGTCACGCAGGGCCTTGTCGGCGGCGGCGCCCAGCGGCGTGTGATACACCTCCACCTGCGCGAGCGTGCGCTGCCGGTAGTCGATGCCCGCGTCGACATTGATCACGTCCAGTTTCGTCTTGATGAGTTCGATTGCCGGCAGCATGCGATCGCGATGCAGACCGTCCGGATATAGTGTGTCGGGATCGTAGTTCGACGTCATCACGAACTGCACGCCGTTTTCGAATAGCTTGTCGAGCAGGCGATACAGGATCATCGCGTCGGCAATATCCGACACGTGGAATTCGTCGAAACAGATCAACCGGTAGCGCCGGGCAATGCGGCGCGCGAGTTCGTCGAGCGGATCGGCCTGACCCTTGAGGTCTTCCAGTTCGCGGTGCACTTCGCGCATAAACTCGTGAAAGTGCAGGCGCGTCTTGCGATACAACGGCACCACGGTGTAGAAGCTGTCCATCAGAAAGCTCTTACCGCGCCCGACGCCGCCCCACATGTACACGCCGCGCGGCAGATCAGGGTGAATCAGCAGTTTCTTGAACGCGTTCGAGCGACGCGATTTGTATTCGGCCCACTGTTCATAACACCGCTGCAGACGGTCCACGGCCGCGCGCTGCGCCGGGTCCGATTGGTAGCCGCGCGTCTGCAGTTCTTTTTCGTAGTATTCGGTGACGTTCATTGTCTTGCTCGATGCTGCAAAAAGAAAGGCGGGTGGGATTGAACCCGCCCGCCTTCGTGGTGATGCCAGTGCGTTCAGCCAGGCGTGCGCGTGATTACATGTTCAACGCGCGCTTGTCGACGGCGAGTGCCGCCTCGCGCATGACTTCCGACAGCGACGGGTGCGGATGGCAGATGCGGCCGATGTCTTCCGACGCCGCCTTGAATTCCATCGCCACCACGGCTTCCGCGATCAGGTCCGACGCGTCCGCGGCAATGATGTGCACGCCGAGGATTTCGTCGGTCTTCGCGTCGGCGATCATCTTGACGAACCCTTCCGCCTTGTTGATGCCGAGCGCGCGGCCGTTCGCCATCATCGGGAACTGGCCGGTCTTGATCTCGCGGCCTTCGGCCTTGAGCTGCTGCTCCGTTTTGCCGACCCACGCGATTTCCGGCTCGGTGTAGATCACCCACGGAATGCAGTTGTAGTCGATATGCGGCTTCTGCCCGTCGATGATTTCGGCCACCAGCACGCCTTCGTCTTCAGCCTTGTGCGCGAGCATCGGGCCACGCACCACGTCGCCGATTGCATACACGTTCGGCACGGCCGTCGCGCAATGATCGTCCACGTCGATAAAGCCGCGTTCGTTGGCCTTCAGACCGATCGCTTCGAGTCCGAGGTTGTCCGTGTTCGGCACGCGGCCGATCGACACGATCAGGCGATCGGCTTCGAGCTTCTGTGCGTTGCCGTCCTTGTCCGTGTAGCTGATCGTGACGCCATTTTCCGTGGTGGTCACTTCGCCGACTTTCACGCCGACGTGGATGTCCAGACCCTGCTTCTTGAACTGCTTGGCCGCTTCTTTCGAGAGCGCCTGATCCGCTGCGCCGAGGAAATCCGGCAGCGCTTCGAGCACGGTCACATCCGCACCGAGACGGCGCCACACCGAGCCCAGTTCCAGGCCGATCACGCCGGCGCCGATCACGGCCAGCTTCTTCGGCGTGGAGTCGAAGCTCAACGCACCTTCATTGTCGGCAACGATCTTGTTGTCGACCGGAATGTTCGGCAGATGTCGCGCCTTTGAACCGGTTGCGATGATCACGTTCTTCGCCGTGACCGTTTCCGTTTCGCCCTCGCCGCTTACTTCGATCTGCACGCCGGCGTCCGTCTTGCCGGTGAACTTGCCGTGACCCTTGAGCCACGTAATCTTGTTCTTGCGGAACAGGAACTCGATACCCTTCGTCATCTTTTCGACGATGCCTTCCTTGCGGGCCATCATCTTCGAGATGTCCACCTGAACGTTCTCCACGGAAATGCCGTGGTCCGACAGGTGATGCGACGCATTTTCGAATTCTTCCGACGACGCGAGCAGCGCCTTCGACGGGATGCAACCCACGTTCAGGCAGGTGCCGCCGAGCTTCAGCGCGCCGGCCGGGTTCTTCCATTTTTCGATACATGCAACCGACTTGCCGAGTTGCGCGGCGCGGATTGCAGCGATATAGCCGCCGGGGCCTGCGCCGATCACGACGACGTCAAATTCTTTGGACATGACAATCCTTTTGATGGCGGAACGACGCCCGGCCACGCTTCGTGGCGCGCGTCGCTCCTGTACTGCGGAATGCGTTAGACGTGATGCCTTGCCTGAAACCTATATGGCGACGACTCGCGCGAAGGCAAGCCGCCGCCAGGGGGCCGGCAATTACAGGTCGAGCAGCAGGCGCGCCGGATCTTCCAGCGCATCTTTCATCGCGACCAGCGACAGCACTGCTTCGCGGCCGTCGATGATGCGGTGGTCGTACGAGAGCGCCAGGTAGTTCATCGGGCGGATCACGATCTGGCCGTTTTCGACGACAGCGCGCTCCTTCGTGGCGTGCACGCCGAGAATGGCGGATTGCGGCGGGTTGATGATCGGCGTGGACAGCATCGAACCGAACACACCACCGTTCGAGATCGAGAACGTACCGCCGGTCATTTCTTCGATCGACAGCTTGCCGTCCTTCGCCTTCTGGCCGAACTCAGCAATCTTCTTCTCGATTTCGGCAAGGCTCAGCTGATCTGCATTGCGCAGGATCGGCACCACCAGGCCACGCGGCGAACCGACCGCGATACCAATGTCGAAGTAGCCGTGATAGACGATGTCGTTGCCGTCGATCGACGCGTTCACGAGCGGGAACTTCTTCAGCGCATGAACCGCCGCCTTCACGAAGAACGACATGAAGCCGAGCTTCACGCCATGTTCCTTTTCGAACTTGTCCTTGTACTTGTTGCGCAGGTCCATCACCGGCGCCATGTTGACTTCGTTGAACGTGGTCAGGATGGCGTTGGTCTGCTGCGATTCCAGCAGACGCTCGGCGATACGCGCGCGCAGACGCGACATCGGCACGCGTTGTTCCGGGCGGTCCTTCAGCCACTGGTCGGCCGATGCCGGCGCCTTCACGTCCGGCAGCGACGGCTTCGCCGCCTTCGGCGCGGGAGCAGCCGGTGCCGGCGCAGCCTTCGCAGCCGGTGCCGGGGCGGCTTGACCCGCGCTCAGCACGTCGCCCTTGGTGATGCGGCCGTCGCGGCCGGTGCCGGACACGTCGCCTGCGCCCAGGCCCTTCTCGGCCATCAGCTTGCCGGCAGCCGGCGAAGCAGCGGTATTCGAACCCGTAGCCGAGGCCGCCTGAGCAGCCGGAGCGGGCGCGGCGGCGGGTGCCGGTGCGGCTTCGGGAGCCGGCTTCACCTCGGCTTCGACGGCGGCTTCGCCTGCCTTGCCTTCGGTGTCGATCTTCGCGATGACCTGATCGGCGGTGACGGTGTCACCGTCGTTTGCGATCACTTGCGCGAGCACGCCGGCCGAGGGTGCCGGCACTTCGAGCACGACCTTGTCGGTCTCGATTTCGATGAGAATTTCGTCTTGCGCGACAGCCTCGCCGGGCTTCTTCTTCCACTGCAACATGGTGGCTTCCGAAACCGACTCGGAAAGCTGGGGAACCTTGACTTCAACAATAGCCATTATGAATTGTCCTGAATACGTATCGGGTGACGGCGCGTGATCTACGACCGGACGACCGCCTGCGAACCTGACTGCCGCGCTGACTGTTCAGATGCGGCACGGGAAAGCGCCCTGCGCTTTCCCGGTTCGGCTGTTGTGATTATTTAGCGATCGACGTGCTCTTGAGACGGCCGAACGCGCCTTCGACCAGCGCCTTCTGCTGCTCGTAGTGCTTCGCGTAGTAGCCGACTGCCGGAGAAGCCGAAGCCGGACGGCCGCTGTATGCCAGCTTCTGCCCGTCTTTCATGCCTTCCTTCAGATGATGCTCGATGTAGAACCACGGGCCTTGATTCTGCGGCTCGTCCTGCACCCACACCACTTCCGTTGCGTTGTCGTATTTTTTGATTTCCGCTTCGAACTGCTTGTGCGCGAACGGATAGAGCTGTTCGATCCGGACGATCGCGACGTCGTTCGCCTTCGCTTCGCGGCGATGCGCGACGAGGTCGTAGTACACGCGGCCCGAGCACACGATCACGCGCTTGACCTTCTTCGCTTCGATCGCTTCGTCCACTTCGCCGATCACCGGCTGGAACGAGCCCTTCGCCAGTTCGGACAGATCCGACACGGCTTCCTTGTGGCGCAACAGCGACTTCGGTGTAGCGACGATCAGCGGCTTGCGGAACAGGCGGATCATCTGACGGCGCAGCAGGTGGAAAATCTGCGCCGGCGTGGTGGGCTGAACGACCTGCATGTTGTGGTCTGCGCACAGTTGCAGGAAACGCTCGATACGCGCCGACGAGTGCTCCGGACCCTGGCCTTCGTAGCCGTGCGGCAGCAGCATGGTGAGGCCCGACACGCGGCCCCATTTCACTTCGCCCGACGAGATGAACTGGTCGATCACGACCTGCGCGCCGTTTACGAAGTCGCCGAACTGCGCTTCCCACGCGACGAACGTATTCGGCTCAGCGGTCGAGTAGCCGTACTCGAAACCCAGCACCGCCTCTTCGGACAGCACCGAGTCGATCACCGTGAACTTCGCCTGACCTTCGGCGATGTTTTGCAGCGGCACATAGGTGCCGTCGTTCCAGCGTTCGCGATTCTGGTCGTGCAACACAGCGTGACGGTGCGTGAACGTGCCGCGGCCCGAGTCCTGACCGGTCAGACGAACCGAATAGCCCGACGCGACCAGCGACGCGAACGCGAGGTGCTCGCCCATGCCCCAGTCGAGCTTCGCTTCGCCACGGCCCATTGCGCGACGGTCGTTCAGCACGCGCTCGACCAGCGGGTGAACCTTGAAGTTTTCCGGCACCGTGGTGATGCGCTCGGCAAGGCGCTTCAGTTCGGCAAGCGGCACTGCCGTGTCGGCGGCGTCGGTCCATTTGCGGTTCAGGAACGGAACCCAGTCCACCGCGTACTTGCTCTTGTAGTTCGAGAGCACCGGGTCGACCGTGTGGTGGCCTTCATCCATCGCCTTGCGGTACGCCTTCACGTACTCGTCCGCCTCTTCCGCGGTGATCACGCCTTGCTGCACCAGCTTTTCAGCGTACAGCGCGCGCGTGCCCGGGTGCTTGGCGATCGTCTTGTACATGAGCGGCTGCGTGACCGCCGGCGTGTCCTGCTCGTTGTGGCCCAGCTTGCGGAAGCAGACGATGTCGACCACGACGTCTTTGTGGAACTGCATCCGGAAGTCGATGGCGAGTTGCGTTGCCAGCACGACAGCCTCAGGATCGTCACCGTTCACGTGCAGCACCGGCGCTTCGATCATCTTGACGACGTCCGAGCAGTACAACGTGGAGCGCGAGTCGCGCGGGTCCGACGTCGTAAAGCCGATCTGGTTGTTGATGACGATGTGCAGCGTGCCGTGCGTGCCGTAGCCGCGCGTTTGCGCGAGGTTCAGCGTCTCCATCACGACGCCCTGGCCCGCGAAAGCCGCGTCGCCGTGGATCTGCACCGGCAGCACCTGCAGGCCGCTTTCGTCGCCGCGACGGTCCATACGCGCCTTGGCGGAACCTTCGACCACCGGGTTGACGATTTCGAGGTGCGACGGGTTGAACGCGAGCGACAGGTGAACCGGGCCGCCCTCGGTCGAGACGTCCGACGAGAAACCCTTGTGGTACTTCACGTCGCCGGCCGGCAGATCGTCCACGTGCTTGCCTTCGAACTCGGCGAAGAGGTCGGCCGGCATCTTGCCGAGCGTATTGACCAGCACGTTCAGGCGGCCGCGGTGGGCCATGCCGATGACGATTTCCTGGACGCCGTTCGCGCCGCCGTGACGGACCACTTCGTCCATCGACGCGATGAAGCTTTCGCCGCCTTCGAGCGAGAAGCGCTTCTGGCCGACGTACTTGGTGTGCAGGAAACGCTCGAGGCCTTCGGCGGCCGTCAGGCGATTCAGGATGTGCTTTTTCTTCTCGTTCGAGAAGTTCGGCGTAGAGCGGATCGATTCGAGTCTTTCTTTCCACCAGCGCTTCTGTTCCGGATCGCTGATGTACATGTACTCGGCGCCGATCGTGCCGCAGTACGTGTCGCGCAATGCCTTGACGATCTCACGCAGCGAAGCGCGTTCGAAACCGAAATACAGGTTCGTGGCGCTGAACTCCTCGTCCATGTCGGCTTCGGTGAAGTCGTAGAACGCGGGTTCGAGTTCGGGAATGGCGGGACGTTCGCGGCGCTTCAGGGGATCGAGATTGGCCCATTGCGAGCCGAGGAAGCGATATGCGCCGATGAGGGACTGGACATAGACCTGCTTGCGCGCGGTAGCGAGGTCTTCGCCGCCGGTTGCCGTGCGCGGAATGAAGGCGTTGGCCTTGGCGCGCTGTGCAAAAGATTCGACGATCGGGCCGTGGGCCACGTCGTTGGCATTGCTGCCGTCCGATGCAGGAACGTTCTGCAACGCGTCGAAATAGGTGCGCCAGTTCTCGGGCACTGACGCCGGATTATCGAGATACGCTTCGTACATTTCTTCAACGTACGGAGCATTGCCGCCGAACAGATAAGAGTTCGACTGGAATTGCTTCATCATTTTTACGCTCACCTTTCTTCGAGTTTCTCGAGAAATAGCGGGTTACAGAACCTTCCGCGACACGGCCTGACCGTTTAGCGGATTGCGCGAATCAAGTCTTGCTTGGAAGGACCTAAAACTTTGCACCCGGGGAGCATATCACAGAACGGATAGTGCAGATAGCAGACGGATTGCCGCCCAAGCCTGTCAATACGGGCTTTCGCGGCTATTGTCGGAATGCGCAACAGTGTTCTGCGGCAAACAGGAGCCAGTATTTAAGGGTTTGAAAAAAACCGGCTTGCAGACACGAACCGCTATTTTGAAAGCCCGGCTCCAACGCATTTTGTATCGCCGGAAACGACAAAAGCCACCAAGCGGTGGCTTTTGCCTGTCATGCCTGCAAACCGATTCGAATAACCTCAACCGGATTGCCTGAGCGAACGATCAGTCCACTGCGCCCTTACGGCTTGCGCTGCGGCGCTCGTGTTCCTTCAGGTAACGCTTGCGCAGACGGATAGACTGCGGCGTGACTTCGACCAGTTCGTCGTCGTCGATGAATTCGACTGCGTATTCCAGCGACATCTGGATCGGCGGCACGAGGCGCACGGCTTCGTCGGTACCGGACGAGCGCACGTTGGTCAACTGCTTGCCCTTGATCGGATTGACGACGAGGTCGTTGTCACGGCTGTGGATGCCGATAATCATGCCTTCATACAGCGGCTCGCCCGGCGACACGAACATACGGCCGCGATCCTGAAGCTTCCACAATGCGTACGCCACTGCGGCGCCGTCGTCCTGCGAAATCAGCACGCCGTTGCGACGCTCGCCCACCGCGCCTTCCTTGACCGGCTGATACGAGTCGAACGTGTGGCTCATCAGGCCCGTGCCGCGCGTGAGCGTCAGGAATTCCGACTGGAAGCCGATCAGGCCACGCGCCGAAATACGGTACTCGAGACGCGTGCGGCCACGGCCGTCCGACGCCATATCGAGCATTTCGCCCTTGCGGCGGCCTAGCTCTTCCATCACGCCGCCCTGGTGGCCGTCTTCCATGTCGACCGTCAGGTTTTCGTACGGCTCGTGCTTCACGCCGTCGATTTCCTGCATCACCACGCGCGGACGCGACACGGCCAGCTCGTAGCCTTCACGACGCATGTTTTCCACGAGAATGGTCAGGTGCAGTTCTCCGCGGCCCGCCACTTCGAACGTGGTTTCGTCGCCGGTTTCCTTCACACGCAGCGCGACGTTGTGGTTCAGTTCCTTCATCAGGCGGTCGCGGATCTGACGGCTCGTGACGAATTTGCCTTCACGGCCGGCGAGCGGCGACGAATTCACGAGGAAGTTCATGGTCAGCGTGGGTTCGTCCACGGTGATCATGGGCAGCGCTTCCGGTTGTTCCGGTGCGCAGATCGTCACGCCAATGCCGATTTCTTCGATACCGTTGATCAGCACGATGTCGCCAGCTTCAGCCGAGTCCACCTGCACCCGCTCCAGACCCTTGAACGACAGCACCTGGTTGATCTTGCGGTTCAGGATCGCGCCGTCCGGACCCGAGCGCACGGCCACCGCCATGCCCGGCTTGATACGGCCACGCGTGATGCGGCCCACGCCGATACGGCCGACATACGACGAATAATCGAGCGACGTGATCTGCAACTGCAGCGGCGCGTCCGGATCGGCGTCGCGCACCGGCACGTGCTTGAGCACGGCTTCGAACAGCGGGCGCATGTCGCCTTCGCGCACGTCCGGCGTGAGACCGGCATAGCCATTCAGGCCCGACGCGTAGACGATCGGGAAGTCGAGCTGTTCGTCAGTCGCACCGAGTTTGTCGAACAGGTCGAACGTCTGGTTGATCACCCAGTCGATACGCGCGCCCGGACGGTCCACCTTGTTGATCACGACGATCGGCTTCAGGCCCAGCGCCAGTGCCTTCTTGGTCACGAAGCGCGTTTGCGGCATCGGGCCTTCCACCGCGTCGACCAGCAGCAGCACCGAGTCCACCATCGAGAGCACGCGCTCCACTTCACCGCCGAAGTCCGCGTGGCCCGGGGTGTCGACGATATTGATGTGCGTGCCTTCATATTCGACCGCGCAGTTCTTCGACAGGATCGTGATGCCACGTTCCTTTTCGATGTCGTTCGAGTCCATGACGCGTTCGGCGACCTGCTGGTTGTCGCGGAAGGTGGCGGTCTGGCGGAGAAGCTGGTCGACGAGCGTGGTCTTGCCGTGGTCGACGTGGGCAATGATGGCGATGTTGCGTAGGGCGCGGGTCATAGGAAACCTGGAGACAGTTGAGTGCGCCGCTTGCTGATGCCGGTTAATGAGTACTTGGACCAACCAAACCACGACAAGCCCAAAGCGCACTTTTGGGAACCCAACATTATAGCACGCAAGGGTGACGTTATCTGGTTATCCCTGATGGACCGCTGTGCTCCTGGAGGATTCGCGGTTTGAAACATCTTAAAAAGCGCATAAAGATTCCCTCCGCAAAGCCGCGTCCATTCTGGCGCAGACCGTAACAGTCCCTTGCTTGAGCCGTAATAACGCTTGCCGCGTCAATTAACCGCCCGCTATACTCCTGCCTAGTCAACCATTGCATTCGCACGAGAATCATGCCGCAGCCGTCCTCTTTACCTGAGACAGACCCCACCGAGTATCAGCTAGGCGAGAGCGTCGGCTATCTGATTTCGCGTGTGAGGTCCACGCTCGCCAATCTCGTGACCCAGCGCAGCATGGCCGAACTGGGCATCACGAGCCAGCAGGGCAGCATCCTCTTCATGGTGGCCAGCGGCAAGTGTCTGCTCGCGGCCGAACTGGCGCGTGAATACGGCATTGACGCCAGTGCGGTCACGCGGCTGATCGACCGGCTCGAGAAGCGCGGGCTTCTGACGCGAGTGCGCAGCAACGAAGACCGACGCGTGGTGCGTCTTGCCCTGACGCCGGAAGGTCATGCGATTGCGACCCGAATGCCGGCCATCTTCAATGGCGTGCTGGATACTCTGCTCAATGGCTTTACCGCCGAAGAGGTCGGTTTTCTGAAGAGCATGTTGCGCCGCGTGCTGATCAATTCGGGCGAACAAACGGGTTTAACCCGTGATGCCGCAAGCAATCCTGACAGCAAATCGTAATAAATTACTTGCAGTGTCCATCATTACATTCCACTCGATGAGTCGACTGATGAAATCCCATTCCCTGTCCGCGTCCGTGCTTCCGACTCGGGCTGCCGTCGCCGCCGCAGTGACGGCGCTCGCTCTGAGCGGGTGCGCGAACTATTTCGGTATCAAGAGCGACAAGCAGATCTCGTCGCCGGCTCAGTACGAGTCGACGCAAAGCCTGGCCGGCGAGGGCGGCCAATGGCCGTCGCTCGACTGGGCCAACCAGTTTGGCGACCCGCAACTGCCGAAGCTGATCGCCGAAGCGCTGGAGGGCAATCCCTCGATTGCGCAGGCTCAGGCACGCATCG
This sequence comes from Paraburkholderia sp. PREW-6R, assembly GCF_039621805.1. NCBI lineage: Bacteria > Pseudomonadati > Pseudomonadota > Betaproteobacteria > Burkholderiales > Burkholderiaceae > Paraburkholderia > Paraburkholderia sp. PREW-6R. The sequence continues at coordinate 1,331,693 of NZ_CP155073.1, read as the reverse complement.
CCAAGGCGTCGTCGTACATCGAGAGCTCGCGCTCCGCGTTATATCCGAAGGTCAACGGCAGCTATTCGTGGAACCGCGAACTGTTTTCGGGCGACGCACTCTACCCGCCTCCGTACGGCGGCACCTGGTATAGCGAAAACAATGTGCTCGCGAGCGCGTCGTGGGACCTGGACCTGTGGGGCAAGAACCGGCAGCGCCTGGGCCAGGCCGTGTCGCAGGAAAAGGCGGCGCAAGCCGACATGCAGCAGGCGCGCGTTACGCTCGCCGCGTCGGTGGCCAGCACGTACAACCAGCTCGCGCAGCTTTATGCGTACCGCGACATTGCCGCGCGCGAGATCGCCAACCGTCAGGATATCGGCCGCATCACCAGCGGCCGCGTCACGGCCGGTCTCGACACCAATGTCGAACAGCAAACGGCGAACGGCAATATTGCGACCAGTCAGTCGAACCTGACGGACCTCGACGGCCAGATCACCGTGGTGCGCTACCAGTTGGGCGCGCTGCTCGGCAAGGGTCCGGACCGCGGTCTGCAGATCGCCCAACCTGCGCTCACTGCGGGCAACACGGTCGCGCTGCCGAACAATCTGCCGGCCGACCTCGTCGCGCGCCGTGCCGATATCGTCGCCGCGCGCTGGCAGGTCGAAGCCGCGATGCACGACGTCAAGGAGGCGAAAGCGGAATTCTTCCCGGACATCAACCTGTCGGCGGGGTTCGGGTTCGACGCGTTCGGCTGGGGCCGATTCCTCACCGCGGCGAGCCGCCAGGTCCAGATCGGGCCGGCCATTCATTTGCCGATCTTCGACGCCGGCGCGTTGCGCTCGCAGCTCAAGGGCCGTTATGCGGACTTTGAACTGGATGTCGCGAATTACAACCAGACGCTGATCAACGCGCTGTCCGATGTCGCCACGCAGGTCACGTCGATCAAATCGATCGACCAGCAGCAAGGCGACGCACAACGCGCACTGGAAGCCTCGACCAAGGCGTACCAGCTGGCCGTGATCCGCTACAAGGCGGGTCTGTCGCCGCAACTGCAGGTGTTGACAGCCGACCAGAACCGCCTCGCCGCCGAACAGACCGTGACCGGTCTCAAGATGCGGCGCCGCGACCTGCAGATCGGCCTCGTCAAGGCGCTTGGCGGCGGTTTCGACGCTACCCAGACCGGACTCGTGGTGCCGACCGATGCGCCGGCGTCAGCCACCGCGGCGACCGCCGCGGCGAACTGAGCGGCCGATCGCACAAGACCGGCCACGGCGCACGAAAACACCTGCACACCCGCACACCCGAATAAACGACGACGTACAAGAGAACCCGGAGCACATCCATGAGCACCACCCAGCAGCCCGCGGCCAATACCCAGTCGGCCCCGCAACCCGCCCCGCAGCCGACGCAACCGCCGGCACCGCCGGCCAACAGCGGCAAGCGCAAGCGCATGATGATCCTGCTTGTCATCGTGATCCTGATCGCCGCGATCGCCTATGGCCTGTACTACTTCCTGGTCGCGCGTTTCCATGAAGATACGGACGACGCCTATGTGAACGGCAACGTCGTGCAGATCACGCCGCAGGTCACCGGCACGGTCGTCGCCGTGAATGCGGACGACACGCAAACGGTCAAGGCAGGCGACCCGCTCGTCGTGCTCGATCCGGCCGATGCCCGCGTCGCGCTGGAACAGGCCGAAGCGAATCTGGCGCAGACGGTGCGTCAGGTGCGCGGTCTCTTCGCCGACGACAACCAGTACCAGGCGCAAGTGAATCAGCGCCAGTCCGACCTGTCGCGTGCCCAGGACGATCTGAAGCGCCGGCTGATGGTGGCGCAAACCGGCGCCGTGTCGGCGGAAGAAATCTCCCACGCCCGTGACGCCGTGAAGAGCGCGCAGGCCGCCGTCGACGCCGCCCAGCAGCAACTCGCGTCCAACCGCGCGTTGACCGCGAACACCACGATCGCGAATCACCCGAACGTGCAGGCAGCCGCCGCGAAAGTGCGCGACGCGTACCTGAACAACGCGCGTAACAACCTGCCGGCGCCGGTCACGGGCTACGTGGCGAAGCGCTCGGTGCAGGTCGGCCAGCGCGTGTCGCCGGGCACGCCGTTGATGGCGATCGTGCCGCTCGGCGGTGTGTGGGTCGACGCCAACTTCAAGGAAGTGCAGCTCAAGCATATGCGCATCGGCCAGCCGGTCGAACTGACGGCCGACGTGTACGGCTCGTCGGTGGTATTCCACGGCAAGGTGGTGGGTTTCTCCGCGGGTACGGGTTCGGCGTTCTCGCTGCTGCCCGCGCAGAACGCAACCGGTAACTGGATCAAGGTGGTCCAGCGTCTGCCGGTGCGGATCGCGCTCGACCCGAAGGAACTGGAACAGCATCCGCTGCGTATCGGCCTGTCGATGCAAGCCGACGTGAGCATTAAGGACGACAACGGCGGCCAGCTCGGCGAGGCGGCGAACACGGTCTATCAGACCGACGTGTTCGCGAAGTACGGCGACGAAGCCGACGCCGAAATCGCCCGCATCATCGCTGCAAACGCCGGCCCGAACAGCGGCTCGCAGAAGTCGGCTCAGGCAGGCGCCACGAAGACCGCTGCGAAGTGATGTAAGCGGCAGGACGATTCAGACAAGGCATCTTCAATGGCTCAGGCTCAGGCGCAAGTCCCTCATCCGCCGCTCGAGGGCGCGCAACTGGTGATCGGCACCATCGCGGTGTCGCTCGCCGTTTTCATGAACGTGCTCGACACGTCGATTGCCAACGTGTCGATTCCGTCGATATCGGGCGACCTCGGCGTGTCGTCCGACCAGGGGACGTGGGTCATCACGTCGTTCGCCGTCGCGAACGCCATCTCGGTGCCGCTGACCGGCTGGCTCACCGACCGTATCGGTCAGGTGCGCCTCTTCATGGCGTCAATCGTGCTGTTTGTGATCTCGTCGTGGATGTGCGGCCTTGCGCCCACACTGCCGTTCCTGCTCGCGTCGCGCGTGCTGCAAGGCGCAGTGGCCGGCCCGATGATTCCGCTGTCGCAAACGCTGCTGCTCGCGAGCTATCCGCGCGCCAAGGCGCCGATGGCGCTATCCATGTGGGCCATGACCACACTGATTGCGCCGGTGGCCGGCCCGATTCTCGGCGGCTGGATCTCTGACAACATCTCGTGGCCGTGGATCTTCTACGTCAACATCCCCGTCGGCGCGATCGCCGCGGTCGCCACGTGGATGATCTTCCGCGATCGCGACTCGGTGATCAGAAAAGCGCCGATCGACGGCGTCGGTCTCGGTCTGCTGATCGTGTGGGTGGGCTCGTTGCAGGTGATGCTCGACAAAGGCAAGGACCTCGACTGGTTTTCGTCGACGACCATCGTCGTGCTCGCGCTCGTCGCGGTGGTTGCGCTCGCGTTCTTCATCGTGTGGGAATTGACGGCGGAGCATCCGGTCGTCGATCTTTCGCTGTTTAGCCGGCGCAATTTCACGGGGGGCACGATTGCGCTGTCGATCGGCTATGGGCTTTACTTCGGCAATCTCGTGCTGCTGCCGCTGTGGCTGCAGACCGACATCGGTTACACCGCAACCGAAGCCGGTCTCGTGATGGCGCCGGTGGGTCTCTTCGCGGTGCTGCTCTCGCCGATCACCGGCAAGGTGCTGCCGCGCACCGATCCGCGCTATATCGCCACGCTGTCGTTTCTCGTGTTCGCGCTGTGTTTCTGGATGCGCTCGCGCTACACGACCGGCGTCGATACGTTCTCTTTGCTCATGCCCACGTTGATTCAGGGCATCGGTATGGCGGGATTCTTTATTCCGCTGGTGTCGATCACGCTGTCGGGGTTGCCGGGCAACCGGATTCCGGCCGCGTCGGGGCTCTCGAATTTCGTGCGGATCATGTGCGGCGGTATCGGCACATCCATTTTCCAGACGGCATGGGACCATCGTACGATCATGCATCATGCCCAACTGGCCGAGCAGGCAAATGCATACAACCCGGTGTTCGATCAGTCGATCCGGCAGATGGGCGCGGCGGGTTTCAGCCAGCCGCAGGCGTATGGTCTCTTCAATACCATGGCCACGCAGCAGGCCGCGCAGTTGGGCGTGAACGATCTGTTCTTTGTTTCAGCGGGCATTTTCGTCGCGCTGATTGCGTTGATCTGGATTACACGGCCCGAACGTGCAGGCGGCGACGCTGGGGCGGCGGCTGCGGCCGCGCATTGACGGGGTGACTTTACGTTTGACGCGCGCTGATCTGACTGGCGCGCGTGGCGTGAAAAAGGCGGGACCGCGATTGAGCGGTCCCGCCTTTTTTACGTGTTTCCAATTGGGGGATGCGGGCGTTGCCCGGCGTTGTCATTGAAGTTTGCGTCTCAGCATGTGTCTTACGGGCTGTGTCGTATCTGCTGTAAGTTGGGGCTGTAAGTCGGCGCTGTAGGTCGGGGCCGCAACCAGCGGCTGTAACTCGGCGTTCTGACTCCCGGCCCTCACTCCACGGCGGTTACGACGAGGCGCTCCGGCGCCAGCACGCCTTCGCCCTGCTTCGCGACGCCGAGCAGCCGCCCTTGCGCGGCGTACACACGCACTCGCGGCGCACCGACGGCGTCGGCGCCGATCGTCAATTCGGATAACTTGAGCCGCTGACCATGCAGGAAGCGGCGCGTCGCGTCTTCATCGAGACGCACGGGTGGAAACGTTGACAACAGCGCGTCCACAGGCTGCAGCCACGCGTCGCGTTCGCGTTCGCTCGCGTCGGACAACGCGTCGAGCGTGACCGAATGATCGAGCGTCAGCGCACCCACTCCGGTACGCCGCAGCGCCACCAGATGCGCACCGCACCCAAGCGTCTCGCCGATGTCTTCGGCAAGCGTGCGCACATAAGTGCCTTTGCTGCACGTCACGCGAAACGTCACGTCCGGCAACGCACATGCGAGCATCTCCAGCGCGAGAATGGTCACCTGGCGCCCTTCCCGCTCGACCGTCTGCCCTGCACGCGCGTACTCGTAGAGCGGCCTGCCGTCGCGCTTGAGCGCCGAGTACATGGGCGGAACCTGCACGATCTCGCCGATGAAGCGGCCAAGCGCCGCCTGAATCGCAGCGTCGTCGCACGTCACTTCACGCGTGTCGATGGCCTCGCCTTCGGCGTCGCCGGTCGTCGTGCGAATGCCGAGGCGCATGGTGGCCTCGTAGGTCTTGTCGGCTTCGAGCAGGTCCTGTGAAAACTTGGTGGCTTCGCCGAAACATAGCGGCAAGAGGCCCGTGGCGAGCGGGTCGAGCGTGCCCGTGTGGCCCGCCTTCTTCGCCTGATACAGGCGCTTTGCACGGATCAGCGCGTCGTTGCTCGACAGTCCGAGCGGCTTGTCGAGCAGCAGCACGCCGTCGAGCGCGCGACGCGGCACGCGGGGACGTTGAGAAGAAGTCATGTTGAGAAGGCAGTGTCGTCGATAGAGTCGTGAAACGGCGGCTCGAATGGCATATGTGGCGAAGTGGCAGCGCGGGCATGTCGCGGGACTGGGAGCGGGAAAGCTCTTTTGCCCTGCGAGTTTGCCGGGAGCCACACGATGCCGCTTGGTGGCAGCTTGGTGCCAGCCTGATGGCAGCGTGGTTGCCGCCCGGGCCGGCGCGTTACCTTGCGCTTGCCGGGTGCCGCCCGCTTACCCGGTCGCCGCCGGTTGCGCGATCAGGCAGCCGCCCAGAAACGGCTGCGGCCGCGCTCAGTCGTCTTTCGCGCGATCGGCGTTTGCCTCGTCGATCAGACGCGACATCTCGACTGCCCGCTCGATCGTCTTGTCGTAGTGGAAATGCAGCGTCGGCACAGTGTGGATGTGCAGACGCTTGAAAAGCTGGTTGTGCAGATGTCCGGCCGCGTGGGTCAATGCTTCGAGCGTCTGCTGCGGGTCGCCCGTCAACGTCGTGAAATAGACTTTGGCGTGCGCATAGTCCGGCGTCAACTCGACACTCTGAATCGTGACGATACCGATGCGCGGGTCTTTCACCTCGCGCAGCAACTCGGACAGATCGCGCTGGATCTGATCGGCGATCTGCACGTTGCGATTGGGGGAAGAACGTTTCTTAGGCATGGTGATGGTGTGCTCCGTCTGACGGATGCGAAAATGGTTCACGCGGCATGCGGCTGCCCGGCTTATGCGGCCTTCACCGACTCCGCGACGACCGACTGCAAATCGACCGGCTGAGCAGGCGGCCGAGCGGCCAGCGACATGACCAGCAAAGCGGGCAACCGGACAAGGCAAAAAGGCGGCGCCCAGATCGACAACCTGAACGCCCAGCCGATCGATCCACTCGGACCGGCATGCAACCCGACGCGGAGGTCATTGGCGCTGCCCTATGCTTGCAAGCCGCGCGCAGGCCTCCAAATAACAACGGGCGGAGCGGGCGTTCAAGCCCGCTCCGCCCGTAGAGCCGAGTCGCGTGAATTACAGCGTACGCGCGACTTCGGTGACCTCGAAGACTTCGAACTGATCGCCTTCGACGATATCGTTGAAGTTCTTGATCGACATACCGCACTCGAAGCCCTGACGGACTTCCTTGACGTCGTCCTTGAAGCGCTTGAGCGAATCCAGCTCGCCGGTGAAGATGACGACGTTGTTGCGCAGCACGCGCACCGACGACGAGCGCTTGACGAACCCGTCCGTGACCATACAACCGGCCACTGCACCGATCTTCGGCACCTTGAAGACCTGACGCACTTCGACCGTACCCGTCACGACCTCGCGTTTCTCCGGCGCCAGCATGCCCGACATCGCGGCCTTCACGTCATCCACTGCGTCATAGATGATGTTGTAGTAGCGAATATCGACGCCATTGGACTCCGCCAGCTTGCGCGCCTGCGCATCCGCACGCGTGTTGAAGCCGATGATGACCGCTTTCGAAGCCGTGGCCAGGTTGACGTCGGACTCGCTGATGCCACCCACCGCGCCGTGCACGATCTGCACGCGCACTTCGTCGGTAGACAGCTTGAGCAGCGATTGCACCAGGGCTTCCTGCGAACCCTGCACGTCGGCCTTGACGATGAGCGGCATATACTGCACTTCGCCTTCGCCCATCTGCTCCAGCATGTTCTCGAGCTTTGCGGCCTGCTGCTTGGCCAGCTTCACGTCGCGGAACTTGCCTTGACGGAACAGTGCAACTTCACGCGCCTTGCGGTCGTCCGGCATGACGATGACTTCTTCGCCCGCTTGCGGCACTTCCGAAAGACCTTGAATCTCGACCGGGATCGACGGACCAGCGGACTTGGTCGGCTTGCCGGTTTCGTCGAGCATCGCTCGTACACGACCGTATGCACTACCTGCCAGCACCACGTCGCCGCGGTTCAGCGTACCCGACTGGACGAGGATCGTTGCAACCGGACCCTTACCCTTGTCGAGCTTCGCTTCGATCACGAGACCCTTGGCGGCCGCTTCAACCGGCGCTTTCAGCTCCAGCACTTCGGCTTGCAGCAGCACGTTTTCCAGCAGATCGTCGATGCCCGCGCCGGTTTTCGCCGACACCGACACGAACGGCGAATCGCCGCCGTATTCTTCCGGCACGACGCCTTCCGCGACGAGTTCCTGCTTCACGCGATCCGGATTCGCATCCGGCTTGTCGATCTTGTTGATCGCGACGACGAGCGGCACGCCGCCTGCCTTCGCGTGGGCGATCGCTTCCTTCGTCTGCGGCATCACACCGTCGTCGGCTGCCACCACCAGGATCACGATGTCCGTTGCCTTGGCACCGCGAGCACGCATCGCCGTAAAGGCCTCGTGACCCGGCGTGTCGAGGAACGTGATCACGCCGCGCGGCGTTTCGACGTGGTAAGCGCCGATATGCTGCGTAATGCCGCCCGCTTCGCCCGCTGCCACCTTCGCACGACGGATGTAGTCGAGCAGCGAGGTCTTGCCGTGGTCGACGTGACCCATGACGGTGACGACCGGCGGACGCGGCAGCGATTCCGCATCCGACACTTCGCCTTCGACGAGCATGGCTTCCGGGTCGTCCAGCTTGGCCGCGACCGCGTGATGGCCCAGTTCCTCGACGATGATCATCGCCGTTTCCTGGTCCAGCATCTGGTTGATCGTGACCATCTGGCCGAGCTTCATCATCGACTTGATCACTTCCGACGCCTTCACCGCCATCTTGTGCGCCAGGTCGGCGACCGTGATGGTTTCCGGCACGTGCACTTCGCGCACGATCGGTTCAGTCGGCGCCTGGAACGTAGTGTTCTGGTCCTGATGCTTGCCGCGACCCTTCGGGCCGCCGCGCCAGCCGCGGTCGACGCCGCCGCTCGTGTCACCGCGCGTCTTGATGCCGCGGCGCTTCGCTGCGTCGTCCTGCCAGCCGCCCTTGCCTGCGCCCGGCTTCTTCTTGTCGCCAGCCGACGGCGCGGTCGTGGCAGCCGGCGCCGCGGCGGCCGGCTTCTTGGCTGCCGGACGGGCCGGTGCTGCGCCTTCCGGACGAGCCGGCTTGTGCAGCGTGCCCTTCGCTTCCGCGGCCTTGGCCGGCTCGGCGGGCTTCGGTGCCGGTTCCGGCGCCTTCACCTGCGCCTTGCGCGGCGTGTTCATCATCTCGCGAATCGCGCGTGCTTCGGCTTCCGCCGCCGCACGGCGCTTGGCAATCTCTTCCTGTTCGGCGCGCGTTTTCTCGGCAGCCTGACGCGCCGCGTCTTCCGCCTTCTTCGCCGCTTCCCGTTGCGCCGCGCGTTCCGCTGCGGCACGTTCGTCGTCCTGCTCGGTTTCCTTCGCAACGACCGGCTCCGCGGCCTTCGCCGCAGCGGGCTCGGCCTTCACGGGCTGCGCCGCCTGCACCGCCTTCTGTTGCTGCTGTTCGCGAGCCGCCGCCTCGGCCGCAGCCGCCGCGCGCTTCTTCGCCGCCTCTTCTTCCGCACGACGACGCTCGGCTTCAGCAGCCTGTTCGCGTGCCTGACGCTCGGCCTCTTCGCGTTCGAGCTGTTCCTGACGCGCCTTCAGCTCCTGAGCCTGCTTCTCGAGCAACTCGGCTTCATGACGCGCTTCTTCTTCGCGACGCTGGAGTTCGAGATCGTCGACTTCCGCCGTCTCGGCCACATGATTCGATGCATCCCCGCCTTCAGCCGAGGTTTCGTCGCGGCGGACGAAAGTGCGCTTCTTACGCACCTCGACCTGAATGGTGCGAGCTTTGCCCGTCGCATCGGACTGCTTGATCTCCGATGTATGCCGTTTCGTCAACGTGATCTTGCGCTTGTCTGCATCAGTCGAGCCGTGAGACTTGCGCAAGTGGTCGAGCAGACGCGCCTTGTCCGTTTCGGACAGGGAGTCGGCTTCGCTCGCTTTTGTGACGCCCGCTGCCTGCAGCTGCTCGAGCAGCACGCCTGCAGGCATCTTCAGTTCCGCGGCAAATTGGGCTACGTTGTTACTCGCCATTCATTCCTCTTAATGCAAGGACCGATTCCTTGCGGTTAGCATCGGGTCATGCGGCCTGACGGCCGCGTTCAATTTAGTGCGCCATGGTCATTTCTCACTGGAACCAGTGTTCACGTGCTTTCATGATCAACGCCTTAGCGGCATCCTCTTCCATTCCGGTCATCTCGACCAGTTCATCCACGGCCAGTTCGGCGAGTTCGTCGCGCGTCTGTACCTGATGTTCAGCCAGCTTTGCGAGCAGGTCGGCGTCCATGCCGTCCAGGCTCTTCAGGTCGAGCGCTACATTTTCGACCTTCTCTTCATTCGCGATTGCCATGGTCAGCAATGCGTCGCGCGAGCGGTTACGCAGTTCGTGAACGGTGTCTTCGTCGAAGGCTTCGATCTCGAGCATCTCGTTGAGCGGCACATAAGCGATCTCTTCGAGGCTCGTAAAGCCTTCGTCGATCAGGATGTCGGCTACTTCTTCGTCGACATCGAGACGCGCCATGAACAGGTCACGCAGAACACCGCGCTCCTGATTCTGCTTTTGCGCAGATTCGTCCGGCGTCATGATGTTGATCTGCCAGCCGGTGAGTTCGCTGGCAAGACGCACGTTCTGGCCGCTGCGGCCGATCGCGACAGCCAGTTCGTTCTCGTCGACAACGACGTCCATCGAATGCTTCTCTTCATCGACGACGATCGACTGGACGGCTGCCGGCGCGAGCGCGCCGATCACAAACTGTGCGGGATCCTCCGACCATAGCACGATGTCGACGTTTTCGCCACCAAGCTCATTGCGTACAGCCTGCACGCGCGAACCGCGAATGCCTACGCAGGTGCCGATCGGGTCGATCCGCTTGTCGTACGCAATCACGCCGATCTTGGCGCGCACGCCCGGATCACGCGCCGCCGCCTTGATTTCCAGCAGACCCTGTTCGATCTCAGGCACTTCCATTTCGAACAGTTTCATCAGGAATTCGGGCGCCGTGCGCGACAGCTCGATCTGCGGACCGCGAGCGGTGCGATCGACCTTGGCGATGTACGCGCGCACGCGGTCGCCCACGCGCAGGTTCTCCTTCGGAATCAGCTGATCGCGACGCAGCAGCGCCTCGACACGGCCGGTTTCGACGATGAAGTTGCCCTTGTCCAGGCGCTTCACCGAGCCGGTCATGATGTGCTCGCCGCGCTCGAGGAAGTCGTTCAGGATCTGTTCGCGTTCGGCGTCGCGCACCTTCTGCAGGATCACCTGCTTGGCGGCCTGCGCGCCGATCCGGCCGAATTCGATCGACGGCACCGGTTCTTCGATGTATTCGTCCAGCTGGATTTCCGGTTGCTGCTCACGTGCTTCGAACAGCAGGATTTCCTGATCCGGCTCCTGCAAACCGGCTTCGTCCGGCACCACTTTCCAGCGGCGAAACGTTTCGTGCTCGCCGCTTTCACGGTCGATATGGACGCGGATGTCCGCGTCTTCTTCGAAGAGTTTCTTGGAGGCCGAAGCGAGAGCCGCTTCGAGCGCGGCAAATACCACGTCTTTGTCGACATTCTTCTCGCGTGCCAGCGCATCCACCAGCATCAACACTTCGCGACTCATTGTTTGCGGCTCCTAAAGTCAACTTTCGGAACGAGGCGTGCTTTGTCCATGTCCGCGAGCGTGAAATCGAGCATCGCGGCGCCTTCCTTCCCTTCAAATTCCAGACCGATCGTTTCGCCTTGCGGAGCATGCAGAATGCCCCGGTACGATTTACGTCCGTCCAATGGCTTTTTCAATGTGATTACCACTTCGCTGCCTGCGAAGCGTTCGAAATCCGCCAGTTTTTTCAGCGGGCGGTCGAGACCCGGCGACGACACTTCGAGCCGCTCGTAATCGATATTTTCGACCGTTAGAACGTGCTGGAGCTGACGCGTGACTTTCTCGCAGTCTTCGATCCCGATGCCGGCCGGCTGGTCGATATAGACGCACAACATGCCGCGCCCGGTACGCTCGAGATCGACGAGCTCGTAGCCGAGCCCCGCGACCGTGGTTTCAATCAGTTCCGTCAGTTGCACAATGCCCTCTTAGATGTTCGCGCAGCGAGCCTGCCGCCTGTTCTGCAAACAACCAATGCGGGCCGCGCCTGAGCCGGCGCACGTTCGTGCTACCCGAGATGCCGAACCACTTAAACTGAGCGGCAAAAAAAAATGGGCTAAACGCCCATCATCTTATTACCGGTGGTCGCACCTGAGCCGCACTTGAAAAGCCGCACGCCCAGCGACTCCGCGATTGTAGCCATTTTTCGGGCTAAACGCAAACCGCAGACGCCCGCCCCAAGCCCGTCCCGGCCCGTTTTCACCGCGATCTGCAGCCTATATGGCGACACCGCGCACCTGTTGCAACGCGGCGCTCACCGCATTACGGAGCCTGCGGTACGCACCGCGCTCACTCTTACCGCCGGCGTGCGTATGACAATCACAGTCGGCACTGCGTGCTTCGCAATCCATGCAACAGTTTATCGCCCAAGCTTGGGACATCATAGAAACGATAAACGGCTCGCCCGGAGCACCAGAAGGTAATCCGCGAGCCGTTGCCAGCTTTGAATCCGTGCCACCCGTTAGCACGCCCTTGCGGGCGCGACCTCAGCGGCCTCGCGTGCGCCCGCGCGGAGCGCCGGTGCCGCGATTGGCGCCGCCTGCGTTGCCGTTGCCGCCGGCACGGTTACCGTTTCCGCCACGATTGCCGGCCGGCCCGCGATTCGCGCCATTACCCGCAGCGGCACCGTTGCCGGCTGCCCGCTTACCGCCGGCCGGCCGATTGCCCGACGGCGCGCGATTGCCGTCCACGTCGCCACGGCCGCCTCGCGGACCACCCGCGCCGCCGCCCATGCCGCCGCCGAATCCGCCGGCGCTGCGACCGCCGCCGCGATTACCATAGCCGCCGCCGAAGCCTGCGCCCGCACCGCCGCCAAAACCGCCGCCCGCCGCGCCACGCCGGCCTTGGCCGCGGGTGGGCTGCTGATCGAAACGGCCGTGCGACATCAGCACCGGTTCACGATTGATGAAGCCCATCGACGTCTGCATCGGGTCCGGCTGTTTGCGCTCCGGCGCCGCGCTGCGGCCGCCGCGCTCTTCGGTCGGCGCTTTCAGCCCGACCGATGCCATCAGCGCCCGGACCTGATTGTCTTCGAGCTCTTCCCAGCGGCCGCGTTTCAGGCCTTTCGGCAACGAGATCGGGCCGTGACGCGTGCGGATCAGCCGGCTGACCATCAGTCCCGCTGCTTCGAACATGCGACGCACTTCGCGGTTACGCCCTTCGGCGAGCGCGACGTGATACCAATGGTTGGTGCCCTCGCCGCCGCCGTCACGAATCCGCAGGAAATTGGCAGGGCCATCATCGAGCTCGACGCCGTTCAGCAGCTTCTGACGCATGCCTTCAGCCAGTTCGCCCACCACGCGGACCGCATATTCACGCTCGACGCTGTAACGCGGATGCATGAAACGGTTCGCCAGGTCGCCCGACGTGGTCAGCATCAGCAGACCTTCCGTGTTGAAGTCGAGGCGGCCGACTGCGAGCCACTTGGCGGTTTTCATCGGCGGCAGCTTGTCGAAAACGGAAGGACGGCCTTCCGGATCGGCATGACTGACGATCTCGCCGGTCGGCTTGTGATACAGCAGCACGCGCGGCGGCTTGTTGGCCAGCTTCCGCTTGACCGGTTTGCCGTTGATGCGAACCTGGTCGGTCGGCATGATCCGCTGACCGATGTGCGCCGGTTCGCCATTCACCGATACGCGGCCGGCGACGATCAGTTCTTCCATGTCGCGGCGCGAGCCCATGCCGGCTTCGGCCAGTACTTTGTGGAGCTTCGGCGCGTCGTCGTCGGCCGAGAGCACGCGCTTCGGCGCTGCCGGTTTGCCCCGCCGCAACATGGGAGCACGCACGCCGCCGTTGGCGCTGTTGTCCGCGTCGAACGCGGGCGACGTGACGTACGAGAACAGGTCATCCTGCGCCGCTTCGCCCGCTGCAACCGGCGCCTCGCCGCCACGGCGATTCTGACGCTGACCGCCTTCGCGTGGCTGACGACCGCCTTCGCGCTGGCCTTCACGTTGCCCTTCACGTCCATCGCGGCCTTCGCGCCGCGCGTTCGCGTTACGGCGCGACCCTTGACCCTTCGTGCCCGGTTCCTTGCGTGGCATCCGCACCTGCGCCACGACTTCGCCGTCCGGCGGAGCTTCGGTGACGACCGGCGCGGCCTGCGCCGGCGCGCCTTCGGCGCTCTTCGTCTTCGCTCCCGCGCGGCGACGCGCGATCAGGCTGCGCGGCCCGCGACGCAGGCCGCGGCGCGGACGATCTTCGCCGTCTGCTTCCGTGGTCTGCGCCGGGCGCTCGCTTTCGCCTGCCGATGCTTGCGTCGTGCGCGTCTCGTCGGCGCGCGCCGATGGCACGGCGCGCTCGGATTCGGACGAATCGGTGTCGTGGGTATGTGTCAAAACAACCTCAAAATGTCAGCTCGCGCGCGCCCCTTGCGGACGCGGCAAAAAAGTTACGTCAGGCGCTGCGCGACTCGGGTTCGTCGTCGGTCAGAACGCCTGCGTCCTGTGCGGCATCGCGACGATCTTCGTGATCGCCGTGCGCCGCCGTGGTCGGGTTCGGCTCGGCGGCATGCTCCGTGTCGTGGAGCGCGTCCGAGTCGTGCGCGGGTGTTGCCGGATCGGCCTGGGAGACCGGATCTTCATTCTGTGCGGGCTCGTCGACGCTGGCTTGCCATGCATCGTTCGCCCCTGTTTCTGCTGCTTCCGCTGTCTCTTCAGCCGCCGCACCGCCGGGCTCGACGTTGCCGGGCGCATCGAGCGAAGCACCAGCGCCTTCTGGTGCCTCGACGGGCACAACGCTATCGCCCGGAACGACGCCCTGCGCGACTTCCGCATCGGAAAACTCGATTGCATGCTGACCGAGCAGATCCGCGTTCAACTGCGCCGTGGGATCCGCTAGCGGCGGCAGCTCGTCGAGTGCGCGCAAGCCGAGGTCATCGAGAAACTGGCGCGTGGTCGCATACAGCGCCGGACGGCCGGGCACATCGCGATGGCCGATCACTTCGATCCAGCCACGGTCCTCGAGTTGCTTGACGACCTGGGTGTTCACCGTGACGCCGCGAATTTCTTCGATATCTCCACGCGTGACCGGTTGCCGGTAAGCGATGATCGCGAGCGTTTCGAGCACCGCGCGCGAATATTTCGGCGGTTTCTCAGGATGCAAGCGGTCCAGATACGAGCGCATTGCGGGCTTGCTTTGAAATCGCCAGCCCGACGCCAGCCCGACCAGCTCCACACCGCGCCCCGACCAGTCCTGCCGAAGGTCTTCGAGCAACGTCCTAACGGTGTCCGCCGACACACTGTCGGCAAAGAGCTTGCGCAACTCGCCGAGCTTTAACGGCTCCTGCGCGCAGATCAAGGCAGTCTCGAGGACGATCTTCGCCTCTTGGGTATTCATGCAGCTAGGTCAGACCCTGTGGTCAAAGAACCGGATCAAACAGACGATGTGGAACAGAAGACGCGCTCGCCCGATTTTGATCGGTCATATTGATGGGAGCACGCACCGGGGGGCGGCGAAACAGGCAATCGAGCCAAACCCAGCCGGACGGAGCAGCGATATTCCTGAAAGGAGTCGCGTGACTGAGCGCCATATTACGCAAAAACAATCAGTGCGTAAAGGCGAAATCCCCGCGCATTTTCCCGCCCGTGCCCGCTCCGGCTGCATTCCCGCCGGCCCACCACCGTTATCGCGACCCGCCGCCAATTATCGGGCGGATACCGCACGGAAAATGACTACGAAGAATACATTTGCGCTCAATGCGGCGCGCCGTGTCGGGCCACAAAGTGCCTCAGCCGCTCGACACCCATGTCGAGCCGGGCCGTGTCACACGCATAACACCAGCGCACGAAACCCTCGCCCTGCGGACCGAAGGCGCTGCCGGGCGCGATCCCAAGCCCTACCTCGCGCACCATTGACTTGCATAATTCAAGGCTGCGGTTCGCTCCCGGCATCGAAAAGAACAGGTACATCGCGCCGTGAGGCGCCTTCACGTCGACGCCCGGCACCGTGGCGAGCGCCCGCACCAGATGGTCGCGTGACGTCTGCAGGTCGCGCACCAGTTCCTGCGTGAAGCGCTCGCCCTGCTGGACCGCGACGATTCCCGCCTGCTGCACGAACGACGGCGCGCACGACGTGTTGTACTCCACCAGCTTGCCCAGATCGTCCATGAGCGCCGCCGGCGCCACGAGCCAGCCGAGCCGCCAGCCGGTCATCAGCCACGCTTTGGAAAACGAATTCACGCAAATCACTCGTTCGTCGCGTGAAGCCAGATCGAGGAACGACGGCGCCGTGCGCGCATCCGTGCTCGTGGCGCCGGCGGCAGAGCCAGACACGCCAGCGGCACTGTCGTGCGGGTAATAGAGGCGCTCATAGACTTCGTCGGCGACGATCCAGATGCCGTGCCGCCGGCAATGATCCAGCACGGTGCGTTGGTCATCGCGAGGCATGACCCAGCCCGTCGGGTTGTTCGGCGAATTGATCAACAGCATGCGCGTGTCAGGCGTGAGTGCCGCCAGCAGGCGCTCGACGTCCAGCTGCCAGCCGCTTTCGCCGTAATCGAGCGCCACCGTTTCCACATGCGCGCCAAGTATCTTCGGAATTTCGACGAGATTGGGCCACAACGGCGTGACGGCAACGACCCGGTCGCCCGCTCCGACCACCAGCTGCGCAGCCAGCATCAACGCATTGACGCCCGCGCTGGTCACGGCAATGTGCTCCGCCGACGTCGACCCGTGCAATTCGCTCACGTAGCCCGCCAGCGCCGCTCGCAGCGGCGCAATCCCCAGATTGTGCGTGTAAAACGTGTTCCCGGCCGTCAATGCAGCGCTCGCAGCGTCGCGAATGAACGCCGGCGTGATGCGGTCCGACTCGCCGAACCAGAACGGCAGAACGTTTTCAACGCCGAAACCGGCATTGGCGACTTCGCGGATTTGCGAAGGGCGCAACGCGCGCACTGCGTCGCGTGCATTGGGGGCCGAGGGCACGGCGTGATCCGATTCGCTCATCGAGGCTTCCAGACAAAGGATTGGGCGGCAAGTAATGCAGCCCGAAAAGAGCGACAGTTTAGCGTGCCATCCTGTTTCGGGCTGCGAACTGGACGCCGCACCTCGTCAATCGAGATCCTCGGCGCGGGCAGGCAATTGCCGGATCAGCCCCCACACGGCCTCGGCGGCCGGCGACAGCGAGCGATCGCGCCGCCGCACCAGTTCCACGGTTCGCTCAGCACGCGGCACGAGCGGGCGCGCAACCAGCGACGCCCCCGCCGGCAACGGCAGCGCGAGCCACGGCAACACGCTCATACCGACGCCCGCCTCGACCAGCCCGAACACCGTCGCCGAATGCCCAAGTTCCTGCACCACGGGCGCGTTCACGCCATATTCCTGCATGACGGCGTCGATGATCGGACGGCTGCCCGACGCGTAGTCGAGCATCACGAGGCGTTGGCCGTCCAGATCCGTCCACGCTATTTCAGTGCGTCTGGCGAGCGGGTGATCGTCACGCAAAACGACGCAGAACGAGTCGGTCATCAGCGATTCGTTCAGCAGATCGTCCGCCGAGAACGGACCGATGATCACGCCGAAATCCACCTCGCCGGACTTTACCTTGCGCACCACGTCGCTTTGTACGTCGTCGCGCAGGCCCATCGTGATATACGGGAATTGCCGTCCGCAGGCGGCCACCACGCCCGGCATCAGCCGGCACGCCACGGTGGGACTGGCGGCGACCACCACCCGTCCGCGCCGCTGTTCGCCGATCTCACGGATTTCGCGCAGCGCATCGTCCAGATCGGTAAGCAGACGCGACACGCTCGACACCAGATTGGCGCCGACATCGGTGAGTTGCACGTCACGCGTCGTACGGTCGATCAGCTTCAGCCCGATCTCGCCCTCCAGCTCACGCACGCAACGGCTAACAGCTGATTGCGTCAGGCCGATTTCGTCGCCTGCCCGGCTAAAGCTCTGCAACCGGGCCACCTCCATAAAAACCCTTAGCTGACGCAGCGTCACATTCATTTATCAGCCTCATCAATCACGTTATTTGATGCAGATTGTAGGCCGAAATGCACCTTCGTTAGCGCATTCCGGCCTCTCGCTGCAATGCAGCAATAAGGCGCAAACGCACGCTGCGCGGGCCTGATTGCACAAGATTGGTGATTGTCCCGATTTGCGAGGTGGGTTTTTTGGATTCTTATACGCCCCTAGCTAGCGCCCGCGCTGGCCCGCTGTCACGGGGCTTTCAGGCAGTTGGACATCGCCTGGCACACATCCTGCATTTAGAAGCTCGCAAGGGTCGGCGCCACGGATTTCCAGCTACACCGCAGTCCGTGACAAGCCCGACCCTCCGTGGCACTCGCCTATCGAGTGCATGGAGAGTGCGCGGCGCGGGGCAGCGCACCGGAGTTAGCTTCGCTGAGGTGAAACATGATGCTGTTCGACGATTTGAGAGACAACGAGTGGGCGCTGGTCGAGGCGTTGTTCTGTGCGGAGCCTGCACGGAGCGAACGGCGCGGTCGGCCACGTGTGGAAGCGCGCGCGGTCGTCAACGCTGTGCTTTGGGTGCTGTCGACTGGCGAAGGCTGGTCCAAGCTGCCGGGCCGTTATCCTTCACCGCCGACCTGCCGCCGTCGCTTCGACGAGTGGCAAGCCGATGGTACGCTCGCCGAAATAGTCAAGCGACTCGGAACCAGCGGTCGCGAAATCTCGCTGCGTGGCCGGATTGGCGCCACTGCGGCAAAGCCGCCGGCACCGCCGAGCCGCGACCGCCTGCGTGGCGCGTTCTGGACGAATCCGGAATCGTGGCGCGCCCCGGTCAAGATGGCCTGAGCCGTTTCAATCTCCGCCGGGCGTCTGCGTACGTCCGGCGCGTTTCCCGACAGTGCACCGCGTCGTGCACCGTATTCGACGTCAGCCGCACCTGATATGGGCACCGCTCCCCAAGCGCGCCCAGTGCGGTCGTCCCTCGCGCCTGGCTTCTGTTCGCGCCGCGTCCGCTTTGTGGGAGCGTGAAAGTTATAGGCGAAACATCCATTTACTATTACTTACAGCGCGCTTTCGCGACTCGGCATACCTTGTTCGTATGCAAACAGGCCTTGATTCGATGGGCTTGACGGGAGCGCAGCATGAAACCAATGTCACTGCTTCTGTGCGGCATTGTTGTTTCATCAATTGCCGCACCAGCGTTTGCGCAGGAACGCCCACAGGGCTGGAACTGGCGCCCGGAACGGACGGCCAGTCTTCAGGCATGGCAGCAAGGCGAAACGCGTGGCCGCGACTTTACGCCGCCTACGCCAAGAGGCGACCTGCGCGGCGATATCGCCAGCAATGTGCGCACGCGGCCGGAACCGCCGCGCGGCGATCCGGGTCGGCGGCGTTGACGGTGGAGGTAATCGGGACGCGATGTCCGGGAACCACCAGTAATTGAATCAGTCTGATTTAATGCCATTAGCACAGCGTGGCAGTAGTAATTCCGGTACGCCCGTATCCTCGTGATACGGGCTTTTTTTTTGGTAACTTGGCGCGAGGAGGCGCGACGCCGGAAGCGAGGAGCCGTCCTTAGGCGCGACGCAGCAGCCTTGGTCTCGTCAAGAAACACGTTGCTCAGTGATTTGAAACCCGCAGAGAAGGGAGCCGCGCGGGCAGCAGGAAATCTTGGCGAAAACGAAATGCGAGCGGAGGGCCAAAGAGAATGGCGGCAACAGTCCGTGCTGCCAGCGACTGTGCATCTAAGGATGCGTGGCAATGCGCTCTCCACCAGCCGCCGCAAAGGCGGCCGGAAAGACTGCGTCAGCTCGAACGCCGGTTCAGGTCCGGACTTCGAGCACCGCGCTGGGCCGTGCTTCCGCGGGCGTCACGACATAGTCGTTCATGCGTTGCGCTGTCCAGCTGAGCAGACGCTCGTCGTGGGCAAGCCGCGCGAATTCGGCTCTGCCCCGCTCGGTGAGCACGGCAATGTCGACAGGTGCATGAAAGCCCGGCGCCGGAGCGACGGTGCGCTGCCGAACGGTATCCATCAGGCCTAACGCGCGAAGATATTGGAAAACGCCCGGCCTTCTGGCCCATGGGACCTGACGATATTGCGCCCGCCGCAACGCTTCAAGTACCGCTTCGTTGGAATACGTGGTCATCTCACTTCTTTCTTAAAGTGCAGCTATGACACATCTATGCCCAACACGTCATCGCGCCACCAATGACGCGCCCGGCACCCGCCCTTGGCTGGAAGCTGGCTACGTCTTGATCAGCCGAGTTCCGCCAGGTGCTGCCTGGTCTGTTTTCGGAACCCCCGTCTGAACGGCATGATAGCGTTCTGTCCGCGGACCGACGATGCAACCGCTGCGGCGCGATAGCAGGCCCGAGGAATTGTTCCGAAAGACATACGTTACCCCATTTAAATTGATTCTATTCATTTTATTAGTGCTTTTTTTTGCAGCAATCGTGCTATGTAAAGGCGCTCGCCGACCGCTCACCTTATGCATGCTGGCTGTGTTCTGGCTGCTCGGCGCCGGCTGGCTGACGGCGCCCCTGCTCCAAATGGCACAACCGCACGATTTATCCACTACGCCGGTGAGCTACGCATCCCGCACGGCGATCATCGTGCTAGGCGGCGGCACCGACTACAACGACGATGACGTCCTCGTGCCGCCGCACGATGTGTTGTCCCGGATCAACGTGAGCGCGCAACACTACGCGGCATGCCGGCGCGTTGCCGCTACCTGCGAGGTCATCGTGAGCGGTGGCAACCCGCAGAAGCACCGCGCCTCCGAGGCAGACACCTACTTGCCTTACCTGCTGCGCCAGCAGGTTCCGCGCACGGATATCGTGCTGGAAAACCGCAGCCTCACGACCTACGAAAACGCGCGCAACGTGTCAGCCATCGTGCGACGCGCTCGTTACGATTCGTTGATACTCGTCACCTCCGCGTATCAGATGCCGCGGGCGCTGCTCGATTTTCACCGCTTCGGGCTCGAACCACAGCCGCTCGTTTCGAACGTGCGGCGTGCGCGCCTGAGCGCGATACCGCATTACTACAATTTCGAGAGCGCCGAAATCGCGCTGCATGAGTTGATCGGAATCGCGCAGTTTCACGTTTATCGTGCGATTGGGTGGTTCTAACGGCAGTCGTTCCTCGACCCGCAAACGCGCTTAGTTAGAAATCCGAACATTTTGCCGACCGCATGAACGCAGCCATGCGGCCACCATGCGATCAACGTATCTCGCAAGTCGTTACATGGAGCGTGGGGACACAACCTGCTCGCCGATGACGAGATCGTGACAAGCGCCTGACAACGAAACACGACCGTGGCTTCGTCCCGGCAGAAGCCACGAAGGTAAGAAGATGTAACGAATTGTCATGCGCATCATAAAAGCCTCCGCTGGAGCGGATATTGCTGGCTAGAATGCATTGTCTTTCTCAACGGACAGACAATTACTCGGGTCAACAACCACTCTGCGGAGGTAAAGATGAAGAAAGTGTCCCTGGCGATCCTGGTTTCCCTTAGTGCCGTAACAGGCGCGGCGTACGCGCAGGACAACGGCGTCATGATGAGCACCGATCCGGCCAAAGCCGCCGACGTCGAACAGCGCGCGCAAGATTTGCAAAGCCGACAGCAAGCTATGGACAGCGCACCGGCCGCGCCCATGAAGCATCATAAAATGTCGCCGCATCACAAGAAGGCTGCCAAGGCCGACGCCGGCGCCTGATCCGGCTCGCCGATCTCGACTCATGCTTCACCTGCGGTCTTGTCCAAAGGTGAAAAAGCCGAAGCCGGCGCTGCCGGTTTCGGCTTTTTTGTCGATCGCGCCGCGCGTTATCCACAACCCGCGGCGCCATGCAAACGTTATGCTAAAGTCGCGCACCAACCGGCGGCCGCCGGACACCCTAACCCGTGCGCACCCTGGTGCGGAGGACAGCATGAGCAACATTCAACTTGATATCGAATGGACTGAGGCAGCATCGCGAAAAATCGAAAAACTGATGCCGCGCGGCGGTCAGGAGGCGTTCCTCGCGCTGCCGCCCGTAGAATGCCTGCCGATGGAAGGGGACGTGCTGTTCCTGGGCCCGGATGGCAAGCAGCAGCCGTTTATCGTCGCGGAGCGTCAATATCATCATGACGGCGATGCGGACTGGACCATCATCCTGATCCTCGACGTGCCGCAGTCCACGCACTGAGTCCACGCACTGAGTCCACGCACTGAGTCCACGCACTGAGTCCACGCATCCGCGCGCGAGGCGTTAGAGCGCTAGGCGCGAGAAGTGATTCAGCTATAAGCGGTGAGCGGTGAGCAGTGAGCGGCAAGGGGCCGAACGGCCAGCGCACCATTGTCACGACCCTTTGGCATTACTCCCTCAAAGCGTTTCGCCTCCTGCGACATTGCAGCGACATGATCGCGAGCGCCGTCATGTGCGGACGAATCCCGAGTCGCCATGACCGGGATTGCCGTTACGACATTTCAGTGGCTCGACAAGCTCAAGCGATCTTCGCCACGACGCGAATTTCCGAGTGTTCCACCCAGTCCGCAATGGCTTTTCTGTAAGCCGCAATATGCGCGGATTGGGCATGCGCGGCGAGCGCCTGCTGGCTTTCCCAACGCTCGACGAACACAAAGCGGCGCGGCTCCTGCACGTCGCGATGAAGATCGTACTGCAACGCGCCCTGCTCCTTGCGTGTCGGCCCGACGATGCCCTCGGCCGCTTCACGCAATTGTTCTTCATACCCCGGCTTTGCGACTGCGATTGCGACTACCGCGATTTCCGACATGCCCGACCTCCATTGAAGAAAGACAGCAGCATAACCGGCGCTTCACAAATTTGCGCGCACGCGGCCCAAAGAGGCGCATGATGGATATGGCAAATGCGAGATGAATGGTATGCATGCGGCAGCCCGCTGTTCAGGAGTGGCGCACACCCTTTCGACGTGCGCGCCGCAATCAAAGCGCGCCGCTGTGCCACAAATGTCTGAGCACCGTCGGCGCCTGGAGTTTGGCGGGCGTCCATTCGACGCCCTGCTACGCTCGCCTTCATCCACAGCGAATCATTGTGGTTCCGGACAACCTGGTTCACGCGCGGCAAGCGGGCGCGAAGCAGGTGCAAAACGCGTAGGCGGGACCATTGCGTCAAGTGCGCAAAACGCGTTTGGATTAACGCCGATGACCTCTGGCGTCTGTGATAACCCGCACATAAGGGCGGATTTCAAACTGCTAGACTGGTTGTCGATTGACCCGCCGGATTTCAGCATGGCTGGCATTGCTCTGGATGTTTCGGGACCGTGCTCAAGCACGACTGATCACGACCGGGCCATGCAACCAATACGCGCTGAGCTGGTTTGCGCGCCCCGTTACCCGCTTGCCGCCATGTACCCATGTCAGCTCTCACGCCTGCTTTCCTTATGCCATCCGTCAGCGAATTGACTCTGAGCGGTCTGCTCCCGCACCTCGTGCGGGGCGAGTCCGGCTGGACCGCGACGTGGCGGGCATTGACGCTTCATAGCGTGTTCCAGCCGGTGCTGTCCGTCACGCATCAGCGAGTGGTCGGATATGAAGGACTGCTGCGAGCATACGACCCGGTCGGATTGCCGGTCTCGCCCGACGTGCTGTTTTCGGGCACCCGTTCTGCCGCCGATGCGCGCGAACTCGATCGCATCGCACGCTGCCTGCACGTGGCCAACTTCATGGAGCAAGGGATCACCACGGGTTGGCTCTTTCTGAACACGCGCCCTCAGGTGTTCGAAACTGGCTGGCCGCAACGCGCGTTCATCGACGAGTTGTCCGCACACTTCGGTCTGCCGCAGGAGCGCATCGTGATCGAGGTGCTCGAACAACCCGCCGACGACGAATCCGCTGTCGCCAGCATGCTCGCCGCGTCGCACCCGCGCGACTTCCTGATCGCAATCGACGACTTCGGCACGGGCTTCTCGAACTTCGACCGGGTCTGGCGTTTCCGTCCCGACATCGTCAAGCTCGACCGGTCGCTAGTCGCGCGCGCCGGCCGCGGCGAAGGCGACGATTCGATGATCAGCCACCTGATCGCGATGCTGCATCAATCCGGCACGCTGGTGCTGGCCGAAGGCGTCGAGACGGACGAAGAGTTAATGATCCTGATGCAAGCGGGCGTGGATTTTGTACAGGGCTTCTGGCTTGGTCAGCCGAAAGGCTCGGTCCACGAGGCGTGCGAAAAGGTGCCCGAATTGATCGAATCGATGTGGAGCAAGTTCGCGGACTATGAACGCGAGCATTCCGGCCATCAGCCGCTCGGATTCGAAGGATTCGCCGAAGCGGTGCTGGCTGCGTCCGACACCTTCCGGGAGACGGGCGACCTGCGCCTCGCCGCGCAGAAAATCTGGCATCTGCCCGAAGCGCGCCGCGTTTTCATTACGGACGGCAAAGGCGAGCAGAGCGAGCCCTCGGTCACCGCCGCGAGCGTTCCGCCGCCACCGTTGCGGCTCGCGCCGCTCTACACCAACGTGCGGGGCAACTGGTCGCGGCGCGCTTATTTCAAGCACGCGCTCGCCGCGCCAGGACGCGTTGCGATGATGGGACCGCACTATTCGCTCGCCGACGCCCAGGACTGCTACACCGCGGCGATTGCGTTCGACCGCAACGGCGCGCGCGTGGTGCTGTGCGTCGACTTCGTGCCCACGCCGGCGCCCGCCGGAGGCCGCAAGAGTGGCCGTGGCGGTGCACGCGGCGGCAGGCGCTGAGCGAAGTCCCTACTCGTCGATCCTGCTACGACCCGACTTGATCTCGCTGCGCCTGGCCTTGCTGTCGAGCCGCCGGCGATTCGATGCGCGCGTCGGCCGTGTCGCGACTCGCGCCTTGCGTGTCACGCTGACGCTTTCGATCAGTTCTTCGAGCCGCGCCAGCGCCGCCGCACGATTCATGTCCTGCGTACGATGTTCCTGCGCCTTGATGATGACGACGCCGTCGCGTGTGAGCCGGTGATCGGAAAGCGCGAGCAGGCGCATCTTCAGCACCTCGGGCAGCGACGACGCATGGACGTCGAAGCGCAGATGAATCGCACTCGACACCTTGTTGACGTTCTGGCCGCCCGCTCCCTGCGCGCGCACGGCGGTCAATTCGATTTCGTTCGGCGGGATCGGATAACGGGATGTCATGACGCGAAATAGGATCAGAGTCTGTCAGTGTACACAGCACGATGCGTGTGCCGCTCGTGGACCAGCGAGAATGGGCGTCGATTCGAAAAATCGGTTGCACGGGCGCGACCGATTGATCGATACTGCACTTTCAGCTTACAGCGTAAATTCATATGAAGCTTCGTCCGGGGTTCGTGCTCGAACTGGTCGTCAACTTCCTGCTGCCATGGCTTGCCTACCGGTATGCGCTGCCGCATCTCGGCGAGACGGGGGCGTTGATCGCGTCCGCCGTGCCGCCGATTGTCTGGAGCCTGATCGAGCTGGTTCGATTCAGGCGCGTCGACGCATTGAGCGTGATCGTGGTGGCCGGGATCGTTCTGTCGGTGGCGGCAATGGCCGTGGGCGGCAGCCCGCGCATGCTGTTGCTGCGCGAGTCGCTCGTGTCCGGCGCGATTGGCATTGCATTTCTGCTGTCTCTGCCGATGCGCCGACCGCTGATCTTCTACCTCGCCCGCGCCTCCGTTGCCCGCGAAATGGAAGGCGGCGCCGCGCGTTTCGAGGCGCTATGGCGCGAGCGCCCCGGACTTGCCGCCGCCATGCGCCTGATGACGCTCGTCTGGGGCGTCGGCCTCACCGCTGAGACCATGCTGCGTGCGTGGATGGCGCTGACATGGCCGGTCGAGCGCTTTCTCGTCGTCTCGCCGTTTATCGGCTATGGCATCTACGGCGGCCTGACACTGTGGACGGTTTGGTATCGCAAGACTCTGCGCAGCCGCGCTGAAGCCGCTGCGCAGACCGGCAGTGTCACAGGCTGAGCGTTCTGGCTCCCGGCTCGCCGCGCGGCCGTGTTATCGGCGGCGCCGCTCCGCTCCACCCGCATCCTGCCAGTGCCGCCACGCCTCGGCGATTCTGGCGGCAAGTCCTGAGTCCCGTTGTGTCGGCGTGGCGATTGCCTGCGCCAGCACCGCGCGTGCACCGATCACGTCCACCCGCTCACGCGCGCGGGTGATCGCCGTATAAACGAGTTCGCGCGACAGCACACGGCTAAAGACCGACGGCAGCATCAACACCGCATGGTCGAACTCCGACCCCTGCGACTTATGGACAGTCAGCGCAAACGCAGTGTCATGCGGCGGCAGCGCGGCGGGCGACACGGCTCGCAGACCACCATCGCCGGTACGGAAGTAGACGCGCAATGCGCCGCCCGCGCCCGGCAATGCAATCCCGATATCACCGTTGAACAGGCCGAGCGCGTAATCGTTGCGCGTCACCATCACGGGCCGGCCCGCGAACCAGTGTGCGCCCACCGCCGGCGTCACGCCCGCTGCGCGCCTTACCTGCGCCGACATCGCCACATTCACCTGATCGACGCCGCGCGGACCCGATCTCGTTGCGCACAGGATGCGAAAACGGTTGAGCGCGTCGAAGAGCGGCTCGGGGTCCGGCGCAGGCGACGCAAGCGCGGTAGCAAGCGCATTCGCATAGGGCTCGAAACCGGCGGCAAGACGCGCGACCGTGCGCTGCGCCGGTGTCGCATGCGTGTCCTCGTAAAGTGCCGCTGAGCAATCCTCGTTGGGATCGATGCGCAAGACGTCGAGCGCCTCGCTCGCCGAACCGTTGCGAATGGCGAGCGACAGCCGCCCAATCGGCGATTCGAGTCCGAAACGGTAATTGCGCTCCAGCCAGACGACCGAATCGGCCGACGGATAAGCGCCTTGCGCTTGCGCTGACTGATCCGCTTCGGGCCACGGCGCGTTCAGATCGGCGGCCGGTATGTCGTCGAACAGATCGGCGGGCGGCAGCAAATCGGGCGCGGCTTGGGCAAAGAGATCGTCGGCCGGCGCCGCGATATTGCCGCGCGATGTTCGCGTTGCGAAGTCCGGCTCCGAGTCAACATCGAGACCATCGGCACGATCGGCGGACGTACGCGGCAGCGCTCGCGCCAGCCGCGTGGGTTCGATGCCCAGCGCGGCGGCGACACGTTGCAAGCCTTGCTGTGTGAACGCTGGACGCGCGCTGAGTTCGGCGAACACCGCGCCGGCCTCCACGGCGGCGAGCTGATCCTTGTCGCCGAGCATCACGAGACGTGTGCGCGGCGCAATCGCGTCGAGCAGATGCGCGGCCATTGCGACGTCGATCATGGATGCCTCGTCGATCACCACCACGTCGTACGGCAGCGGATTGTCGCGATGATGCCGGAAGCGACCGCCCGGCCCCGAGCCCAGCAGACGATGCAACGTGTACGACGTCTGCGGCAGCCGCGCGGCGAGCGCGGGCGGCAGGTCGCCGGCTCTCGCGAGGAGCGCCTCCTGCATGCGCTGCGCCGCCTTGCCGGTGGGCGCGGAGAGCGCGATGCGCAAGTCCGGGTGCTCGTCCAGCAGACACGCGAGCACGCCGACGACGGTGGTCGTCTTGCCGGTGCCCGGGCCGCCGCTCACGATCGTAAGCTGACCCGACAGCGCCGCGACCGCGGCAACGCGTTGCCAGTCGACTTCGTCGTCCTTCGGCGGACCGAAGTAGCGCAGCAGGCGCTGGGAGAGCGCGTTGAGGTTGGCGTTGAGGTCGGCGTCAGCATTGGCGTTGGCGACAGCGCCCAGTCCGGTATCCCCGAGCTCGCCCGCGCCCCGCGTCGCGGCAGACCGCGCCTGAACTTTCGCACGACCGCCGCCTTGCGCCCCGCCTGCGTGCCCAACCAGCGAACGGGCAAGCCTGCGCTCGTAATCGTAGTAACGCGCGAGATAAAGCCGACCCTGGCCGTCGACAACCAGGGGCCGCAGCGCCGCTGCGCTCGTCGAGCCGTCGCTCGCCAGGCCGCTTGCGAATAACGCCGCTCGCACATCGGCGGCCGACGCGTCGAAGCGTCGCGCGAGTGCCGTCAACGGCACGCAAACGTGCCCCTCAGCGGTGGCGCGGCTTGCGGCGAACGCACCACGCGCCGCCCATTTCACTGCCTCCTGCGATGCACCGCTACGCGCTGCCAGCGTGCCGATACGTCGCGCAAAACCTTCGGCAAGCGCCAGACTGAAATCAGCGGGCGCGGGCAGCGTGATGCCGATGTCGTCGATCGCGGGCACCGCGGCCGGAATCTGCTCTGGCGTACTCATACCGCCCCTCCGATCATCGCCGCATCGAGTAGCGCGACCAGTTCGAACGCGGGCCGCCGCATGTGGACCCCCGCCGCGCTTTGCGCGTCGCGCCAGCCGGGACGCACGCCGCGAATAAACAGATACAGATAGCCGCCGATGTGGGTGTCGTACGAATAGCCGCGTACGCGGGTTTTCAGATAGCGATGCAGCGCCACCGTGTAGAGCAGCGCCTGCAGGTGATACGCATGGCTCGCCATGGCCGCTTCGAGCGGCGCCGCCGCATAATCCGCGGCGGTGTCGCCGAGATGGTTCGACTTCCAGTCCACGATCCAGAAACGCCCGGCATGCTCGACGATCATGTCGATGAATCCCTTCACGAAACCGCGCAAGACGCCCGGCTCCAACGCCACGTCCGGATAGCCATGTTCGATCAGCAACGCGCGCAGCGCGGGAAAATCGAGCGATGGCGACGCGAACAGAAACTCCATTTCGTTGAGCCGCCGCTGCGGATCGAGCGCCGCCAGTTTCATGCCGGGAACAAGCTCCGTGTTGACGACGTCTGCGAGCAGGTTATGCATCATCCCAGGCAGGCGCGCGGCGAGTTCGGGCGTGGCCGGTGCGGGACGCTCGCGCAGAGCGCCGCGAATGGCGTCCGGCCACGTGTGCGGATCGCTGAAGTCCGCGAGTTCGAACATGCGATGCAGACAGTCGCCCGCGGCTGCGCCGCGCGGGAAGCCGAGGATGTCGTCCTGCGCGTAGGACGGTGTTGGCGGCGCGGGCGTTGGCGGGATCACCACGGCGTCGGCGATCTCGTCGTGATCGGGCCGCACGTCTTCCGCGGCGGCAGCGTGCGCTTCGTCCGTTTTGCTGCCCGCGGCAATCAGACCGCTGAAGCTCGCCATGCGCCATTGGTCGCGCAATGCTCGACGGCTCGCGCGCGCCTGCATCCGCGCGCCGCTTTCCTGATAACTTTCCAGCGGCGTGGGCCGGTCGACCTTGGGCAACGGCTGCAGCGAAACGGGACCGCCACCCAACGCGTGCCAGCTCGCCGCCAACGCGGCGTCGTCTGGCGGCTCGGCGAGCCAGTCATCGAAATTGTGGCCGCTGCCGCCAACCAGCCAGTTCAGCACGCTCCTGCGCGACTCTTTCGTGGAGCGCGCCGACAGATAGGTGCCGGCCACCAGATAACACCGGTACACCGCGCGCGTCAGCGCAACGTAGACCAGCCGCGCCCGCTCCGCCGCCTGCTCGCGCGATGCGTAACGCGCGGCGCGTTCGGCCTCTTCATCGTCGCACCCGTAGTGGAGCACCGCGTCGCCAGTGTCATCGTGATATTCGCGTGCGTCGGGCAGACCCGAAGACGGCGGCTCGCGCAGTCCGCCATCGTTCAGGAACGGACAGAACACCACCGCATATTCAAGGCCCTTCGATTTATGCACGGTGACGATCTGCACCAGATTGCGGTCCGATTCGAGCCGCAATTGCGCGTCTTCACCACCGCCCTGGTCGCGCTGTGCGGCCAGCCAGCGCAAGGTTGGCGCGATGCCGGGCTGCGTGGCCGCGCGCGCCTGCACCAGCTCGGCCAGATGATTGACGTTCGTCAGGCGACGCTCGCCATCCGGTCCCGCCACCAAACGCTGCGCAACGCGCAGCTCGCGCATCAGCGTGCGCCACATCACCGCGAAACCGCGTTCGTGCCAGAGCGCGCGATAACGCGAGAAACGCTCGACCCAGCCCATCGCATCGGCGGCATGCGCAGGATCGTCGGCGGGTGCGGGTGCGTCCACCACCTGCTCGAGCCGCCATAGCGCGGCTGCGTCCAGTCCGAGCCAATCGGTGGCGAGCGCGGCGCGCAAACGGCGCAGATCGCCGGGCGTATCGACCGCAGCCAGCACACGCTCGATCTGTTCAGCGTCGAGCGTCGCGAACACCGACGCCTGCGCCAGTTCCACGCTGCCAACGCCCCACGCAGCCAGCACGTGCTTGATCAGACTGCCCTGCCTGTGCGTCTGGACGAGCACCGCGATATCGCCGGGCGCGAGCGGCGCGTCGCCGATCCTGACGGCGCCCTCGCGTGCGCCGCGCAGCAGTCGCACGATTTCGGCGGCACACGCTTCGCTTGCCTCGCGCTGTGCGGCACGCTTCGCCAGCGCGGCTTCGCCTTGCGGCAACGTCCAGATGCGGAAGTCGCCCGCGCTAGTATCCGGATCGATGAACGGCGGCCGGTGCCGCTCGCCGGCGCGCACCGGCTGATAGTCGAGACCGTCGAGCACGAACGCCCGCGGGTTGGCTTCGAAGAAGCGGTTGCACGCCTCTACGATCGGCGCAGTGGAGCGTTGATTGACCGCGAGCGTGTAGCACGCGGACGCGGCCTCCCGGGCGGCGAGATACGTATGCAGATCCGCTGCGCGGAAACTGTAGATGGCCTGCTTTGGATCGCCGACCAGGAAAAGCGGGCCGGCCGGCGCAAAGATGCGGCTGAAAATCGCGAACTGTAGCGGGTCCGTGTCCTGGAACTCGTCGATCAGCGCGGCCGGGTAACGGGCCCGCAACGCATCCGCGAGCCATGGGTGAGCCGCCAGCGCCCGGTACAGATTGGACAGCAGATCGTCGAACGATACGACGCGGCGCGTGCGTTTGCGCGCCACCAGTTCGGCCGGCGCATGGTCGAGCCACGTCTGCACGAGCGAGAGCCAGCGGGAGCGTTGCGCCGCCTCGGTTGCGATCACGGCCGCCGCCAGAGCTTCGGCGTGTTCGAAGAACGGATGCTCGGGCGGATCGAACTTCACCTTCGTCGCTTTCTTCAGCGCCGATGCCGTCAGCTTTAGCGCAGCGCGCGGCGGCGGCGCATGGCAATCGCCCTGCGCAAAATAATCGTTCCACGCGGCAACGGCGGCGCTCACATGGTCGGGCTTGTGCGACGTTTTGCTCAGACGGTCCTGCACCTGCGTCAGCAGACTGACGATCGCGTCGCGCTCCTCGCGCCAGACCGCGCACGCGGCGTCGAAGCCGGCTTGCGAATCGCTGCCGCTGCCGCTCGCATCCAGCTGACCCCAGCGTAACTGTGCGAGCGGCTTTTTAAGACGTCGGGCCAACTGCGCGTCGAGCGACGCCGGGCCCGCGCGCTTCGCCACCAGCCAGGCTGCGAACGCGGGATGCGCGTGCGCGACCGGTTCCACCTCCTCACGCCAGAAATCGGCCGCCATTTCGAAGCGCAAGGCTGCATCGTCGGCTTCCATTTCGAACGCGAACGGCATCGCCGCGGCGAACGGCGCCTCCTGCAACGCGCGCTGGCAGAACGCATGGATCGTATGGATCGCGGCCTGGTCGAAGGTGCGCAGCGCACGCCGCACGACCTTCAACGCGGCTTGCGGATCGATCCCTCGCTGCGGCGCCAGCGTGGTTTCGAACAGCCGACGGATAAACGGATCGTCGCCGTCGTCGCCCGTTTCGATGGCGCGATGCAACTCGGCGAGACGCCCGCGAATCCGCTCGTGCAATTCCGCCGTCGCCGCCTTCGTGAACGTGACGACGAGAATCTGGTCCGCATTCAGATTCTTTTCGAGCAACAGCCGAACATACAGCGCGCAGATATTCCACGTCTTGCCCGTTCCTGCGGAAGCCTCGATCTGATTCACGCCGTCGAGCGAACAGGCGAAAACGTCGAGTTCTTCGGCCACGAGTGCGCGATGCTGAAGAGCGGCGCTCATGACGCGCTCCGCAGATGTTGCAGAAGCGGTTTGAACACGATCGCGGCGAGGCTGCCGAACGGTTCGTCGAGCGTGAACGGTGTGCCGCGCAGCGCGATGCGCAAAGCGGGATCGTCGGATTCGCCGCGCACGCGGTCGTTGACCCAGACGCCCTGGGCGGCGGCGTCGCTCTCGCTGACCCGGACCCACGCGCTTTTCGGAAAGAAGCGCAGGGGCAGCATGCGCCCTGCCCTGAACAGGGCGGCCAGCGGCGCGAGTTCCGCGAGCGGTTGCGCAACCGGCGCAAGCTCAAAGCTTTCGCCGCTGCCGTACCAGATCGTGCGGCGTGGCCCATCAGGCTGAGCCGCGCAATAGACGAGGTGAGCGAGCCACGCGGACAGATAGTCGCGAGCGGCAGGTTTGGCGTAACGGAAAATCACTTGTCCTGTTTCGGTCAACAGATTCAATGTACCGTGCAGCTGGAACGGCGTTTGAGCGGCCTTGCGCAGCGCCGCGTCATGCGGACCGAACAGCGCGCCCGCGATGTCGGCGCTGTCGGGCCAGCGCGGCACGATGTCGAGCACGAAAGGCAAACGCTCGACGCCCGACGCGACCTCGCGGCGCACGCTGTCCGCAAGCTGACGCAGCGCGCCGAGTTCGCGGGCGCGCCATACCGCGCCCGTCGCGCCGCCCGGCAACTCGGGGCTCGCCGCCGCGACACGGCGCACGCGCTCGAACATCTGGTCGTCGCTGTCGTAGCCTTCACCGTCGAGCAGCACGGGAAGCAGACGCTCCGCCAGTGCGTCGCGTCCTGAGTAGTCGAGCTCGAACGGCTCGGTGTCCAGCAACTCGCCTTGCGCGTTGGCCAACACGATGCCCAGGCGATCGCGCAACAACGCGCGCGCCGGGTGACGCCAGAAACGCACGAATTCATCGAATGCGACCGGCGCGGAATCATCTTCTGGCGGCAGCGGTTGATCGAAGAACGGCGCGTGCGCCGGCTGCCGCGGCAACGCGAGCAACGTTGCCAGCTCGGCGCGATCCGGATCATAGGTGAACAACTCGCGCGCCGATGTGAAATAGTCGGACGCGAATGCCTGCAACGGATGATCGACGATAAACGCACGGCGCGCCTGCTCGATCCGGGGCGGACTTGCGTCGGCCCCCGCCGAAACTTGCGCGAGATGATCGAGCAGTTCGTCGACCAGCGCGGCGGGCGGCAGTGGCGCGTTATCGCGAATGCTGCGGCCCGTATAGGCGATGAATAGACGCTCGCGCGCGGCGAGCAGCAAGTCGAGAAACAGGTTGCGTTCGTCGTCGCGACGCTGGCGGTCGCCCGCCTTGCCGAACGCGGCCATCAGATCGAACTCGTCGGCGCGGGCAAGACTCGGCAGCACGCCATCGTCCATGCCGAGCAGACAGACGATGCGATACGGCAACCCACGCAGACTGGTCAGCGATGAAAACGTCACGCTGCCCCACGGCACGCCGCCACGCGCAGGGTCGTCCAGCGCTTGTGTGAGCGCGCCGCGCACCACGGCGGCGGGCAGCGTTACGTCTTGCGCGCCGCCGTGCATGGCGTCGCCCATCTTGTCGATCGCGTCCCGCACGGCAGCGAGCGAATCAGCAAATTCGACACCGCCATCGAACGACTGCGCGAGCGTTTCGAGCAGCAGTTGCGTCCATTGAGCCGGCGTGCGTTCCTGTGCGCATTGCGCGGCAAAGCATTCGATGTCGTCGACGAAACGCGACAGGCGGCCAAGCAGTTCCGCGCCGGAGCCGTCCGCGCCTTCGACGGGCAGCCAGTCGTCCACCGGCTCGCCGCCGTCCGGCATCGCGTAGCCGAGATAGAGGCGCGTCAGCGCGTCAGCGAATGTGTGACGCGCAATGGGCACGTGTTCGCCGCTCGGCTCGACCGGCGCAAGGCCGCGCCGCGCGCCGGCCGCAGCGAGCCATTCCTGCGCCGCTTCGAGCGAGCCCGCGTCGATTTCGTAACGCGCGGCAACCGCGTCCACGCGCAGCCATTCGATCAGATCCGGCGCGCCCACGCTGCGCTCGGGCAAGGCCAGCCAGTCGAGCAGCAACCGCGCAACCGGATTGGCCTGCGACGGCGGCAAACCCGTGATGCGATACGGAATGCGCCGCGTATCTCCAGCGGGCGACGTGCCGAACACCGCATCGATCAGCGGACCTGCCGCCGCGAGATCGGACACGGCGACGAGCACGTCCGACGGTTGCAGATCGTCGAACTCGTCGAACCAGCCAAGCAGGCGGTCATGCAGCACTTCGAGCTGCCGCGACAGGCTATGGCAAACATGCACCTCGATGCCGCGCTCGACGGGTGGCGCCTCGACCTCCGCTTCCGGGCGCAGGTCGAGAATGCCGTTCTGCACCGCTGCGAGCCAGCTCGGCTCGGGGTTGGGGGTGAAGTCGCCCGTTTCTTCCGACGCCGCGCTTTCGGTCAGTTCATGCAGCATGTGCAGTTGCGCCTGGGTCTGGCGGCCCCACTCGGCGAGCAGCGGGTGACCGACCTCCTGATAGTCGAGCTGACCCGCGGCGTCGAGCGCTTCGACGCGCCCCGCGCTGACCACGTCGAACCAGAATTCGCGGCACGGATTCATCACGTACAGACGCACGTCCACCCAGCGCGATAACGCACGCAGCAACGCAATGTGCAGCGGCGGCATGGTGGGCAGCGCGAACACGCTGACCGCTTCCGGCCACTTCGCGTTGGCAATCGCATCAAGCTCGAGCGTGCTGAATTCTTCGAGGAAGCGATAGGCGGGCGGCAATGCGGCGGCGGCCGTTTGCGCGCCGCCAGCCACTTCCGCCAGCACCGCGCGCCATAGCGCGGCCTGCCAGCGCTCGTCTTCTCGCGCGGCCGGGCTCGCGCCCACGAGGCGCGGACCGGTGTCGTCCGCCGCGCCGCCTGCGAAGATCGAGCCGCCCTTTTGCCACTGGAGCAGCCATTCGGGACGATAGGTCAGATAGTGGTCCAGCACCGTAGCGACGCGCTGTGCGAGTTCATAACGCATGGAGGCGTCCGCCGCATCCAGATAGGTGCGCAGACGCGGCGACGCATTCCAGGGCAACGCTTCGTCCGTCTCACCCAGCAGCCGGTAACAACGCCATACGAGCCGGTCAGGC
Organism: Paraburkholderia sp. PREW-6R; assembly: GCF_039621805.1. Taxonomy (NCBI): domain Bacteria; kingdom Pseudomonadati; phylum Pseudomonadota; class Betaproteobacteria; order Burkholderiales; family Burkholderiaceae; genus Paraburkholderia; species Paraburkholderia sp. PREW-6R. The sequence continues at coordinate 1,297,286 of NZ_CP155073.1, read as the reverse complement.
GCGAACGGCGAATGCTTCGGCACCTCGATCACACCGCCGATCTGCGCCCACAGCCATTGCGCGAGGTAACCGAAATTCACGTTAGCGCAGATACCCTGGCGCGCGGCGATATCGAGTTCGAGCCGCCGCCTCACGGCCGCGCTCGGGACGATCACGGGCTGGGCCGTCCACGGGTCGGATGGCAACTGCGCGAGATCGTCGAGCAGCGCGCCGACAAGCGTTTCATAGCGGTTCGAATAGAAGAGCTGGAGCATGGATCCTGTAGATGCACGCGGCGCGCACGCGGTGTGCGGACCGCCGGAGACAGTGGCGCGGACAGTGAGACGACAGCATAGCAAACGCGCTCCCAAGGCAGAACCTGGCCGAATGGACGAGGTCAGATCAGACGCAAAATCAGTTAGACTCGTCGGCAATCTGGTCTGCCCTTGCTGCGCCGGGGTGAATCCGGTTGCCCGTTCAACCGCGGTTTTCTCAGTGAATGGAATCCAGGCAGTCGATGCGCTATTCGGTTGAAATAAAAAAATTTCTTTATAGCCAGTACTTCTATGGCGGCCTGCGCATCGCAGTCGGCGTGTCCTTGCCGGCCGTCGTATGTCTGATCGTGTTTCACGATCGGGAACTCGGCTTTACGATCGCGACCGGCGCGCTCGGCGCATGCGTGGTCGACATGCCCGGTCCGTTGAAATACAAGCACAACGAGATGCTGGCCTGCACGGTGATCGGCTTCCTGTCCGCGCTCGCCACCGGTCTTGCCACCGTCAATTCGGTCGCGTTGTGGTGCACGGTCGTGCCGCTCACGTTCGTGCTCTCGCTGATCGTGGTGTACGGCAACCGCTGGCCGCAGATCAGCTTCGCCACGCTCTTCATGATGATCATGACGCTGGAGGAGCACTTCACGCCCATGCAGGCGCTCGTCAATGCATCGTGGATCCTGGTGGGCGGCCTCTGGTACACATACTGGTCCACGTTCGTGAGCCGCTGGATGATGCATCGGATCGAACAGCAGGCGCTCGCCGAAAGCGTCTTCGCCTGTGCCGACTATCTGCTTGCGCGCGCCGCGTTCTACGATCTGGATAACGATCTGGACGAGTGCTACCGCAACCTCGTCAACAAGCAGATCGCCGCGGTGGATCGTCAGGATGCCGCGCGCGATATCGTTCTGCGCAATCTGCCGAGACTGAAAAGCGGCAAGCTCGAACCGCGCCGCGCGATGCTGTTCAACCTGTTCATCAACACCGTCGACCTGCATGAGCTTTTCGTCGGCGCGCATACCGATTATCCGCTCGTGCGCACCACGTTCGGCGGCTCCGATCTGCTGGTGTTCTATCGCGATCTGATTCGCAAGTCGGCCGCCGATCTAGAAGAGATCGGCCTCGCGGTGCTGCAGAATCATGCGCCACGCCAGCGCGTGAACGTGAAGGCGGAACTGCGCGCGATCGAATTCGAGATCGAAGTGATGCGCAAGCAGGATCTGCCCGGCAAGAATCCGGAGGCGTATTCCGCGATCTCGTCGACGTTCCGGCGCATCTGGAGCGCAACGCGGCTCATCGACAAGATGCGCAAGAGCCTGTCGAGCGACGCGCGTATCACCGAAACCGAACTGCGTCTCGACCAGGCGCTCACCCGGTTCGTGTCGAGCCGCCGCGTGCCGTTCGGCCAGATCTTCTCGAACCTGACAATGGCGTCGCCTAGCTTCCGGCACGCGCTGCGCGTGACGATCGCGGTCGCCGTGGGTTTCTGGCTTGGCCGTCTGTTGCCGTTGACCAATGCTTACTGGATCGTGATGACCACCGTCATCATTCTGAAGCCTGGATATTCGCTGACCAAGCAACGCAACGGGCAGCGGATTGTCGGCACGTTGATCGGCTGCGCGGCGAGCATCGCGTTGATGATCTTCGTGAAGGAGCCGCACATTCTGCTCGTGGTGATGTTCGCGTCGATGGTGATGAGCTACAGCCTGCTGCTCTTCAACTACGCGGCGAGCGTGGTGTTCACCTCTTCGTATGTGCTGCTGATGTTCCATCTGCTCGCGCCGGGCAGCATGCGCATCATCGGCGAGCGCGCTATCGACACGGTGGTGGGATGCGCGATCGCCATCGCCGCGAGCCATCTGTTCCCGTACTGGGAATATCGCTTGATGGGCAAGCTCGTCAACAACATGATCAGCGCGACCCGCCAGTATCTCGAGGCAAGCTGGTGGTGGAGCGGCAAACCTGCCGCCGCCGACGTCGCGACCGTCACGGAAGCCGGCGCGCGCGCGCCGGCTGCCGCGATGACCGACCCGGCAATCGAATTCGCGAAGCCGGCGCTGTCTGCTGCGGGTGGCGCAGGCAGTGTTGGCCGGGCTGGTGGTTCTGTGGGTTCTGTGGGTTCTGTGGGTTCTGTGGGTTCTGTGGGTTCTGTGGATTCTGTGGGTTCTGTGGGTGCCAGCGTTGCCGCCAACGCTGGCGATATCGCCCTGCGTTCGAGCAGCCCCGCTGACACGGACACCATCGTGAAGGCGGCCGCGCCACCTCCTACGGCCCCCGCCCCCGATCCCGACACCAGCGCCGACACCACGACCATCAGCAACGCAACCGCGAGACAGACCGCCGGCGCCTCGCCCGCCGCGGCGGCGGCCGCCACGGCGCTCGACCGCGACTACCGGTACCGCCTCGCCCGCAAGAACGTGCACGTAGCGTTCGCGAATCTGGGCCAGGCGTTTCAACGGATGATGCTGGAGCCGAAGTCCGCGCAGAAGTTCGTGCCGGAACTCAACGGACTGCTCGTGCGCAGTCATGGCCTCGCGTCGCAGATCACGGCCGCCGCACCGCTGCTACGCACCTCCGCGCAGCAGGCCGAGAGCGTCTCGCTGCAGCCGCTGCAACGCGCACTGAGCGTGGTGCGCGACAACCTCACCGAGGCCGAGGCCGGCACGGCCCCGCCAGCCGACCAGGGCGAGCAGATCAAGTTGATCAACCGCGAACTCGACGCGATGGTGGTCGAGGCGGAAAAGTCGCCGGAGTATTCGGCGGACGCTGTCCATGACATGAAGCTGCTCGCGCATCAGTGCAAGCAGATGCTCTCGGCAGCGGCGCTAATTCGCAAGGATGCAAGCGTGATTCGTCTGCCGGACTGATGAACCCCACCCTGGCAGTTTCCCATTGGCTACACACTGCACAGGCGGAAGAGGGACGCGGATCGAACGATCAAAACGCTGCGCCTCCTGCGCGCGTTTAATCCAGGTCTGTTGCGCCTTAGTTGCGCCTTAGTTGCGTCTTTACTCGCCTCTTTACTTGCGTCTTTACGTGCGTCTTTACTGCGCCGACCCGCTCGCCGGCTTCGCGGCAGTTGCTGCGGCTGCCGCTTCGGATGAAATCGAAGGCCCCGGCGCGTTCTGGTTGTCGAAGTCCCGCTTTTCCTTGATGGCGTTATAAAACAACGTGGCGATGACGAGCAGCACCGCGACCACGATGAAAACGGCAATGCCAAACGTCGGATTCTTCTTGCGCGGCGGTTTGTTCATGAGGCGGGTCTGGTTGGCGAGACGGTCGCGATAGTGGCGGGAAGGCGGCATTTTACGCCGGCTGGGCTTGCATACGGCTTGCAACCGACCTGCACCCGGCACACGAAGTATATAGGGCTGGCCTGCCTTAACCGCACGTCAATGGCACTGCGCGCTAACCGGTCACGACCGCCGGACGCACTGGCAACGCTGTCGAATATTTAATCTGCTCCATCGCGAAGCTGGAGCTCACGTCGTAAAGCGGCACGGCAGCAATCAGAAGTTTGTACACGCGGTCGTAGTCGTCGATGTCGGACACCACCACGCGCAGTAAATAGTCTGTCTCGCCGCTCATCCGGTACACCTCGACGACTTCGGGAATGGACTGAACGGCATGCGTGAAAGTCTGCGCCCATGCTTCGGTGTGCTGGTTCGTGCGTACCGCCACGAACACCGTCGTACCCACCCCGAGTTTGCGCGCATCGCAAAGCGCGACTTGCGCGCGAATCACACCGGCCTCCTTCAATCGCTGCAGCCTTTTCCAGCACGGCGTTTGCGACAGGTTCACACGTTGCGCCAGCTCCGCGATCGGCATGGTGGCGTCTTCCTGAAGCAATTCAAGCAGCCTGCGGTCGATGATATCCATTCCCATCATGACACCCCTATAGGAAATTATTCTACTTATGTGTTTTCGAAGGGAATTATATGGAAACTCTTTCTCCAGGCAAACGGGTATAAATGTCGCTATCGAAAAAAACCAACACGCAGCGATACGACTGCCACACCTCATGACTGCCGACTTCCGACTGCCGCTCATCACACGTTCCACCAGCCCTGCCGGCCACACGCTCAGAGACACCGATCGCAACGGCCCGTTTCGGGAGGGCCCTTTGGGGGAAGGCCCGTTTCCGGACGGCCCGTTGAGGGACCGCCCGTTGGGGAGCTGCCCATCCACTCACCGCAGCACGCCGCTCGCGCAACTATGCGATACGTTGGACGCCGTGTTCGACGCCTGCGCACATCTCTCCGAACCATCCAGTTCGACATTCTTCGCGCGCAGCATGCGGGTCGCGCTTGCCCAGGCGGCGGCCAGTCCCGCCCTGCTCCTGCCGTCGCAGCGCGAAGGGTCCGAGCTTGCTTACCGGCGCCACCTGCTCGCGTCCGATCCGCACGGCCGGTATGCGGTCGCTGCGCTGGTCTGGCTGCCGGGTCAGGCGAGTCCGGTGCACGCGCATCACACGTGGTGCGGCTACGCGGTGCTCGAAGGCGCGTTGACTGAAACGATTTTCGAATGGAACGGCGCGCAGCATTGTGCAAGCGCGACGCGGACCCAGGCGCGCCGTGGCGGCGCAGTGTCGTTCGTGCGTGGCGGCCGCGGCGGTATTCACCGGCTCGGAAACGACAGCGATGCGCCCGCCGTTTCACTGCATATCTACGGCGTCGCGGGCGCGCAGATGGCAACGCATGTGAATGATGTCGTCCGCGCTGCCGGAACGCCGGCGCTCGCAGAGCGCGGCGCCTGACGCGCGAACTCAACCACGTCGACTAGGTCTTCCCCGCTTCGCCGGCGGTCGGGATCTGCGGCGGAATTGGTGCGGTCTGACCGGTAGGCGGAGGCGCGGGGCGCGGCTCGTGCGACACATCCCGCGCCACCGCTACGCCGGCGCGGGCCGTTCGCAAAGCCGACTTATTTGCCACCGTCTCACCCTGAGTCGCCCCATGCCTGGTCCCAGGCTCCACGCCGGGCTCGTGTGAAGCCGGCGCGGGCGCATCGTCGTCCTGCAAAGGCTGGCCTTCTTCATCCTTCGACGACGTGTACACCCGCATTTGCGGCACCGGGATCTCGATCCCGGCTTCGTCCATCTTGCGTTTGAGCCGCAGATTGAACGCGCGCGCGACGCTCCATTGCTGCAAAGGCCGCGTCTTGATCTGGCCTTTCACGACCATCCAGTTCGGGTCGAACCGGTCCAGTCCCCAGACCTCGATCGGACCCAGCATCTCGCGCCGGTAACGGAAGTCGGCCATCAGATCGGCGCCCACTTCGCGGATCAGTTGCGTGATCTCATCGACGTCGGTGGAGAACGCCATGCGCACCTCGAACACCGCATACGCGAAGTCGCGCGACAGGTTCTTGACGATCTTGATCTGGGAGAACGGAATCGCGTGAATGGCGCCCTGTCCGTCGCGCAGCCGCACGGTGCGGATCGACAGGTGTTCGACCGTGCCCGCGTGGCCGCCGTCCACGTCGATCCAGTCGCCGACCGAAATCGTGTCCTCGATGATGATGAACAGGCCCGTGATCAGGTCGGTCACGAGCGACTGCGCGCCAAACCCGATCGCAAGACCGATCACGCCTGCGCCGGCAAGCAGCGGCGTCACATTGATCCCGAGATTGGCTGCCGTGACGATGCCCGCGATCGTCATGATCGTGACGAGCAGCACGTTGCGCACGAGCGGCAGCATGGTGCGCGCGCGCATGCTCGGCGAGCGCGACTTGTTGCGCGGCGCGCCGGGATTGAGCGCCTCGGTGATCGCGGTATCGACCAGTATCCACAGCAGCCACGCGAGGAAGCAGGTGGCGACGATCGCCGTCACCGCATGCGCGATGCCGCGAGCCGCCACGTTTTCTTCGACCATCTCCGCGAGCGACACGCCCCACAGGCGCGCGGCAAGTTCAAAGAAAAAAAGCCAGATGAAAAGCGTCAGCAAAGTCCCGAAAAAACGCAGCAGACGCGTGAGATAGGGCGAGCGCCGACGCGCGCGGGCGCTGCGCGGCCGCGTCACGCGCAGCACGATGGCCGACAGGAAAAATGCCAGCACGAGCAGCAGCGCGGTGACCACCGAAATCTGCAGCACGTTTTCGCTCGACCCCGAGCCGCCGAGCGTCGCGACCACGGAAGCCGTCGCCAGCACCAGCACGGGCACGTGCCAGAGCGCGGCGAGCACGTCGAACGCGTCGGTCGCGGCTTTGTGGTCGGAGCGCTGCTGATACGGCCGGTTGCGGATCAGATGCGCGACCGGCCGCCGGAATGCGAGCGCGAAGTAGCCGGTCAGCACCGCTGCCGTCATGTTCGCCACCGTCGAAATCAGCGCGGCGAGGTTGGTGCCGAGCTGATGCGCGACGTCGTAATTCACCGCAGCGTCGCCCAGCGCACCACACACGCCGACCACGAACAGCAGCCTGCGCGCGTGATCGATCAGTTGGCGCACCGCGATGCGCCGGTGACCGGAGCCGAACAGCGAGAACATGATCAGGCAGATTGCCGAGAACACCGCGCCGGCGACGATCGCATAGGCCACCACCATGCCGAGCGTGCGGCCGAGCGCGTCGGGCATCGCGCGCACGAACAGCAGCGCGGCCAGGAACGCGATGATCCACGGACCGACGCGGCGCAGCGCGAAGATCAGCAACTCGCGCGTGGTCGGATTCGGGTGCAGGCTCAGCACGATCCCGAGGCGCAAGTAAAGACGGTGCTGCAGATAGATCAGCGCGCCTGCGCAGGCGCCCCAACCCGCCAGCATCGCGATCATCGAAAACAGGATGCGGCCGAAGCTTTCGTGACCCTGGCCCGAGATGATCGTGTAAAGCTCGTTGGCGGCCGCGTTGAAGCGCCCGCTCCAGTAGCGCACGGGTGTGCGGCCCTCATGAACGTCGGATTCGAACGACGCGATACCCGACGCGATCGCGCCCAGCAAACCCGGACTCGGTTGCGCGGGCGCAGGCTGCGCGACGTTTTGCGACACCTCGCGCAACTTTTTGAGCTGGGCGACGAGCGCGGTGCGCTGCCGGTCGTTGTCGAGCGTGCTGATGACGCTGTCGAGCGAACGGGCGAGTTCGGCCTGGCTGGCCGGCGACGGCGCGGACGCCGCGTCTGCCGCCGAAGCGCCCGAGGTCCCGGACGCGGGCGTCGCCGTCGCGCTGTTGATCAGGCTTTGCAGCGCGGGAATGACCGGGTTGGGGGTTGCGCCGGCGGCCTGCGCGGTGGCAGGCAAGGACCAGCTGGCGCACAGCATCAGCACGACGCACAGCACGGCTACCCACGCGCGCAGCCGGCGCGTCACGCGGGCACGCGCATGACGGCAAGACCTTGCGTAGGCGGGAGAAACATCAAAGACGGCGCGAGACGCCGGCTGCCCGCCGTTAAACGGCGCAGCCCCGGACTCACGCAGCGGCGGGCGTGACTGCATGGCAATCCGTAGGAAAACGGGAGACGCCAGTGTAGCGTCAGTTCTACCCGGTGCAACCTAAGTTGCGTAACGGATTGTTAGAGCAAGCTTGCAGCCGAGGATGGGCTGCACCGCGAGACGTGGCCGGGCCGCCACCTACTCATGTCGGGCGCGGTCGGCCCACGGTCGCGCCACATCTTCCGGTTTTCAATACGCCGCCGTCGCGATCTGCCGAATCAGGCGGCCTTGCTCCAGTTCGTCGACGAAAGCAATCGCATAGTCTTCCGCCGAAATCTGGCTGTTGCCTTGCGCGTCGACCAACAGCGTGTTCACGCCGGTGCGGAACGTGCCGGTGCGCTCGCCCGGCGCGATCAGCGCGGCGGGCGCGAAAAACGTCCAGTCGAGGTCCGCCGTATCACGGTACAGCGCCAGCACATTCCGGTGCGCGAGCGCGACGCCCTTGTAAGCATCAGGGAAGCCCTCCGTGTCGACGAGCTGTTTGCCCGGCGCCACCTGCAGCGATCCCGCGCCGCCCACGACGACGAGCCGCTTGAGCCCTGCCGCGCGCATGCCGTCGACCAATGCTCTAGTGGCGCGGTCGAGCGCGGCGAGATCATCCGGCGGCGGCGCGTACGCGCTTGCCGCCACGTCGTGACCACGCAGCGCGGCGCCCACGCTGGCGGCGTCGAGCAGGTCGGCCTGCGCGGCCTTCAAATTCGCCACACCGTCCGGCACACGCGCCGGATCGCGCACTAACGCCGTCACCTGATGGCCTCGTCGCGCGGCTTCCGCGGCAATCCGCGAACCGATCATGCCGGTGGCGCCGAACAACGCGATTTTCAATGGCTTAGTCATTCTTCGTGCTCCTGTAATGGCTGATGTGTAACTGCGATGATTACATATTTAAAGAAAAAAGAGAGGCGCGAGCCTCGTCTTTTCCGTTCCTGTACGCCCTCGCGATGAGTGCGTCTTTCTGTACACGTCAGGCTTGCGAACGCCGCTTGCGTTCCCGCGCCCGTTCAGCACGTACCACGTCCGCGGTGGCGTCGGCCAGCGTGCGCGCACCGAGCGACGCTTCCATTGCCTGCTGCGCTTCGTCGACGATGCCACGCAGCACGACCTGGATATTGCGCCCGACCATGCAGGCCGGGTTCGGCTCTTCGCGGTGCAATGCGAAGAGCTGCGCGTCGTCCACCGCGCGGTAGACGTCGAGCAGCGTGATCTGCTCCGGCGCGCGCGCGAGTATCGCTCCGCCGCCTGCGCCAAGCTGCGAAGTGGTCAGCCCCGCTTGCGCCAGCATGCTCAGCAGGCGACGGATCAACACGGGATTCGTGTTCACGCTCCCCGCAATCATGTCCGACGAAAGCGGCACGCCCTGCTGCAGGGAAAGCAACGCAAGCACATGTACCGCGAACGCAAACCGGCTACTCGTATTCACGACAAACCTGCCGGGCAATCGAAATGTGTGACCACATTAGTTACATTTGAGCGGTCTGTCAAACAGGCGGCGCGCGCCGAAGGCGTCGGGCCCGTCATTTGTCCATCTGCTTTTGCGCGTCGCTCGAGTCGCCCGTTCCTGTCGACGACGCCGACGCATTGGCCGCCGAAGCCGAGCTTTGCGCCGACCATTCCTGCAGCTTGCGCCCGGCCGTCTCGAGCCCCTGCCCGGTCAGCGACGCGGCCTTGCCGAGTTGCGCGTGGGTCGCGCTGGCCGCGCTTTGCAGATTGGCCTGGGCGGTCGAAGCGAGCGCACCGGGGTCGAGATTGATGGACGGACCGGAGGCCGCAGCCTGGAGGTTCTGTTCCGTGGCCGCCTTGGTTGCGTCGACCTGCTGGCCGACGTAGCTCGCGGCCTGGTCCATTTTCTGACCGGCGACCTGCGCTACGTCGTTCAGCTTGCCGGCTACCTGCCCTGCGGTCGCGTCATTTTTCTGGCAGGCCGCCAAGCCGCCAAACACGACCAGCACGACAGCCGCGCGCCGCAGCAACGGAGAATCAATGGATGCAATCATGGTGAGGTGTGAGCCGTTCGAAGCGGCTTCCGCGTGCGAAAACGGGCCAATGATACGCCGTTGAGCGGCACGGTCACTCAGTAAAACGCGCGTCACGCGCCACGCCGCTTGAGCGCGTGCGTTGCCGCCCATGCTCAAGCGGTTGGACGGCCGGCCGCCCGTCGCGGTTCTGTCAAACGCGTTGGAGTAGACTCGTTGAGCGCCAGTTGGCGTTCGATGTGTTCCGCAGATCAATTGGAGGCATACGATGGCAGCAAAGAAAATCCTGTTTCTGACCGGCGACTTCGCCGAGGACTATGAAACGATGGTGCCGTTCCAGGCATTGCAGGCGGTCGGCCATGTCGTCGACGCAGTCTGTCCGGACAAAAAAGCGGGCGATCGCATCAAGACTGCGATCCATGACTTCGAGGGCGACCAGACCTACACGGAAAAGCCGGGCCATCAGTTCACGCTCAACGCGAGCTTCGATGACGCCGATCCGCGTCAGTACGACGCGCTCGCCATTGCCGGCGGTCGCGCGCCCGAATACCTGCGGCTGAACCATAAGGTGATCGAACTCGTGCGGCAGTTCGCCGAGGCCGGCAAGCCGATCGCCGCGATCTGTCACGCGGCCCAGCTGCTGGCTGCCGCCGACGTGATACGCGGCAAGCGCATTTCAGCCTATCCGGCGTGCGCGCCTGAAGTGAAACTGGCGGGCGGCGAGTACGCCGACATTCCCGTCGACGCCGCGATCACCGACGGCAACTTCGTCACCGCGCCCGCGTGGCCCGCGCATCCCGAATGGCTGCGTCAGTTCCTTGTGCTGCTCGGCACGCGCATCGAGCTCTGAGCGGCTCGTCCCGTGGCCCGAACGCGGCCACGCCCCTGCCCCGTCCCGATAGTGAACGCGCCGCCCGCGTGGCGCGTTCGCCTGTCCGGCTATTTGAGACTCGTCCGATGGTGCGCGGGCAAGCGCTTTCCTATAGTCGCCGGTGAACTTAGGAGCGTTTTCAATGGAACTCACCGACTGGATCGTCGTCCTCGCCATCGCGCTGTTGGCCATCGCATTTTTCTGTGCGCGAACGCCGGCGAACGGGTCACGCGAAAACCGCGCACGCCGGCTGGCCGCCGCCCGCATGTTCGTGCAAGCGGCCTGCTCGTGGTGGGCCGCGTTGCTGATCGTCGCCCGCTGCCTCTTTGCGCTCGACGGCCTGCTCGGCCTGCGGCCGGCGCCGCTCGAATCGCTCGCGGGCGTCGCCATTCTGTTTGCGTTCGGCTGCTATTGCTCCATTCGCGGCCATCAGTTGCTGAAACCGCGGCGGCTCTTCACCGCATATTGAGCGCCGCAATCGCACGGCTACGCATGCTGACATCCGGCTCGACAGCCGCGGTGCGGCGCAGCGGACCCGGGCGTACCGAGCGATGCGTGAGGCCTGACATCGTGGTGACTGACAGGTGCAGCGTGCGCGTTGCGCCTGTCACGTGCTGGGACAGCTAGCGCACATCGCCGAACACTTCCCGCTCGGGCGCCTGCTGCGGATCTGGCGACTGGGGCGGCACGTTTGCCGCCCGCGCGTCGCCTTCCGGAAGCGACACGTAAAACGTCGTCCCCACGCCTTCTTTCGACTCCACCCAGATCCGGCCGCCGTGCCGCTCGACCATCCGCCGCACCAGTGCGAGCCCGATGCCTTCACCCGCCACCGCATTGCCGTGCAAACGCTGGAACGCGTTGAATAGCCGCGGCAGCGCGACCGCCGGAATGCCCATCCCGTTGTCGCGCACGTAAAAAATCCTCAGCGAATGGACGCCCGGCGGCGCCGGTGTCGTGCCAATCTCGATCCGGCCTTCGCGCGACGGGTCCAGATAATTCACCGCATTGCCGATCAGGTTGGCGAACACCTGTTCGAGCGCGGTCGGATCACCCCAAACCGCCGGCAGCTCGCCGACGCTCACGCGCGCACGGTGCGTGCGGATCGAACCTTGCATCGCGTCGATCACGCGCGGCACGATATCGCGCACCTCGACTTTCTGCTGCCGGTACTCCACGCGGCCGACCCGCGAGAGCCGCAACAGCGCGTCGATGATGTGCGACGCACGCGTCACCGCTGTCTGCAGGTAGTGCAGCGCTTCGCCGATGTCGTCCTCGATCACCTGCCCGATGCGCTGCCTCGTCTGCACGGGCAGCGACGAGTCGCGCACGGCCACGCGCAGATCGTCGCAGGAACGGATCAGCTCCTTCGAAAAGCCCTGCAGGTTCACCAGCGGCGCGCGCAGATCGTGCGACACGCTGTAGATGAACATTTCGTTTTCCTGGGTTTGCTGCCGCAAGGTCTCGTTGATGCGGGCGAGTTCGTTCGTACGGCGCGTGAGATCCGCCTGGAAGCGCGCCTGGATGCGCTCCGCTTCCAGCAGACGCCGGCTGGTTTCGTGCAAGGTCAGATCGAGCCGCGCGATTTCGTCCTCGCCTGCGTCGATTGGCGCAAGCGGTTCGTTGCTCGCAAGCCGCCCGGCGTTGTCGGACAGCGCGGCGAGCCGGCCGCGCAAGCCGCGCGTGAATAGCCAGAACGCGAGCGCGACGAACAGCAGCGAGCCGCACACCGCGGCGACGATCAGCGTTTGCTGGCGCTCACGGGCGGCGCCGGCGGCATTGGAGCGCAACGTGTCGAGACGACGCTCCTCGGTCTGAAAGCCGCTCACCTGTTGCCGGAAGCGATCGAGCACGTCCGATGACGCGAGTTCGCGGAAGCGGTCGAGCACGTCGCGGCGCCGCCCGGAATGCAACAGGTCCTGCACCCGATCCGACCATTGACGATACGCCTGGACCGCTTGCCGCACCTGCACCACACGCTCGACCTGCGCCGGATTGTCGGCGACGAGATCGGCCAGCTGGTCGATGCGCCGGTCGACGTCCATCCATACCGTCACCGGCGTGGCGAAATGCGTGTCGTTGGCGAGCACTGCGCCGCGCAGCGCGACTGACTCGCCCAGCACCGGGTCGAGAATCGCGGTGGTCTGGCGCAGTACGTCTTCGCTGTGGACCGCCCAACGCTCCGCCAGCGCCGCCTCGGACTGCGCCTTGACGAGTCCGGACAACAACGCGAGTTCGAAGACGGCCGGAATCGCGATCAGCAGCAGGCCTTTGGTGGTGAGTCTCATGCGCGCGTTGGGGACGGGTCCTGGCGGTCAGGGGAAGGGTCAGAGACGGGACATTATGTCGGCGTTTGCCTGGAAAACAAAGACAGCACGCCATTGAATAGTCTTTGACGGCGTGCCTTGCCGACCGGCCGATGGCAGCCACTGCGACGTTGGACTTTGTGAATGAAACAGAAAGCAGATTGAAGACGATGCAGCGCCGCAGCGCTTCCGTCACCGATAGCACTGCGCATAATGGCACGCCCCGTCCAACCTGGCCCCACATGCCGCCCCCGATGATAGACTGCGCGCTGGAGATGGCATTCTCCATTAACCGCCCTCGTGGCTGATGATGCCTGCTTCGCCCGGATAAATGCGGACGCGGCATCGCGTGCCCTTGCGTTGTCCGTTCTGTCCAATTTCCGGCTCTTCCGATTTAGCCAGCCCACATTCATGTATTGGTCCATCTTCGCGGTCGCCCTCGGCGGTGCGCTCGGCTCGCTGTTGCGCTGGGTGCTCGGCATCCGCCTGAACGCCGTGTTGCCGGACTTGCCGCTCGGCACGCTGGCGTCGAACCTGATTGCAGGCTATGTGATTGGCATCGCGGTCGCGGGCTTTGCGCGCACGCCGCAGCTCGCCCCGGAATGGCGGCTGTTCGTCATCACCGGTCTGATGGGCGGTCTGTCCACCTTCTCCAGTTTTTCAGCGGAAGTCGTGCAGCGCCTGCAGGACGGACGGCTTGGCTGGGCAGCCGGCGAAATCGTCGTTCACGTGGGCGCGTCGTTGCTGATGACGGCGCTCGGCATCGCCACGGTGTCGTTCGTCACACGCTGAGAACGGCGCCTGCCCGGCTCGGAACGCCGCCAGCGCTCACACGTGTCCGGCGTGACGCGACACCACCCGGTTTCTGCCCGTGCGTTTGGCCGCATAGAGCGCGCGGTCGGCGCGGGCGAGCGCCGTGTTGACGTCGTCGGTCGGTTCCACGCCGCATACCCCGCTTGAGAACGAATAAACAATCGGCGCGTGGCCCTGGATGAACACGCTTCGTTCGGCGAGGCTGTCGCGCATCCGCTCGACGGCCGCTGCGGCGTCGTCGACGGACGTGCCGGGAAACACCAGCAGGAATTCTTCGCCGCCGATTCGCCCGACCAGATCCGACTGCCGCATCGCGGCCCGGCTGACATCGGCAAAATCGCGCAGCACGGCGTCGCCGGCGGCATGGCCGTGAGTGTCGTTGATAAGTTTGAAGTGATCGAGATCGATCAGCGCAACGGCAAGCGGGACGGCGGCCGGGACGAACGCCGAGATCGTCAGCTCCAGATACGACAGCGAATGGCGCCGGTTGGCGAGACCCGTCAGCGCGTCGGTGCGTGCTTCGTGCAGCGCGCGGTCGCGCGCTGCGATCAGCGCCTGCTCGCCATGCCGCAGCGCCGAGATCTCCGTGCCGATCACGGTCAGCCAGCCGTTTTCGAGCAGCGTCTCGTTCATCCAGAACCAGCGCCCGTCGACGAGATCGGTCGCGAACGTGCGCTGTCCCGGCTTTGCGCGCCGCCGTGCCTGCGTATCGGCGATGAAGTCCTGCACGTCGCTACGGTCGATGCGCGTCCCGCAGCGCCTGAGGACGCCATGCAGGATCACGTCGGCGAAGGTCATCGGGTGCGTCGTGTCGTCGAGCTGGAACGCCTGCCTGAAGGTGGCGTTGGCGAATTCGAGACGATCGGAAGGATCGTAAATGCCGACCAGCAGATGCGGACCGTCCAGCGCGCCCAGCAGCGCCTGCAAACCGGCGGGGTTGGCGGCAAGGTCCAGAATCGGGTTCATCTCTCTTGTGCGTGTTGCATGTTTGTGCCATACGTGAGCACGAAACATGCCGAAGACGAACCCGCGTCGACGGCCGGCGCAGCGCGGGTCTGACGCGCCCTGGATCAGGCTGCGGCGAGCGCCTGCTCGAAGTCCGCGATCAGATCGTCAAGTTCTTCGATACCGACAGACAGACGCACCATGCCGTCCGCGATGCCCATGGATTGCCGCACCTCGGGCCCCGCTTCGAAAAAGATGGTCGGCGCGACCGGAATGACGAGCGAACGCGTGTCACCCAGGCCGGTAGCCTTGACGGGCAATTGCAGGCGGTTCACGACGTCGATCATGCGAGCGGGATCGCGCAGTTCGAACGACAGCAGCCACGAACTGCTGCTGAACAGCTTCTTCGCGATCGCGTATTGCGGATGCGACTCCAGACCCGGATAGTGAACCTTCTGAATCGCACGGTGCCCTTGCAGAAAGCGGGCGAGCGCGAGCGCATTGTCACTGCTCCTGCCCACGCGCAACGCCATTGTCTCCGCGCCAAGGCCGATCTGATGCGCCTGTTCCGACGACAGCGAGCCGCCCATGTCACGCAACCCTTTCTTGCGGATCTGCAACAGGCCCCAGTCGGCCGGATTGGAGCGACGGTACTCCTCCGCGATGTTCGGGTAATGCTGCCACGCGAACTCGCCGGTATCGGTCACCGCGCCGCCCAGTGCCGCGCCGTGACCGGCAATTGTTTTGGTCAGCGAATTGATTACCAGACTCGCGCCGACCGTCTTCGGACGAAAAAGCGCCGGCGAGGTGATCGTGTTGTCGACCACGTAGAGCAGGCCCTTGTCGCGGCACAGCGCACCGAGCGCGTCCAGGTCGGGCACCTGCGTGCCGGGATTCGCAATGGTCTCGACGAAAACCATGCGGGTATTCGGCCGCACGGCTTCTGCAACGGCGTCGATCGAACCGGCGTCGACTGTCGTCACTTCGACGCCGAGCTTTCTCAGCGTGCCGAACAGGCTATTGGTGTTGCCGAACACGTAGCGGCTTGAAATCAGGTGGTCGCCGGCGCGCAGCAGGGTCAGAAAAACCGCGGAAATCGCCGCCATGCCGGTGCCGAAACAGACCGTGCCGCGACCGTCCTCGAATTGCGTGATTTTCGCCTCGAGCGCCGCCGTGGTGGGCGTGCCCTGCCGCGCATAATTGAACGCGCCTTTTTTCGTGCCCTGGAAAACGCCGATCAGGTCTTCTACCCGATCGAATCCATATTGAACCGACGTGTGAATGGGTTGCCGCAACGCGCCGTGTTCGACACCGGCGTTTCGATCAGCGTGGACGAGACCCGTGGTAAAGCCTTTGGTATTCATATGCGGTGTAGGAGTCGGCGGGAATGAACAATCGATTCTACACTGCGGGTGGTGAGGCTCGGACCGCTTGCGGGTCGACACTCATACGCCGCAAGCTGGAGGCTATGCGTGCTGAAAACGGTCGCGACAGTACGTTGCCAGGAGACGGTAAAACGGACAGATAAAGAACGAGGAAAGACGAAAAAAAAGGCGCCACGTTTCCGTAGCGCCTTAAAAGTTCTAGCCATTCCGAGGGCCGTGCTAGAACCTGAGAGACGGTATTTCGAAGGTCACACCGGCAAACAGAAGTTGCGGCTGACTGGACGGCGCGTGGCGCGGACTGCGAGGGCGGCATGCTCAAGCATGCGACCACCCACTGCAGCGACGGCTAATGGACGCCAGATGCGTCAAAATTGCCGAGTTGCGCCCGTCTTTCGAAATGAGATTCCATTTTTTATGGTAACGCTGACTAAGTCAAGAAAAATCTGACGGCCTTGGTTGAGCCATGGAAAATTATTCCGATACAATGAAACGGCGAATGAAAAATCGTCAGACTGCCCCATGATGGTGCAAAGCGTGGTGGGAGTATGCGTGGCCCATCAATGAGCCGTGCGTACATAAAATTGAAATGCAGTTTCAAAAAAAAACGATGGCCCGATCGACATCTGAGAGAAAAAATGCGGATTCGCCCAAAGACAGGGACGGCTCCGCCGATGAAGTCACCGCCCTTGCGCGCGGCCTGACCGTGCTGCGATCGGTCGCCGCCGCGGACGCGCCGCTCAGTAATCGGGAATTGACCGAGCTGACCGGCATTCCCAAGCCGACCGTCTCGCGCATCACGGCCACACTGGTCGGCGCCGGCTTCCTGTTCCGGCTGCCCGACAGTGAGCGCTTCGTGCTCACCTCTTCGGTGCTGGAGTTGAGCAACGGCTTTCTGCGCAACTTCGACATCCGCGCCCGCGCACGCCCTTTCCTGATCGAACTCGCCGAGCGCACGGCTCTTTCCGTGCATCTGGCCGTGCGCGATCGCCTCGATATGGTGGTAATCGACGCGATCCGGCCACGTTCGGCGGTGCTGGTCTCACGCCTCGAAATCGGCTCGCGCATGAACCTGAGCCGCACGGCTATCGGCCGCGCGTACCTGGCGGCGTTGTCGGAAACGGATCGGGAGAAACTGCTGATCGGCCTTCAGGCGGCCGAAGGGGACGACTGGGGCCACGTCAGCAGCCGGCTCGAATCCGGCGTCAAGGAAACGCTCGAGCAGGGCTTCGCGATTGCCACCGGCGAGTGGTACGACGGTCTGAACGCCATTGCGCTGGGATTCACCGGCCCGTCGGGCGAACGTTACGCCGTCAATTGCGGCGGCTCCGCGCACCAGTGTCCGCGCGACTGGCTGATCTCTCGCGCGGCGCCCGCCCTCCTCGAATGCGTCAGCAAGATCGTCCTCGAAATAGGCGGCACGCCAGGGCGGCGACTCGATACCTGAAACAACCCGGCGCGCGCCGGTCGGCGGTCAAAAGACGAGTCGGACAGACTGTAACCTTCGTAATCAAACGAAAAATACGCAGGTGGACTGTTACCGAGCCCGCAACGTAGGATCATGCTTTCCTGTCGCGGGCCGCCCGCCGGGCTTCGTTATCACGCATCAATAACGGTCCGGCCGTCCTGTCATGATGCCGCTTCGCGTTGCGGCCTCGCAGCATTGTTATCATCCTTGTCCCGCGGCTCGGGTAGCATCGCGCTGAACGCGCGCGGTGCATCCACTGTCGAAATCGCCTGTCATGCCGTACGGATGCCGGTTGACCCGCCTGACGGAGCGGCGCAATTGCCCGAGCGGCTCACATCAAAGCCAGCCACCAGACCGAACCGATGGACGAACAACAAAAGCATTCGGAAAACACACGCCCTGCCACGCCGGCTTCCCAACCGCCTTCGAATCATGGCCCTGCCGGCGCCCCCGGCACGGTGAAGCGTCATCGGGGGCGCAACATCGCGTTGATCGTCGTAGCGCTCGTCGTTCTGGCGTTCGTGTTGTGGCGCTGGCATCCGTGGGGCGGCCCGGGCGGCGGCGCAAGCGGCGCATCCGCGGCAAGTGGCGCGAGCGGCGGCAGGGCCGGCCGTGGCGGCCGTGGCGGCAATCCGGCCAACGCACCGCAACCGGTCCACGTGGCCACGGCCACGCAGGGCGAGATGCCCGTGGTGCTGACCGCGCTCGGCACGGTCACGCCGCTTGCGAGCGTCACCGTACTGCCGCAACTGAGCGGCACCCTGCAGAACGTGTATTTCACTGAAGGCCAGATGGTCAAAAAGGGCGACGTGCTGGCCCAGATCGACCCGCGTCCGTATCAGATTTCGCTCGAAAATGCGCAGGGCACGCTCGCGCGCGACCAGGCGCTGCTGCAAACCGCACGGCTCGACCTGAAACGCTACCAGACGCTGCTCGCGCAGGATTCGATCGCGAGCCAGCAGGTGGACACCCAGGCTTCGCTGGTGCGTCAATACGAAGGCACGGTAAAGTCCGACCAGGCAAACATCGACACCTACAAACTCGACCTCGTCTACGCGCGCATCACCGCGCCGGTCTCGGGCCGCGTGGGTCTACGCCAGGTCGATGCTGGCAACTACGTGACGCCGAGCCTGACGAACGGCATCGTGGTGATCACGCAATTGCAGCCGATCAGCGTGATCTTCACCACGTCGGAAGACAACCTGCAACAGATCATCCAGCAGACGCAAAATGGCCAGAAGCTGTCGGTGACCGCTTATGACCGCAGCAACACCACGTCGCTCGAAGGCGGCGTGCTCGAAACGCTGGACAACCAGATCGACACCACCACCGGCACGGTCAAACTGCGCGGCATCTTTCAGAACAGGAACAACGTGCTGTTTCCGAATCAGTTCGTCAACACGCGTCTGCTCGTCAACACGATCAAGGACGCAGTGATCGTACCGACGCCCGCAGTGCTCAACGGCTCGATGGGCGCATTCGTGTACGTGGTCAAGCCGGATAACACGGTCACCGTGCGCCCGGTCAAGGTTGGGCCGGTGGACGGCGAGCGCACCAGCATCGCGTCCGGCCTGCAGGTCGGCGAGCGCGTGGTGATCGACGGTTCGGACCGTCTGAAAGAAGGCGCGAAGATTACGATTCCGGCCGACCGGCCCCGCGGCGCGTCGGGCGCACGCGGCGCACGCGGCGCGAGCGGAGCAAGCGGCGCGGCTGCCGCGTCGGGCGCCTCCGGCGCGCATGCCCATCACGGCAAACACGCGGCGCAAGCTTCGCAATAAAGGCACGGCACTTACCGCATGAATCCATCCCGCGCCTTTATTCTGCGTCCCGTCGGCACCGCGCTGCTGATGGCGGCGATCCTGCTGGTCGGTCTCGTCTCGCTGCGCTTTCTGCCGCTGTCCGCGCTGCCCGAAGTCGACTATCCGACCATTCAGGTGCAAACGTTCTATCCGGGCGCGAGCCCGGACGTGATGACCTCCTCCGTCACCGCGCCGCTCGAACGCCAGTTCGGGCAGATGCCGTCGCTGAACCAGATGTCGTCGCAAAGTTCGGCGGGTTCGTCGATCATCACGCTGCAGTTCAGTCTCGACCTGCCGCTCGATATCGCCGAGCAGGAAGTTCAGGCCGCGATCAACGCCGCCGGCAACCTGCTGCCGTCCGACCTGCCCGCGCCGCCGATCTACGCGAAAGTGAATCCGGCCGACGCGCCGATCATCACGCTCGCGATCACGTCGAAAACGCTGCCGCTCACGCAGGTGCAGGATCTCGCCGACACGCGGCTCGCGCAGAAAATCTCGCAGGTGGCGGGCGTGGGTCTCGTCAGCCTGTCGGGCGGCCAGCGCCCGGCCGTGCGGATTCAGGCGAACGCACGCGCGCTCGCCGCCTACGGGCTGAATCTGGACGACCTGCGCACCACGATCTCGAATCTGAACGTGAATACGCCGAAGGGCAATTTCGACGGCCCCACGCGCAACTACACGATCAACGCGAACGACCAGCTGACCGACGCCGACGCATACAAGAGCGCGGTAGTCGCCTACAAGAACGGCCGCGCGGTGATGCTGACCGACGTCGCCACCATCGTGCAGGGCGCGGAGAACACCAAGCTCGGCGCGTGGGTGGACGGCACGCCGGCCATCATTCTGAACGTTCAGCGCCAGCCGGGCGCCAACGTGATCCAGGTGGTGGACAGCATCAAGGCGCTGCTGCCGCAACTGCAGCAGGCGCTGCCCGCATCGCTCGACGTGCAGATCGTCACCGACCGCACCACCACGATCCGCGCTTCCGTGCGCGACGTGCAGTTCGAACTGGCCATGTCGGTCGTGCTGGTGGTGCTCGTCATGTATCTGTTCCTTGCGAACATCTACGCCACCATCATTCCGAGTCTTTCCGTGCCGCTCTCGCTGATCGGCACGCTCGCCGTGATGTACCTGTGCGGCTTCTCGCTGGACAACCTGTCGCTGATGGCGCTGACCATCGCCACCGGCTTCGTGGTCGACGACGCGATCGTGATGATCGAAAACATCGCGCGCTACGTGGAAGAAGGCGATGCGCCGCTCGAAGCCGCGCTAAAGGGCTCGAGGCAGATCGGCTTCACGATCATTTCGCTGACGGTCTCGCTGATCGCGGTGCTGATTCCGCTGCTTTTCATGGGCGACGTGGTCGGCCGGCTGTTCCATGAATTCGCCATTACGCTCGCGGTGACGATCGTGATTTCGGCGATCGTGTCGCTCACGCTCGTGCCGATGATGTGCGCGAAACTGCTGCGCCACACGCCGCCGCACGAAAGCCACCGCTTCGAAGCGAAGGCGCACCGGGCGATCGACTGGGTCATCGCGCGCTATGCGGTCGCGCTCACGTGGGTGCTGAACCGGCAGCGCTCCACGCTGGTGGTCGCCGTGCTCACGCTCGTGTTCACGGCGCTGCTGTACATCTTCATTCCGAAGGGCTTTTTCCCGGTGCAGGACACGGGTGTGATCCAGGCGATCACGCAGGCGCCGCAGTCGGTCTCGTATCAGTCTATGGCCGAGCGGCAGCAGGAACTCGCCGCTCAGATCCTGAAGAATCCAGACGTGGAAAGCCTCACCTCGTTCATCGGCGTGGACGGCAGCAATATCACGCTGAACAGCGGGCGCATGCTGATCAACCTGAAACCGCGCGACGACCGCAGCCATACCGCGAGCGAAGTGATCCGCCAGTTGCAGAAAGACGTCGCGCATATCGCGGGCGCGTCGCTCTTCATGCAGCCGGTGCAGGATCTGACAATCGACTCGACCGTGAGCCCCACGCAGTACCAGTTCATGCTCACCGACCCGAACATCGGCGAATTCACCACGTGGGTGCCGAAGCTGATCGACCGGCTGAAGCAGTCGCCAGAACTCGCGGACGTGGCCACCGACCTGCAGGACAACGGCCAGTCGGTCTACATCGAAATCGACCGCGCTACCGCGTCGCGCTACGGCATCACGCCCGCCACCGTGGATAGCGCGCTTTACGACGCATTCGGCCAGCGCATCATCTCGACCATCTTCACGCAGTCGAACCAGTACCGCGTGATTCTGGAAGCGCAGCCGTCGATGCAGCACTACACCGACTCGCTGAACTCCATCTACCTGCCCTCCTCCACGTCCACCGGCGGCCAGGTGCCGCTGTCGTCGATTGCGCGTTTCATCGAAAAACCCGCGCCGCTGCTCGTCACGCACCTGAGCCAGTTCCCGGCCACCACCGTGTCGTTCAACCTCGCGCCCGGTTCGTCGCTCGGCGCAGCGGTGAAGGCGATCGACCAGGCGGAGAAAGACATCGGCCTGCCGAACTCGTTCCAGACGCGCTACCAGGGTGCGGCGCTCGCGTTCCAGGCGTCGCTGTCGAACGAACTGTTCCTGATTCTCGCGGCCATTGTCACGATGTACATCGTGCTCGGCGTGCTGTACGAAAGCTTCATCCATCCGATCACCATTCTGTCCACGTTGCCCTCGGCGGGGGTCGGCGCGCTGCTCGCGCTGCTGATCACCGGGCACGATCTGGACATCATCGGCATCATCGGGATCGTGCTGCTGATCGGTATCGTGAAGAAAAACGCGATCATGATGATCGACTTCGCGCTCTACGCCGAGCGCGAGGAAAGCAAGCCGCCGCGCGAAGCGATCTACCAGGCGTGTCTGCTGCGTTTCCGGCCGATTCTGATGACCACGCTCGCCGCGCTGCTCGGCGCGCTGCCGCTGATGCTCGGCACGGGCGCCGGTTCGGAACTGCGCCGGCCGCTCGGCATCGCGATTGCCGGCGGTCTGATCGTCAGCCAGCTCCTGACGCTCTTTACCACGCCGGTGATTTATCTCGGCTTCGATTCGCTCGCTCGCCGTGCGCGTGAACGCTTCAATCGCGGCAAGCCCGTGCCGCCCGTCACCGACGCAGAGGCCTGAGCGATGAACCTGTCGCGTCCGTTTATTTCCCGCCCGGTCGCCACTACGCTGCTCGCGATCGGCATTGCGCTCGCCGGCATTTTCGCGTTCACGAAACTGCCGGTCGCGCCGCTGCCGCAAGTGGACTTTCCGACCATTTCCGTGCAGGCGACCTTGCCGGGCGCGAGTCCGGACACGGTCGCAACCAGCGTCGCCAGTCCGCTCGAACGGCATCTCGGCTCGATTGCGGACGTCACCGAGATGACCTCGATGAGTTCGGTCGGCTCGACGCGCATCACCATGCAGTTCGGTTTGAATCGCGACATCGACGGCGCCGCGCGCGACGTCCAGGCCGCCATCAACGCGGCGCGCGCCGACCTGCCGACCAGCCTGCGCAGCAACCCGACCTATCACAAGGTCAATCCGGCCGACGCGCCGATCATGATTCTGGCGCTCACGTCGAAGACGCTGACCGCCGGCCAGTTGTACGACTCTGCGGCAACGGTGCTGCAACAGTCGCTCTCGCAGGTGGACGGCGTCGGCGAAGTGGACGTGAGCGGCTCGGCCAATCCCGCGGTGCGCGTCGAGCTCGAACCGAACGCCCTCTCCCACTACGGCATTGGTCTCGAAGACGTGCGCGCCGCGCTCGCCGCAGCCAACGCGAACAGCCCGAAAGGCTCGATCGAGTTCGGCCCGAACCGCGTGCAGATTTACACGAACGACCAGGCAAGCAAGGCCGCGCAGTATCGCGATCTCGTAATCGCGTATCGCAACGGCTCCGCGGTGAAGCTCTCGGACGTTGCCGAGGTGGTGGATTCGGTCGAAGACCTGCGCAATCTCGGCCTGTTCAACGGCAAGCGTTCGGTGCTGGTGATCCTGTATCGTCAGCCGGGCGCGAACATCATCGATACGATCGACCGCGTAACGGCCATGCTGCCGCAACTGCACGCGTCGCTGCCGGCCGACGTCGACATCACGCCCACCGCGGACCGCTCGACCACGATCCGTGCGTCGCTGAAAGATACCGAGCGCACGCTCGTGGTCGCGGTCGCGCTGGTCGTCATGGTGGTGTTCCTGTTCCTGCGCAACTGGCGCGCCACGCTGATACCGAGCGTGGCCGTGCCGATCTCGATCATCGGCACGTTCGGCGCAATGTACATGCTGGGCTTCTCGATCGACAACCTGTCGCTGATGGCGCTCACCATCGCCACGGGCTTCGTGGTGGACGACGCGATCGTGGTGCTCGAAAACATTTCCCGGCATATCGAAAACGGCGTGCCGCGCATGAAAGCCGCGTTCCTCGGCGCCCGGGAAGTGGGCTTTACCGTACTGTCGATCAGTATTTCGCTGGTCGCCGTGTTCCTGCCGATTCTGCTGATGGGCGGGATCGTCGGCCGGCTGTTCCGCGAGTTTGCGCTCACGCTGTCGCTGGCGATCGGCGTGTCGCTGATCGTCTCGCTCACGCTCACGCCAATGATGTGCTCGCGGCTTCTGCGCGAGCCGCACGAGGCGAAACAGGAAGGACGCTTCGGGCGCTGGCTCGAACGCAACTTCACGGCCATGCAGCGCGGCTACGAGCGCACGCTCGGCTGGGCGCTGCTGCATCCCAGGCTTATCCTGACCGTTCTCGTGCTGACGATCGGCCTGAACGTCTGGCTGTACATCATCATTCCGAAGGGCTTCTTTCCGCAGCAGGACACCGGGCGGCTCGTGGGCGGCATTCAGGCTGACCAGAGCACGTCGTTCCAGGCCATGAAGGGCAAATTCGCGGAAATGATGGACATCGTCGGCAAGAACCCTGCCGTGGACAGCGTGGTGGGCTTCACGGGCGGCCGGCAGACCAATTCGGGTTTCATGTTCGTCTCGCTGAAACCGAAGAGTGAGCGCAAGGCGTCTGCGGATCAGGTGATCCAGCAACTGCGCGCACCGCTTGGCGACGTGGCCGGCGCGCGCACCTTCCTGCAGGCGGTGCAGGACATTCGCGTCGGCGGAAGACAATCGAATGCGCAGTATCAGTTCACGCTGCTCGCCGACTCCACGCCCGATCTGTATCTGTGGGGACCGAAGCTGACCGAGGCGCTGCAGGCGCGCCCCGAACTCGCGGACGTGAACTCCGACCAGCAGCAGGGCGGCCTAGAAGCGATGGTGACGATCGACCGCGCCACCGCGGCGCGGCTTGGCATCAAGCCCGCGCAGATCGACAACACGCTGTACGACGCGTTTGGACAGCGGCAGGTTTCCACGATCTATAACCCGCTGAATCAGTATCACGTGGTGATGGAAGTAGCGCCCAGGTACTGGCAAAGCCCCGATATGCTGAATCAGATCTACGTCAGCACGTCCGGAGGCAGCGCGAGCGGTGCGCAGACGACCAATGCGCCGGCCGGCACGGTCACGTCCGGATCGGGCACGGCGTCGGCTACGGCTACGGCTTCGTCATCGTCGAGCAAAAGCACGAGCACGAGCACCAGTTCGACGAGCGCGACCACGGGCGGCACGGCCGGCACCACCGCGTCGAGCGCAGCCAGCATCGCCGCGGACTCCGCTCGCAATCAGGCGATCAACTCGATTGCGGCGAGCGGCAAATCGAGCGCGTCGTCGGGTGCGGCAGTGTCGACCGCGAAGGAAACCATGGTGCCGTTGTCCGCAATCGCGCGCTTCGGGCCGGGCAATACACCGCTTTCGGTGAATCACCAGAGTCAGTTCGTCGCGTCGACGATTTCATTCAATCTGCCGCCCGGCGTGTCGCTGTCGACCGCGACGCAGGCGATTTACGACACGATGGCGCAGATCGGCATGCCCGGCACCATTCATGGCAGTTTCCAGGGCACCGCACAGGCCTTTCAGCAGTCGATGTCCGATCAGCCGATTCTCATTCTGGCGGCGTTGGCCGCGGTCTATATCGTGCTGGGAATGTTGTACGAAAGCTATATTCATCCGTTGACCATTCTGTCCACGCTGCCTTCGGCGGGTATCGGAGCGCTGCTTGCATTGCTGCTGTTCAAGACGGAGTTCAGCATCATCGCGTTGATCGGCGTGATTCTGCTGATTGGTATCGTGAAGAAGAACGCGATCATGATGGTGGACTTCGCGATTGAAGCATCGCGACATGGGCTGTCGTCGCGCGACGCGATTTTTCAGGCATGCGTGCTGCGATTTCGGCCTATCATGATGACGACGTTCGCCGCTTTGCTTGGGGCGCTGCCATTGGCGTTCGGGCGGGGCGAAGGCGCCGAGTTACGTGCACCGCTGGGGATTGCGATTGTGGGTGGTCTGATTGTGAGTCAGTTGTTGACTTTGTATACCACGCCTGTGGTCTATCTTTATATGGATCGGATCCGCGTCCGGTGGGAGTCGAGAAGGTCCCGGCGGAATCGCGCGGCGGCTGTCTGAATTTTTGGTCTTTCGCGGGTCGGCGCACGGCTCGTTGCCCGCAAGCGGGCGATTTAGCCAGCGCACGCTACTTCGGCTTTCTCTTTTTGTCGAATCCCTTGTCGCCTCGTCGGGCTGATTGCGAGCTCAATGATTCGCGGGTTGCGGGCGCATACGGCAAAGTCAGGGGAATGAATGTGCGGCGTGACGGCCGTACGTCATGCTCGATGATTTTATCGAGACCCGCGTTGCAAGGAGGCACCTTGAACAAGCTGATGGCCACCGCCAGACATGAATTCGTGGAGATGCTGCCGCCGACAATCTTCTTCTTTGTGATTCTCCATCTCGTCGTCATCATTCGCGCGTTGATGACGCGAGGCACCGGTCTTTCGCTGCCCACCACCGCGTCTGTCACCGTGGCGGCCTTGATTCTCGGCAAGTCAGTACTGCTCGCGAACCACCTGCCATTCGTCAACCGCTTTCCCGACAAACCGCTCGTCTGGAACGCCGGCTGGAAGACGCTCATTTATACGCTTGTCGCGCTGTGCTTCCATTACCTGGAGCATCTATACGACTACTGGAAAGATTCGCCCAATCTCTTCGACGCTAACCGCACACTGCTCGCCCAACTCAACTGGTCTCATTTCTGGGCAATCCAGATCTTGCTCGTGACGCTGATCGCCAACTACTGCGTATTCGCAGAACTGGGACACGTAATAGGCCGCGACAAACTCAAAGCGATTTTTCTCGGCCCTCTTCCCGCCAGGCCCGCCCGAAAATCTGCATCATAGATCCGGCCAGCGTGGCTTCGATACAGAACCAGGGCAACCGCTCGCGCCTCTCGACCAGACGAAAACGCAGCGAGGCTGCGCAAAGTTATCAAAAGAGCAGACTTATTCCGGTTTCCTAAACATATCTAACAAACAAAAAAGCCGCGACCTTCCACAGGAAGGCCGCGGGACGGGGAATTGCCGGGGCGATACCAGACAGGCTGCTGGATCGGTGCCTGACAACGATGTGGCCCACGGGGATGAATCCACATCTACTCCTATCATAGGTAAAGAAAGACGTCCTGCCCATTACCTGAATGCAAAAGTGAATTGCGTGCCACCGAGCAGTCAGCAGGCAGTAAACAGGCACGCCGCCGACAAGCGCAGAATCCGTCTGAAGCCGGTTCGGGTCCTAAAATAATTAATCAGGAGCACGAAAAAAAGCGCAGTTCTGGCCAGAGTAAGAACTGCGCCGTGAATGCCAGGTGCGACTGAGGATGGAATGCCGCACGCAGCCGACAGGCCGGGTTGGAGATAAACCCCGGCCCGCCCAATAACGGATAGTACTAACGATTTGTTCCGGACCCGGCACTTTTCTCAACGAAGTGACGATCTTGAAAATAAGAACAGAAAAAACTGGAAACAGACCGGAAAGATACGAACAACCTCAAAGCTTTTGCTCTACAGCCAGCAAGAAAATCCTCTTCCACTGTTCGGCCTGCCGCTTGTCCAGCATGGGCAAGGCCCAAACCGAATGCTTCGCATCCTTGACTTTCACATTGAGCTGGTAAGCCGCGCCCTGCTCGCGAATCTCCGCCCCAGCGAGATCGGCAAAAATATAATCCCCGCTATCGCCGCCAATCCGGATCTCACACAGACGTTTGCCGGCAGCCAGCCTCACCGACCCCCAGTTGCCCGTGAGTTCGTGGGTCCAGTCTCCGTCGTGAATATTCGGCGCCACGGCCTGCCGGCGTCGCCACCCATAAACCATCGCGCCAACCAGCAGCAGAGCAACCACCACCGCCACGCCGACCGCGACCGCTAGCCCGAACGCAGCCTGCAACGCAAAAAACGCGCGCACCGCGCCATAGATCAGCGCGATCACGACTATCAAAGCAACGAGAATCGGCATCGCACGCTCGCACGAGAGAAAAATCCAAAGTTAGCACGCGCGATGCCTGAAATCACCGCAATAAACCATTGCGAAAATGAGCGTCTACAGCAAAATACGGCTACGGTTGCTTGTGCGCCGCCGCCCAGTCCTTCACGGCCTTCAATGTGTTTTCGACGTGCTTCTCCGGCGACAAGCTGGTGTATTCGTAAATGATCTTGCCGTCCGGCGCAATCACATAGGACACGCGATTGGCCATCGAACTGTGCATCGGCAGGCCGGCGTCGTATTCGCCGATCACCTTGGAATCGGCATCCGCCGCGACCGGGAATTTGCTGCGGCATTCGCTGACAGAGAATTTCGTCAGCGTGTCGATATTGTCATGCGACACGCCAATCACCGTCGCGCCATACTTCTTATATTCGTCGACAGCTTCAGCGAACTCATGCGCTTCGATCGTGCAGCCTTTCGTGAATGCAGCCGGATAGAAATACAGTACCACCGGGCCTTTCTTCAACTCGTCTGCGAGCGAGTACGTGTAAGTCTTGCCACCGAGCGAAGCCTCGGCGGTAAACGCGGGGGCCGCGTCGCCTGGCTTGAGCGTTGCCGAGGCGCTCAGCGAATAGAGCGTGAATCCCGCCGACATGACAGCCGCCAGCGCCAAGGGTACGAGTCTTGTTTTCATCTGCGATTCCTCCGGGCGTGATGCATGTGATTTTGTCTACCGAGTGCGCAAACCGCACGGACGGCTCACGGCCACTCGTACGGCTTCGACTCGCTATTGGACCACGTACGCACGGCATCCGTGCAAATCTCGCTTAACGATGCACCACGACTCGGGCGGCTCCACAGTCTGCCAGCAGTTGCCCAATAGCCGGCTAACAGGCCGCCGGCGATACACCGCCGGTCAGGCCGCCGCTTCCTCGATATGCGCGCCGAACCACGCCGCCGCGGACAGATTCAGATCTGCCAGCACTTCCGGCGTCAGGCGGGCGAAACCGCTGGGCGCATCGGGGCCCATCGCGATCGCCGCTGCGTCGCCGCCTTCGCCCGCCGCTTCGGCAAGACGCAGCAACATGCCCAGCGCCCCACGATGCGTGATGATCGCCTCGCGAATCGGCAGCGCAAGACCCAGTTTTTCCAGCACCGCAGCCGGCGTGCTGCCGAGCACCACGTGGACCAACGAAAAGATCCCGGTCATGAACGCCGCGTCGGCGAACTCGTCGTCATGCGGACGCAGCCACGCCGCCGCCAGTTCCATGAAACGCGACCGCGTGCCCGCCAGCTGCACGAGCGGATCGGCGCGCCACGGCAGATCGCCGCCGTCGGCATAAAGCAGCAGTTGCGCCCAGCGCGCAATCTGCCGCGTGCCGGTAGCGATAATCGCCTCGCGCAGCGATGAAATATTGCGCCCTAGCCCGAATGCGCTCGAATTGACGAGGCGCAGCAGCTGGACCACCACGCTCGGGTTCAGCTTGAGCTCGGCTTCCAGTTCGACGATGCCCGCATCGCGCGACAGCAGCGCCAGCAGCCGCAGCAGGCCGGGACGCGGCGAACGGTTGCGCGGCGCGGCGAGTACCTGCGGCCGCGCGAAGAAGTAACCCTGGAAGAGATCGAAGCCCAGCTCCCGCGCAAGCGCAAAGTCTTCGCGTGTCTCGACTTTCTCGGCGATCAGTGTCTTGCCATGCGCGCGAACCGTCGACGCCAGTTTCGCCAGCCCCGCACGTTCGGTCAGCAGAAAATCGATCTTGACGATGTCGACGTGCGGCAGCACCGCAATCAGCTCGTCCGACAGTTCGCTTACGTCGTCGAGCGCGACCTGAAAGCCCGCCCGGCGCAACTCGGCGAGGCGGCGCACCAGCAGTGCGTCGATCCTGACGGTTTCCAGTATTTCGAGCACGAAGCGCTCGGGCGGCATTACATGCACGATATCGCTGAAAAGCAGCGCCCGGTCGATGTTGACGAATCCACGGTGCTGCCCGAGCACGGCCTGCACGCCAATGCCGCCGATCGTGCGCGCCACGACTTGTGCCGTTGCCTGGGCGTCGTTGGTGACTTCCGCGTAGTTATGCGCGCCCGCTCGGAACAGCAATTCGTAGGCATGCAGCGCGCCATCGCGATCGAGAATCGGCTGGCGGCCCAGATAGACGAACTGGCTGCAAACCGCCGGATCGGCGTTGTCACCGGCTGAATGGAGCACCTCAATGTGCCCGGGGATGGCCCTGACAATATGACGTTCAGACATAAATCTTCGGTGCAAGTGTTCGGAAAAGCTACGCAGCGAGGTCACAGCCGGCACTGCACAACGGGGATGCCTTGTTATCGGTTGCGGGGCCTCTGCACTTTAACCCAAATCATCTGCCCGGACGGACGCCCGCGCCGCCACACGCGGCCGTATTCTTACCAATTGTTTTTCACCGCGACCCGCTAAAGATTTCCCGGCCCGGGTCGTTATCTCGTTCTGATGGGGCGGCCTGATACGACTCGTCCGCCAGCCACGGCGGGCGACGGACCGCCTCGCAAGCAGACGAATACAGGTTCCCAGTGATAAACATGGAAGCGAACAGGATCACCGCGCCCCGCCGGGGCTCCCTGCGCACGGTCATCGACCGGTTTCGTGCGCTGGGCCGTCGTGAGGTCGGCCAGCCGCAGCCGGCTCCCGCGCCGGCACGCGCAGCGCCGCTGGAGCAGGTGGTGGGCGCCGTCGATCTGCTGGCGCACGTCGACGACGAACTGCGCTTTGTCTACGTGTCCGACGCGAGCCTGCGTTTCATCGGCTATCACCGCGAGTATCTCGAAACCATTACGTTCCACGATCTGGTGGCGCCCGCCGACGCGGCGCGCCTCGATGCGCTGCTTGCACGTGCTGACACCACCGGCAATGTCGAAAAGGCCACGCTCGGACTCATCAAGTCGCTGACCTATCCGATCACCGTGGAATTGCGCGTCATGCGCAGCAGCCATGACGGCGTCGACGGCTACGCGATCGCGGGCTTCGACGTTTCGTCCTGGCGTGCCACCGAGGAACGCCTGACCCAGGCGCTGCATCTCGACCGCCTGACCAACCTCGCGAATCAGCCCGCGCTGATCCCGGCACTGCTCGACGCGCAGCGCCAGGCCGACGCGCACGGCACGCCGGCCGCGCTGCTGCTGCTCGACATCGACGACTATCAGCGCGTGAACCGTGCGCTGGGTTACGACGCCGGCGACGAGATGCTGCGCGATACGGCGCGGCGCATCCTGAACATGACGAGCCCGAGCGAAACCGTGGCGCGCATCGCGAGCGACGAGTTCGCGATCCTGGTGAAGCCGGCTGCCAGCCGCACCGACGCGGCGGCAGCCGCCGAAGCGCTGGCGCGCCGCCTGCTGACCGCGATCCAGCAGCCGTATGCGTACAAGGGTCAGCAGGTGCACCTGTCGGCGAGCATCGGCATCGCACTCTATCCGGACGTGCGCCACGCCAACGACACCGCAAGGCACGACACCCATTTGCTGCGCTGGGCCGACCACGCGCTGCTGCAAGCCAAGGCGGCGGGCGGCAACACGCTTGCTTTCTACGTGCCGGACGACAACCCGGCCGATGCTGAGCGCCTGAAACTGGAGGCCGACCTCTACGACGGTGTGCGTAACGGCGAGTTCTCGCTACACTTCCAGCCGATCACGAGCAGCCGCTCGCACGGCGTGGTCGGCGTGGAAGCGTTGATCCGCTGGGCGCATCCGGTGCACGGGCTCGTACCGCCTTCCATGTTCATCCCGCTCGCGGAGTCGATCGGACTGATCAACTTCCTCGGCAACTGGGTGATCAAAGTCGCGTGCATGCAGTTGATCCAGTGGGACGCGCGCGGCATCCCGCTACAGTACGTGGCGGTGAACGTGTCGCCGCAGCAGTTCCGCGATCCGCGCTTCAAGGACGCGGTGCGCGAGGCAATCGAGTTGACCGGTATCGATCCGCGCCGTCTCGTGTTCGAGATCACCGAAAGCCTGCTGATGCACGACCCCGCGCATGCCACCGGACTGCTGGAAGAGCTGACGGCAATGGGAATCCGTTTCGCGATCGACGATTTCGGCACCGGTTATTCGAGCCTCGCTTACCTGCAGCGTTTTCCGCTGGCCAAGCTCAAGATCGACCGTAGTTTTGTCGAGAATCTGCTAACCTCGCGAAACGATCAGGCTATCGTGAGCGCCGTTGTCGGGCTCGCGCAGACACTCGATCTCGAACTCGTGGCCGAGGGCGTCGAAACGGAAGCACAACGCGCGCTGCTCACGGAGATGGGCTGTGACCATATTCAGGGATGGCTCGTCTGCAAGGCGCTGCCCTCCGACGAACTTGCGCAGCGTTTCGAAGCGCAAACGCTTCAGCTGCATGGCGCATAGTCATGCAGGCGAAGCGCATACGTAACGGAACGAGCCGGCCTGTGGTCGGCGCGGCATTCTTTGGAACATGTATGGCTTTTGCGGGACTCACATGGTAAAGGCGGCGGTGCTCGACCGGCTATGGACGCGAATGAGCGAGCGCGGCGATTTCCCCATGCTGTCGCAGTCGCTTCGCAGCACCATGACGGCGATGAACAATGACGACCTCGACTTCACCGGCCTCGTGCAGGTGGTGTTGTCCGACTTCGCGTTGACACAGAAAGTGCTGCGGCTTGCCAACTCGGCCATGTACATTGCGTTCGGCGGCAACATCACCACCGTGTCGCGCGCGCTGATGGTGCTCGGCATGGACGCGGTCGGCCATCTCGTCGTCGGCCTGAAAATCGTCGATCACTTTCATGCCAGCGCGCCGCGCCGCATCGACGCGAAACTCGAACTGAACCGCACGCTGCTTTCGGGTTGCGTCGCGCGCAAGCTGACCGAGCGCGGCGACCTGCGCGCCGGCGAGGAAGCCGTGGTCTGCACGCTGATGCGGCAGATCGGCAAGCTGCTGGTGGTCTTCTATCTCGACGCCGAGTGGGACCAGATTCGCCGTCACATCGAAAGCGGCGCGCTGGAGACCGACGCGTGCGTGCTGGTGCTCGGCGTGACATTCGACGAAATCGGCGAGGAAGCCGCGGTGCGCTGGCGTCTGCCCGACATGATCCGCGCCGGCATGGGCGAGTTCGACCCGCAGGACACCGAGCAGCCGCGCCAGGTGCAATGGCTGCGCGCGATCACCAACTACTCGACTGCCGTCGCCGACGTGCTGACGCAGCAGAACATGCCCGAACGGGAGCGCGAGGCGCGCATCGCCGAACTCGCGCAGGCCTACAGCCACGCGCTCAATACCGATTCCGACGTGTTGCAGGCGATGAGCATCGCGCTCGCCCGCGAAGAAGGCGGCGACGGCGTGATGCGCGAGATCGTCGAATTGCGTGCCAACGCCGATGCCATGGCGCGCGAGGCCATGAGCCCGGAAGCCCGCATCGCGTCGGGCGTCGAAGACCTGCGCGCGCTGCCCGCCGGCAGCCCGCTCGCGCCGGCGCTCGGCATGGCCTCGGAAACGGTGCTCGCCGGTCTCGGCTTCGCGCGCACGGTCGTGTTCGTCAAGCAGAGCAACGGCACTTTCAAGGCGCGCCTCGGGCTGGGTCCGCGAATAGACGCCGCACTGCCCAAGCTGACCTTCAACACCGCATTCGAGCCGGACGTCTTTCATCTGGCGATCGCGAACTCGGTCGGTATCTTCATCGAGAATGCCCGCGACCCGAAAATGATCGCGCGGCTGCCCGAGTGGTTCCGCCGCGCGTTCGACGACGCTCGCGCATTCGTGCTGCTGCCGATCGTGGACGAAAGCGAACAGACGGTAGCCCTGCTTTACGGCGACTGGTCGCACACGCAGGAGCCGCGCCGCATTTCGCAGAAAGAGATGAGCGTCCTGAACGAAATGGCGAAGGAACTTGGCCGTTTTTTCGGCCTGGGGCAGATGCGGGAAATGGAGATGATGTGAAGACGTGGCGCGATCGCTGATCGCGGCGTCTTTCTGTTCTTCGAGTCTGTATCTGCCCTGAGCCGGGTTCATGATGTGCCGGTCCGGCATGCCGCGCATGCCGGACCGGCAAGGTTGCCGCTTACTTCAACACCACCTTCACATCGAAATACCGGGCCGCAAAGCGGTCGATCGTGCCGTCCGCTTTCAGCTCCTTCAGTGCCTGGTTCAGCGCGTCCTTCAAAGCCGTGTCGCCTTTACGAACCCCAAAGCCTACGCCCGCGCCGAGCAGCTTTTCATCCGTGACGGCCGGACCCGCGAATTCGAAGCCCGCGCCTTGCGGCTTTTTCAGAAATCCCTTCGATGCCGCTTCCGCGTCCTGGAACGCCGCATCCAGACGACCGGACGCGAGGTCGGCGTAAATCTGATCCTGCGTCTGATAGGGCACGACGTCGACACCATTGGGCGCCCAGCGCGCCTTCGCGTACGTTTCCTGAATCGTGCCTTGCAGCACGCCGACGTGCTTGCCCTTGAGCGACGCCGCCGTGGGCAGCAGGCCACTGCCCTTCTTCGCGATCATCTGGTTCGGAATCGTGTAGATCGGATCGGTGAAGTCGATCGCCTGGCGACGTTGATCGGTGATCGTCATGTCCGAATTGATCGCGTTGAACTTGCGCGCCTCGAGCGCGGGAATCAGGCCGTCGAACGAGTTCTCGACCCATACGCATTTCGCCTTCAGCTTTGCGCACACGGCATTGCCCACGTCGATGTCGAAACCTTGCAGCTCGCCCGACGGCGACTTCGATTCGAACGGCGCATATGACGCTTCGACTCCAAAGCGCACTTCCTTGATGTCCGCAGCCGATGCCGGGGCGGCCGCGAGCGTCGCCGTTGCCGTTGCGGTGGTGAACAGCGCGAGCGCAACCATGTTTGACCAATTCATTTTCATTACGGGTCTTCCTCTACGATATGGAATGAAACGGAGTCGAATCCGCGCCGGCATGTTTGCCATGCCTGAAATGCGATACAGACTCATGCGGCTGGCAAGATGCAGCAACCGCCGCGAGCGCGGGATTGTACAGGCTGAGGTCTGCGCGCCCGCTTTTTCAAGCCAGCCGCGCAAGCGTCTCGTCAGTGGTCTCGACGACCATCAAACCCGCGCGCAGACCGGGCTTGACCGTCGGGTTGGGAAACACAATACGTTCCTCGTCGTGCTGCACGAAGTAGCGGTATTGCCCGTCGCGCGCGAGCAAGGTGCCTTGCGCGAAAGGCGTGAAGTTCGGCACTTCTTTTGTGACGAACAGCTCGAAGGCATCGCTCTGTTTCGTGATCTGTCCGATGACGGTGAACACACGCGGCATGGGCCCGTGCGCAGGGCCGATCGTGCCGGCGACGAGACGGCGCAGCGCCTCGTCCGCGCCGGCGAACCGCGCGAGATCGTTTTCACCGAATGGCCGTACCTTGCCCAGTTCGAGTGTGCACGCTTGCGCGCCGCACGCTTGCGCGGTGAAGTGCGAATATGTATTGCCCTTCGTGGTGTGCAGCAGCACGGCGCTGATGCGCGCGTCGCCGAGCCACTCGAACATCGCGCGCGAAAACGCTTCGCCCGTATGCGGCAGCAACGCGAATTGCTCGAAGGCCGACGCGCGGATCGCCGTGTGCATGTCGATGTGCCAGCGCGCGCCGGCCCCGCCCGAGGCCGCCGCAAAGAAGCGCTGCGCCGCCTCTTCCAGAGCGGCCGCGCGCGGCGCTTCGTGGCTATGCGGTACTTCCCGGTAACGCCCGCTGAATAGACGGTTCAGATCGTCGTCGCGGTAACGATTTCCGTCCCGCATGGCGTCGATGTTGCCGAGAATCACGAGCAGACGGCAACCGAGCGCGGCTTCGCCTGCGGCGAGATCACGCACGAGATACGACAGCAGTTCGATCGGCGCGGTTTCGTCGCCATGAATGCCGGCCGAGGCGAGCACGCTGCGCGTCGGGCCGCCCGTTTCACGTGACACGGGTTCGAGCAGAAGGACGCCGTCGTCCTGCCATGACCAGCGCACCTGAGCGTTCGCGCACGTGCCGTCCCGTTCGTTCGCGGCCGGCCGCGTACCGGCCAGCGTGTAGCCGAGAAAGTCGCTCAACATGATGTTTGGCTCGGACATGATGGCTCAGCGCTGAAAGTCATACAGCGAACCGAGGCCGAGAATCTGCGTCAGTTCATCGAGCGCGGTGCGCGATTCATGCAATAACTGCGGGTCGGTCAGATCGGCGGGCGCAAGACGGTCGCGATAGTGCTTTTCGATCCACCCGTCGAGGCGGCCAAAGAGCGTATCGTCGATCCATACGCCGGGCGACACCGCTGCGCGTTCCGCCTCGTCGAGCACCACACGCAAGCGCAGGCACGCCGGGCCGCCGCCATTCTTCATGCTTTCGCGCAGATCGAACACGAGTACGTCGTCGATCGGGCCTGCGTGCGACGCGAGTTCGTCCAGGTAGGCGGCGACGCGCGCGTTTTCACGGCACTCCTGCGGCACCACCAGCACCTGCCGGCCATCCGGGCGCGTCAGCAACTGGCTGTTGAACAGATACGACGTGACAGCGTCGGCGACCCCCACCTGCGCGTCGGGCACTTCGATCACATTGAACTCGGCCTTCAAACCCGCGAGCCTCGTACGCAATTCGTCGTACACCGCGTTCTGCTCGACGAACGCCAACTGATGACAGAACAGCGTCGTGCGATTGCCGACCGCGATCACGTCGTTATGAAACACGCCCGCGTCGATCACATCCGGATTTTGCTGCGCGTACACAGTGGCCGTTTCTTCAAGTCCATGACGATGCGCGACCGCGCGGCTCGCCTCGAACGTCTGCCGCGCGGGAAAACGTTTCGGCTCCGGTCCGCGGCGATACTCGCTGCGCCCATATACGAAGAATTCGACGCCGCGCACGCCGTAATCCGCACAGAAGCGCGTATGGTTCGCCGCACCTTCGTCGCCAAGCGCGGGCGTGCCGGGCAGCGCGTCATGCACGACGAAACGCCCGGCGTCGCTGAAAATCGCACGCAATGTACGGCGCGTGGACTCATGCTCGATCGCGCGATGCAGCTTGCTGCAAAGATTCGCCGGCGTGAAATGCACGCGGCCGTCGTGCGTATCCGCCGACGGGCTCACGGTCGCCGCATTCGCCGTCCACATCGCCGACGCCGAACTGGCAGCGGCCAGCAACTCGGGCGCGTCGCGTGCAACGCGCGCGATCACCGTGGCGTCGTCGCCGGAAAAACCGAGCTCGCGCAACAGACGCATGGACGGACGCTCCTGTGGCGGCAGCACGCCCTGATGAAAGCCGAGGTCCGCTAATCGCTTCATCTTGCGCAGCCCCTGCCTGGCAGCGGCTTTCGGGTTCGCCACGGACTTTTCGTTGTTCTGCGACGCGACATTGCCGAACGACAAGCCCGCATAGTTATGAGTCGGGCCGACCAGACCGTCGAAATTGGCTTCTGTGGCTTGCATCGTCGATCCTTAGAATTGGAGGCCCGGCGAGACGCTCGCGGGCATGGTCAGTTGCGCGCTTTCGACGGACGCCATCGGATACGCGCAATAGTCGGCGGCATAGTACGCGCTCGGCCGGTGATTGCCCGAGCGCCCCGGCCCGCCGAACGGCGCACCCGACGAAGCCCCGTTGGTCGGCCGGTTCCAGTTGACGATGCCCGCGCGAATGGTCCGCTGAAAATGCGCCCACAGCGCTTCGTCGTCGGCGAGCAGGCCCGCGGAGAGACCGAATTCGGTGTCGTTGGCCTTCTCCAGTGCTTCGTCGAACGTGCTGTAGCGGATGATCTGTGCGAGAGGTCCGAAGTGCTCTTCGTCAGGCAGATCCTTCACGGCCGTAACATCCAGAATCGCGGGCGTGACGAAACCAAGGCGCGGATCGCGCTGCGCCATCTTCAGCAGCGGACGAGCGCCGTCGGCGAGCAGCCGCTCCTGCGCCGCGACGAGCCGTGAGGCTGCGCGCGCCGACACCACTGCGCCCATGAACGGCTGCGGATCGGCGTTGTATTCGCCCACAGCGATCCGGGACGTCACCTCGGTAAGACGCTCGATAAAACGTTCACCGTTCGCGCCATCCGGCACGAAGATCCGGCGTGCGCACGTGCAACGCTGCCCCGCCGACAGAAACGCCGACTGGATCGTGTGATGCACGGCGGCATCGATATCGGCCACCGGTCCGACCACGAGCGGGTTGTTGCCGCCCATTTCCAGCGCGAGCACGATCTCCGGCCGGCCGCCGAACTGTTTGTGCAGCAGTGTTCCGGTGTCCGAACTACCTGTGAAGAACAGGCCGTCGATCTGCCTGTGATTCGCGAGCGCAATGCCGGTGTCCTTCTCGCCCTGCACGAGGTTCAGTACGCCCGCTGGCAGGCCCGCGTCGCGCCAGATCTGCACGGTCAGCGCGGCGACGCCCGGCGCGAGTTCGGACGGCTTGAAGACGACCGCATTGCCGGCGATCAGCGCGGGCACGATATGTCCGTTCGGCAAGTGGCCTGGAAAATTGTACGGCCCGAACACCGCCACCACACCATGCGGACGATGCCGCAGCACGGCCGTGCCGTCCGCCATCGGCGAGCGCTTTTCGCCGGTGCGTTCGTTGTACGACTGGATCGAAATCTCGACCTTTGCCGCCATTGATGCGGCTTCGGTGCGCGCTTCCCACAGCGGCTTGCCTGTTTCGCGTCCAATCGCTTCGGCCAGCGCTTCCTTGCGCTGCGTCACGAGCCCGGCAAAGCGGCGCACCACGGCGCAACGCTCGTCGAGACTTGTTGCCGACCATGCGGCGAACGCACGGCGCGCGCTACGCACCGCGCGATCCACGTCCTGCGCCGATGCGCTGTTGCCTTCCCACACGGTCGCGCCCGTTCCAGGGTTGCGCGACGCGAATGCGGGTCCCGTGCCGACGGCCCATTCGCCGTCGATGAAAAGCTCGCTCATGATCATCCCTGTTTGTATTTCAACGGCAGCACGCGCACCTGGCCGCCCGCCTCGACATTCAGCGCCGCGGCTTCGGCCGCGCCAAGCCGGAATACGCCGTCTTCCGGCACGCCCGCGGCCACGCCCACGCGAAAATCGCCGAGCGACGTATTCGACACCATCGAGCGCGGCGCATCCTGCGACGCAGCGGCCGGCCCATCCGCGATCTCGACCGTCGCCACCACGCTTTCACGCACCGTGCGCAGATCGGAGATATGGCATTCGAGCACCGGTCCGGCGTCGAAAATATCGATATGGTTCTCGTAGCGCAGCCCTTCCGCCTCCAGCATGCGGCGTGCGGGAATCGTGTCGTTGTGCGTCAGGCCGACGCAGGCTTGCGCCTCTTGCGGCAATAGTTCGACATACACCGGATAGCGCGGCATCAGTTCCGCGAGGAACGACTTGCGGCCGTGCGAACTCAGATAATCCGCCGCGTTGAAATCGATCTGATAGAAATGCGAGCCGACCGCGCGCCAGAATGGCGACGTGCCTTGCGCGTCGAAATGGCCGCGCAGTTCAGCGCATAAGCGCTGCGGAAAGCGATCGCGAAACTGCGCGACGAACATGAAGCGCGAACGCGACAGCAAGCCGCCCACGCCGCTCGTGCGATAACGCGGGCTCAGGAACAGCGAACACACTTCGGCATAGCCCGTGAGATCGTGCGAGATGTTCAGCGCGCGCATGCGCGTCCAGATGCCCAGGTCCTGGCTCGCGTGCACTACCGTGCTCACGCGATAATTGTAGAAAGGCTGCTGCAATCCCACTGCGGTTTCGATGCCGCAGACGCCGGCCACGTCGCCGGTCACGGTGTCTTCCATCACGAAGAAATAGCCGGCCTCGAAAGGCTCGGCGCGGTCTTCCATGGTGCGACGCGCCCGTTCGACCCGTGCCGCCAGCGCGTCGCGGTCGGGCTTGAACGTGGTCAGGCCCGGGCCGGTTTCCTGCGCGAGCCGCATGAGCGCGTCCACGTCGCCTCGTTGCACCACGCGAACGACGATCATTGCGCGTCCCCCGATTGTTCGTGCTGGTGCAGTGCGTGCAGCGGCACGCAGCGCACCGTATCGCCTTCGTTGACGGCGAGCACGGAGAGTGCCGCCTGCGGCAACGAGG
Source organism: Paraburkholderia sp. PREW-6R (assembly GCF_039621805.1). Classification (NCBI taxonomy): domain Bacteria; kingdom Pseudomonadati; phylum Pseudomonadota; class Betaproteobacteria; order Burkholderiales; family Burkholderiaceae; genus Paraburkholderia; species Paraburkholderia sp. PREW-6R. The sequence goes on along the minus strand of NZ_CP155073.1, from coordinate 1,257,690 downwards.
CGCCGGCTTTTCTGTCCGCCGACAGCTCACCCAGCACGCAGCGGAATTCGCCATCCGCACCGTTATGTGCGATCAGATACATCGCGCCCGCCGCATTCGCATTGCCTTGTTGCACGACGCGCGTCTCATTGCGCGCGACGCACGCGCTGCGATCCACCTGCGCGGTCAGCACCGGGCCTGCATCGAAAATGTCGATGTAGCGATCCGTCTCGAAGCCTTCCTCGAGATGGATGTCATACGCGAGCAACGCTTTCGAATCCGGCTCGCCGAGCACGCGTTGCGCCGCTTCCGGCAGGAGCGGCACATAGACGGGATAGGTGGGCATCACTTCGGCGATAAACGTACGGCTGCGACCGCCCGACTCGATTTCAATGTCCTTGAAATCGCGCCCGAAAAACTTGCGGCCGACGGCTTCCCAGAACGGCGACACGCCTGAATCGTCGGTCACGCCGAGCAGCAGCGAAAACACTTCAGGCGTGAAGCGCTTGCGATTCGCAGCGATATACATCATGCGGGCGCGCGACATCAGATGCGCGGCAGCATGGCCCCGCAACGAAGGATCGATGTAATAGCCCGCGAGCCGGCTCTTGCCCGTGAGTTCATGCGACATGGTCAGCGCGTGAATCTTGCGGTTCACGTGCAATTCGCGCGATGCATGAATCAGCGCGTCGTTGCGAAACGCGTAGAACGGGTCCGAGTAACCGGCCGCGGCGACGATGCTGGCCGTGCCCATCAGCTTGCCGCTTTCCGACTCTTCGAGCACGAACAGGTAGAACTCCTCTCCGGGGAAATCGACATCCGCGCGAAACGAGTCTTCTGACAGCGCAATGCGGGCTTCGAGCGCGCGCCGGTCATGCGGCAGCGAATGCAGCACGGGCTGCGCGGTGCGCGCCATCTGTTCGAGTGCGTCGAGGTCGGCAAGACGGCCGGGGCGAACAAAGAGCATCATCGTTCCTGTTGAGTGTCACGCATGATCGAACGCATCGGATCAGTGCGACGCCGCTTCGGTCTTTGCGCCGGCAACCGACTCGAAAGCTTTGGCCAGGCGTGCGAAACCCTCGTTCATGTCGTCTTCCGGCATGATCAGCGACGGCACGAAACGCAGCACGTCCGGCCCGGCCATCAGCATGATCACGCCATGCTGGCCCGCGGCGGCGACGAAATCTTTCGCGCGGCCCTTGTAGGCGTCGTTCAGCTCAGCGCCGATCAGGAGCCCCTTGCCGCGCACTTGCCTGAACAGGCCAAAACGATCGTCCAGCTTCGCCAGATGGCCTTTTAACGTCACGCTGCGGCTGCGCACGCCTTCGAGCACTTTCGGGTCGCTGATCAGTTCCACGACCTTGTCCGCGATTGCCGCGCCCAGCGGATTGCCGCCGTACGTCGTGCCATGTACGCCGACCTTGAAATACGCCGCCAGTTCGTTCGTGGTCAGCATGGCGCCGATCGGAAAACCGTTGCCGAGCGCCTTTGCGGTAGTGAGGATGTCGGGCGTCACGCCGGTGTCCTGATACGCGTAGAAGTAGCCGCTGCGGCCCACACCCGTTTGTACCTCGTCAAAAATCAGCAGTGCGCCGTGCGCGTCGCACGCTTCACGCAGGCCCTTCAGAAACGCCGGATCGGCCGGAATCACGCCGCCTTCGCCCTGAATCGGCTCGACGATCACCGCGCAGGTTTTCGCGCCAATGGCTTGCTTCGCCGCTTCGAGATCGTTGTACGGCAAGTGGATGATGCCGGCGGGTACCGGACCGAAGCCTTCCGAATACTTCGGCTGACCGCCAACGCTCACGGTAAAGAACGTGCGGCCATGAAACGACTGCGTGAACGAGATGATTTC